>JAFSUG010000030.1 GCA_017445385.1 Oscillospiraceae bacterium
CAAACAAATATCGACTAAAAATTGCTTGCTCACGGGTGCATGCAGTTTTCACAGTGCGCGCTTTTTTCAATGCAAGGCAAGCGGCGCAGGAAATACTTTGTGTATTTGCAAGCCGCATAACGAAGCAGTGGGAAAAGCGAGTCTGTGAAAACCGGTAGTGTGCAGCGTTTATCGCCTCATCAGTTTTGAGCCAGCAATTTTTCGTCATGACAAAGCACAAAGTTTGGGTAATCCTGACGGATTACCCCAACTTTTAATGCAGTAATGGCGGAAAAGGGCGGCTCAAAACCTATCGCATCTTTAAGTGAGCACGCCCTTGCCTCAACGGTTTTTTCTGCTTTTATTCCAGCTCGAATGCGCCGGTGTAGAGCTGATAGTAGGTGCCCTTCAGATCGAGCAGATCGCTGTGCGTGCCGCGCTCAATGATCTTTCCGTGGTCAAGCACCATGATCGCGTTCGAATTGCGAACGGTGGAGAGCCGGTGCGCAATCACGAATACCGTCCGTCCCTGCATCAGGTGATCCATGCCCTTCTGCACAAGCGCCTCCGTGCGCGTGTCGATGGAGGAGGTCGCCTCGTCCAGGATCATAACCGGGGGATCGGCAACCGCCGCGCGCGCAATCGAGAGCAGCTGCCGCTGTCCCTGACTCAGTCCCGCGCCGTCGCCGGAAAGCACGGTGTCGTAGCCCTCGGGCAGCATCTTGATAAAGTCGTGCGCGCCTGCCAGCTTCGCCGCCGCGATACATTCTTCTTCCGTCGCGTCCAGCTTGCCGTATCGGATGTTTTCCATAACCGTCCCCGTAAAGAGGTTCACGTCCTGCAAAACGATGCCGAGCGAGTGGCGCAGATCGGCTTTCCGGATGCGGTTGATGTTGATATCGTCGTAGCGGATCTTGCCGTCTTCAATATCGTAGAAGCGGTTAATGAGATTCGTGATCGTCGTCTTGCCTGCACCGGTCGCGCCAACGAAAGCGATCTTCTGCCCGGGCTTTGCATAAAGCGAAACGTCGTGCAAAATCTGCTTGCCCGCAACGTAGGAAAAGTCTACGTTGTAGAACCGAACGTCGCCGTTCAGCTTCACGTAGGAAACGCTGCCGTCCTCCTGCGGCACTCTCCATGCCCAGATGCCGGTGCGCGTTTCGCTCTCGGTGAGTGCGCCGTTTTCTTCCTTCGCGTTTACAAGCGTTACCGTGCCGTCGTCCGGCTCCGGCTGCTCATCGAGCAGCTTGAAGATCCGCGATGCGCCCGCGAGCGACATGATAATCGCGTTGAGCTGCATGGAGATCTGGCTGACCGGGCGCGAGAATTCGCGGCTTAAGCGCAAGAACGCAACGATTGCGCCGAGCGTCAGCAGGCTTCCGCCGGAGAAGATGGCAGCCGCACCGCCTACAACCGCGATCAGTACGTATTGCAGGTGCCCCATGTTGTTCATGATCGGGCCGAGCAGGTTTGCGTAGGTGTTCGCCTTGCCTGCGTTTTCGCAAAGCTCCTCGTTGTGGCGGTCAAATGCCTCTTTTGCCTTTTCCTCGTGGCAGAAAACCTTCACAACGCGCTGCCCCTGGATCATTTCCTCCACGTAGCCGTTCAGCGTGCCGATTGCCTGCTGCTGGGAAACGAAATACTTTGCCGAATTGCTGCCGATCTTGCCCATCACGTAGAGCATCACGATCATCGTCAAAACGGTAAACGCCGTCAAAACCCAGCTCAGTACGCACATCGCAACGAAAACGGAAGTTACCGTAATGATCGAAGAGAGCACGTTCGGAACGCTCTGCGAGATCATCTGCCGCAAGGTATCGGCGTCGTTCGTGTAGTGGCTCATCACTTCGCCGTAGGTGTGCGTGTCAAAGTAGCGGATCGGGAGCGACTGCATGTGCGTAAACATCTCGTCGCGGATCTGCCGCAAAACGCCCTGCGCAACACGCGCCATCAAAATGCCCTGCAGCAGCGCCGCAAGTACGGCGGCGGCGTAAACCGCGCCCATCTGCATAACGGTCTGAAGCAGTCCCGAAAGGTCTGCGTCCGGCGTTAAAAGCAGGGGGGTGATGTAGTCGTCAACGATGCTCTTCAAGAACGTCGTTCCGAGAACGGAAGCGATTGCATTGATCGCAATGCAGACCAAAACAATCAAAAATGAAAATTTGTAGCGGAATAAATACTTCAGCAGGCGGGTGACCGTGCGCTTGTCAAGCGACTTGAGATTCACCTTGCCGGCATGCTCTCCGCTCATTCTTCCTCCGGGAGGCATCAGGCATCCTCCTTTCGGTTCTGGGATTCATAAACTTCTCTGTAGATCTTGTTCGTGCGCATCAGCTCTTCGTGCGTGCCGAAGCCGTCTACGCGCCCATCGTCAAGCACAAGAACGCGGTCGGCGTTTTCAACCGATGCAATCCGCTGCGTAATGATAAACTTCGTCGTGTCCGGGATCTCCTCGGCAAACGCCTTGCGGATCAGCGCGTCCGTTTTCATATCAACGGCGGACGTGGAATCGTCCAAAATCAGAATCTTCGGCTTTTTCAGCAGTGCGCGCGCAATGCAAAGGCGCTGCCGCTGACCGCCGGAAACGTTCGAGCCGCCTTGCTCGATGTGCGTATCGTAGCCGTTCGGGAACTCCCGGATAAAGCCGTCCGCCTGCGCGAGCTTGCATGCGTGGACCAGCTCTTCGTCCGTTGCGTTCTCGTTGCCCCAGCGGAGGTTTTCCTTGATCGAGCCGGAAAAGAGCACGTTCTTCTGCAAAACCATCGCAACGTTGTCGCGCAGCACCTGCAGATCATACTTTCGAACGTCTACGCCGCCAACCTTAACCGCGCCGTCCGTAACGTCGTAAAGCCGTGGAATCAGCTGCACAAGGCTCGATTTGCTCGAACCCGTACCGCCGATCACGCCGATCGTCTCACCGCTGCGGATGGAAAGGCAAACGTCGTCCAAAACGGGCTTTTCCGCCTTGCGCGCGTAGGAGAATGTCACGTGGTCGAATTCAACCGAGCCGTCCGCAACCTCAAGCACCGCGCCGCTTTCGGGGGAGGTGAGATCGCTCTGCTCATCGAGCACTTCGCAGATGCGCTCTGCCGAAGCGCGCGAGAGAATAATCATCATCAGCACCATCGAGAACATCATCAGGCTCATCAGAATCTGCATCGTATATTGCAGCATCGCCTGGAGCTGGCCGGTCGTCATGGCGCTGCCGCCGGAGCGGATAATCAGCCGTGCGCCGAGCCAGGAGATCAGTACCGTGCTGCCGAACGCGCAAAGCTGAATCAGCGGCCCGTTAAAGGAGATGATCGTCTCCGCCTTCTTGAAGTCCTTGTAAATCTTCTGCGAAACGCCGTTGAATTTCTCGATCTCGTGGTCTTCCCGCACAAACGATTTCACAACGCGGATACCGCGCAGATTCTCCTGCACAACCTGGTTTAGCCGGTCATACAGCTTAAAAGCGCGGCGGAAAATCGGATGCACGAACCGCATAATCAGAAAAATACCGATGCCCAAAACCGGCACGGAAACGAGAAATACCGCCGCAAGCTCCGGATGAATGCGAAACGCCGCAATCATCGAGAAAACCAGCATAAACGGGCTTCTCACAGCCGTTCGAATAATCATCATGTAGGCGTTTTGCAGATTGGAAACGTCCGTCGTCGTGCGCGTGATGATCGAGGCGGTCGAGAATTTGTCAATGTTGGAAAAGGAAAAATCCTGCACGTGATAGTAAATATCATGGCGCAGGTTTTTCGCAAAGCCTGCCGATGCAAGCGCCGCGTGCTTGCCGCTGAGCGCGCCGCAGGCAAGCGATATCAGGCAGCAAACAACCAGCCAGCCGCCGATCATCGCAATCCTGCCGAGATCGCCCTTGTCGATGCCTTCGTCAATCAGCATCGCCATCAGCATCGGGATCACAACCTCCAAAATGACCTCGATACTCACATAAATCGGCGCCAAAATAGAGCTTTTCTTGTATTCCCGAATGCTTTTTGAAAGCTTTTTAATCAAATCGTGTCCTCCTTCCTGAGGGGCAGTCTCAAAAATAGCATCCTATATTTTATAGGAAAACGGCAAAAAAGTCAATGAAACGCGGACGCAAACCCGTAAATCCATGAGAAACAACCAAATTGCACAAAAAACGGCAACAGGAGTTGCAAAGCAAAAGTGTCCGCGGTAGAATAACAGTATCAATGCTATAAGGTGACCGAAAATGTCCAGATATATCAAAACACCTGCCTACCCGGATCGTATGCCGGTGGATATTTCGTTCGTCTTTGCGGATGAAAAGCCTGCCGGCAAGCATGGCTTCTGCAAGGCAAACGGCGATGCCTTCAGCTTCGCGGATGGCACGCTTGCGCGTTTCTGGGGCGTCAACTTCAACGGCGGCGCAAACTTCCCGGAGCATGACTATGCCGAAAAAGTCGCGCGCAGACTTGCGCAGGCAGGCTGCAATCTCGTCCGGTTCCACCAGCTCGATGCCGAGTGGGATACGCCCAATATCTATTCGTATACGAAAGGACCGCGCGTCAAAACCTCGCGCGAGCTCGATCCGGTCTCGCTCGATCATCTGGATTATCTGATCTACTGCCTGAAAGAGCAGGGCATCTACGTTTATTTCGATATGATGACCTACCGCAGATTCAAATCGGGCGACGACGTGCCGTATGCAAACCTGCTGGGCGACAGCGCAAAGCCCTACAGCATCTTTGATCGCCGCATGATCGAGCTGCAAAAGGAATTTGCCGATCAGATCTGGAACCGCGTCAATAAATATACCGGCCTTGCCTATAAAGACGATCCCGTTATCGCCATGGTCGAGATCACGAACGAATGCGATCTGTTTCTGGAATTCCCGGCGGAAAAGGGCGACAACGTCCCGTATTATACCGAGGAATTCAAGCAGCTTTTCAAAGCGTGGGTCGAGAAAAAAGGCGTCGACTACGATTGGGAAACCTACAGCATGTATGATCCCTCCGAAACGATGGTCAATTTTAAGATCGAGCTTACGGAAAGCTACTATCAGGAGATGGCGGATCACCTCCGCGCAATCGGCGTAAAAGTGCCCATCACCGGCACGAACTGGACGCATAAGCATCCGGACAACGTCATCTCCCAGGAGCATATGGACTTCCTGGACGACCATCATTATTTCTATGACTGGCGCTGGGGCGAAACGGAAAAATGCTGCGGCAACGCGCAGATCGTCGAGGCGAAAGCCCCGATGAAGGGCCCGACCTATATGCGCGTGAATAACCGCCCGTATTTCATCTCCGAATGGGATATTCCGTGGCCGAACTGCTACCGCGCCGAAGGCCCGATCTACTATGCGGCGATTGCCGCGCTGCAAAACTGGGGCGGTCTTGCCATCCATACCTACGCCTACGGCACCGACCTCGATAAAAACAGCATCCTCGGCAAGGAGATCTCCTCCGATACAATCGGCGGCATCGCCTACCGCGAGGGCGTTTTCACAACTTGGAACGATCCTGCGAAATTCGGTCTGTTCCAGCATAGCGCGCTGATTTTCCGCCGCGGCGACGTTTCGCCGGCGAATACCAAGATCGGCATGAACGTCACAAATCGGCAGAAGCTCGCGCTGAAATTCGCCGGCACTGGCATTTTGGACGTGCACCGCGTCGCAACCATTCTTCCGGGCGAAGAGCCTGTCGGCTGCGAAGAATGCTATAACGATACGGACGCTACCCCCGTCTGGACGGATGATCCCAACGTGCTGCAGTCCGATACGGGCGAGCTGCGCAAGAACATGAAAAAGAAGATCGCCTTCATCGATACGCCGCGCACGAAAGCCGTCTATGGCAAGCTCAACGCCGCAAAATTCTCCGCAGGCAGCGGCGATGCTATGGCAACCTCCGGCCTTGCCGTGCAGGGCAAAACGGACTT
Organism: Oscillospiraceae bacterium; assembly: GCA_017445385.1. Classification (GTDB taxonomy): domain Bacteria; phylum Bacillota; class Clostridia; order Oscillospirales; family Oscillospiraceae; genus RGIG3566. The sequence goes on from JAFSUG010000030.1 coordinate 5,881, forward strand.
CGGCGTGATCGTCCTGTCGTCGCTCACGGATGATCCCACCGAAAAATCGGATAATATGCTTTTGTCCACAATCGGCCGCGCGCGTAATACCGATGCGCAGTTTGACGGCGATAAGATGATCGAAACGGGCCGTGCGCCGATTCTCTCGGAAGTGATCCAGGCGAAGATCACCATTAAAACCGAGCGGACCGATCTTGCCGTCTGGGGCGTCAATGCCGAGGGCTACTACGTGGGCAAGCGTCCTGCCAAGTTTGAAGACGGCTGGATGACGTTTGAAGTCGGCAATGAATTCCCGGCAAGCTACTATCTCATCGTCGCGGAATAAATCCGGAGCGTATAAAAAGGGCTGCATTGCAGCCCTTTTTTGCGCCCACAACGCACCAAGAAATATCGCCCCCTGTGGGGGAGATGTCGGCGCAGCCGACAGAGGGGGGAACCAATTCAAACCCTACGCGGCAAGCGAGCGTTGCCGCGCCCAATGGCTCCCCTTGCGAGGGGAGCTGTCAGCGAAGCTGACTGAGGGGTAGAAAGGCAATGAACAATTGCAAATTGACAATAGAAAAAATGCACCGCTCCACAAAAATCGAATCTTCAGCTTTCCATTTTCCATTATCCATTGTCAATTGCACCGCACCCGTAGGGGCGATCATTGATCGCCCGAAAACGCACGGCACTACCGATTACCCCGTAGGGCGGCATGCCCTCATGCCGCCGAAACCGCAGTCCCCTTGAGACTCGCACCCCCAAAAGGCTCCCCTTGCGAGGGGAGCTGTCAGCGAAGCTGACTGAGGGGTAGAAAGGCAATGGACAATTCAAAATTGAAAATGGAAAATGTATCTACAACAATGCCGTTCCCTTGTAATAGAAAACGCATTTTCAACTTCCCATTATCCATTGTCAATTGCACCGCACCCGTAGGGGCGATCATTGATCGCCCGAAAACGCACGGCACTACCGATCACCCCGTAGGGCGGCATGCCCTCATGCCGCCGCAACAAACCGCCGCATTGACGATGCAAGCCGAATCTGCTATACTAAACAAAAACCAACCACGGAGGTCTTACCTATGAGTGAATCGTGCAGCGGAAGCTGCGAAAGCTGCTCCGAAAACTGCTCTGAGCGCAAGGCGGAAAGTTTCCTTGCCGAGCAGAACCAATTTTCCAACGTGAAAAAAGTCATCGCCGTTATGAGCGGCAAAGGCGGCGTCGGCAAAAGCACCGTCACGTCGCTGCTTGCCGTAGCAACGGCAAAAAAAGGGTATCGCGTTGCGATCCTCGATGCCGATATTACCGGCCCGTCGATCCCGAAAGCGTTCGGTCTAAACGATACCGTGCAGGCGGATGACAACGGGCTTTACCCCGCGAAAACCGCCGGCGGCATCGAAGTCATGTCGGTCAACCTGCTTCTGCCGGATCGGGAATCCCCCGTTATCTGGCGCGGCCCGATCATCGGCGGAACCGTCAAACAGTTCTGGACGGACGTTTGCTGGGGCGATGTGGATTATATGTTCGTGGATATGCCGCCCGGAACGGGCGATGTTCCGCTCACCGTCTTCCAGTCGCTGCCCGTCAGCGGCGCGGTCGTCGTTACATCGCCGCAGGACCTCGTCACGCTGATCGTGAAAAAAGCGGTCAATATGGCAAAAATGATGAACATCCCCGTCCTTGGCGCGATAGAGAACTACAGCTTCTTCCGCTGCCCCGATTGCGGCAAGGCGCATCCGATCTTCGGCGAAAGCAAGATCGATGGCGTCGCGGCGGAGATGGGCATTCCCGTTCTTGCAAAACTCCCGATCGATCCTTCGGTCGCCGCCCTGTGCGACAGCGGCAATATGGAGCAGGCGGATACCGCCGCGCTCGAAGATGCCGTCAAAGCAATCATCGGCTGAACAGCAAAAAGCGAAACGCAAATTTGCGCTTCGCTTTTTTGTTTTTCTATGGCGGATTTTTCCATGCGCAAGCGTAAAATAAACGGGGCGGACTTCAATTCGGTATTATGTAAAATAACCAAAAAACAGCGGCGTTTTTGCCGCATTTTGCAAAAGAAGTAACAACTGGGAAAGATTTGCATGAAATGCTGATAAAACATGACAAATCTAACATTACTTTTTACTTGACCTTATTCCATGATTATGGTATAAAAACAATGAAAAAAAGGGAAAATATCAAGAAAAACCAAATAAAACCAATAAAAACAAATAAAAACAACATATAAGGGAAGGAAGAACCATGGGAAACAAAATTACTGTTATCGGCGCAGGCAGCGTCGGCGCAGCCATTGCCAATGACATCATGGTGCAGGGTCTTGCCGGTGAGATCGTCTTGATCGACATCAACGAAACAAAAGCGTTCGGTGAAGCGCTGGATATTGTCCAGGGCGTGCCGTTTTGTTCGCCTGCGGTGGTCACTTCCGGCGACTACAGCACGGCGGAAGGCTCCGATATCGTCGTAATCACCTCAGGCGTTCCGCGCAAACCGGGGCAGACGCGCCTGGAGCTTGCGCAAACGAACGTTGGCATCATCTGCCAGATTGCGCCGCGAATCGTTAAATACGCGCCGAACGCGAAGTATATTATCGTTTCCAACCCTGTTGACGTTTTAACTTACGTTTTCCATAAAGTCTCCGGCATTCCGGAGCATCATATAATCGGCAGCGGCACTGTGCTCGATACGAACCGCCTGCAAACGGAGCTTGCGCGCCGTTTCCGCATCAGCCCGAAAAACGTCCATGCGCACGTCTACGGCGAGCATGGTGATAGCTCGTTTGTGCCGTGGTCGCTCGCAACGATTGCCAATAACCACATAACGGATTATCGCCTGAGCGATGATTCCCGTCTGATCGGCGAGATCCATTGGGATCCGGCAACGGACGAAGCGGAGGTTGAGCAGTTCGTCAAAACCTCGGGCGGTCAGGTCATCAAAGCAAAGGGCGCAACGTTCTTTGCCATTGCAATCGCCGTCTGCCACATCATCAAGTGTATTCAGTCCGGCCTTGGCACCGCGCTCACCGTTTCCACCATGATGCATGGCGAATACGGCGTGTCGGATGTGTGCCTTTCCACGCTTTCTATAATCGGCAAGCATGGCAACCACGGCAAGATTATGAATCAGCTGCAGCCGGATGAAATCGCAAAGCTGCAGCATAGCGCGGCGTGCCTGCGCGAAGTGATCGATAGCGTTACGTTTTAACCGTTCGCGGTAGGAGAGTGTTACATATGGTAGTGAATTATTTTCCCGGCTGCACGCTGAAAACCCATGCGAAGTATCTTGATCTTTGCGGGCGGAAGGCGGCGGAAAAGCTGGGCGTTGAGCTGCGCGAGCTGCCCGAGTGGCAGTGCTGCGGCGCGGTGTATCCCATGGCGCGCGATGAGATCGCAACGCGCCTGTCATCTGTCCGTGCGCTGATGAGCGCGCGCGATAACGGCGGCGAGCTCGTCACGCTCTGCTCTGCGTGTCACCATGTTATCAAGCGTGTCAACGGCGATATGCAGCGCGATGAAAATATCCGCACGAAGGTCAATAACTATCTCAAGCCGGAAACGCCGTATGCCGGCGAAACCACTGTGCTGCACTATTTGGAGCTTCTGCGCGATAAAATCGGCTGGGATGCCGTGCGCGAAAAGGTCGTAAAGCCGCTTGAGGGCAAAAAGATCGGCGCGTATTACGGCTGCCTGCTGCTCCGCCCGAGCGCGGAAATGCAGATGGATAATGCCGAAAATCCAACGATCATGGAGAATCTCCTCCGCGCGATCGGGGCGGAGCCGGTCATCTATTCCATGCGCAATGAATGCTGCGGCGGCTATGTGACTATGGAGGATTCGTCCTTTGCCGCATCGCGCGCAAAGGCAATCTGCGATAATGCCGCTGCCTGCGGCGCGGAGGCGCTGATCACGGCGTGTCCGCTCTGCTACTATAATCTCAAGCAGAACGGCTCTTTGCCGGTCTATGATTTCACGCAGCTTCTTGCCGAAGCGCTCGGCGTAGATATGGAGGGGCTCGAACAATGAAACAGGAAAACCTCATCGATGCCGTCCGTGACAGCTCCGGCGTCAACCCTCGAAAATGTATGAAATGCGGCAAATGTACGGCAACCTGCCCGGCATTTGAGGCAATGGAATATCATCCGCATCAGTTTGTGGATATGGTCGAGCGCGGAAAGATTGAGCAGCTTATGCAGTCCAAGGGTATCTGGAACTGCCTCAGCTGCTTCGCGTGCGTTGAGCGCTGCCCGCGAAACGTCAAGCCTGCGCAGCTCATTGAAGCGGTGCGGCTTGCCGTGATCCGTCAGCAGGGTATGAACCATCTGAAGCCCGAGCAGATCCCCGAGCTTCTCAATCCGGACCTTCCGCAGCAGGCGATCACAAGCGCCTTTCGGAAATACAGAAAGTGAGGTGCGGGTAAATGATGCATAGAATCGGCGTGTTCGTCTGTTGGTGCGGCAGCAATATCGCGGCAACGGTCGATGTCAAGCGCGTAGCCGAAGAGCTGGGCAAGCAGCCCGGCGTCGTCTTCGCAACGGATTATCAGTATATGTGCTCGCAGTCCGGCCAGGAGCTGATCCAAAGCGCGATCAAAGAGCATGCGCTCACCGGCGTTGTTATCTGCTCGTGCTCTCCGCAGATGCATGAAACAACCTTCCGCCGCACGGTTTCGAAGGCGGGGCTCAACCCCTATATGCTGGAAATCGCAAATATCCGCGAGCAGTGCTCGTGGATCCATAAGGATAAAGAAACCGGCACGGAGAAAGCCATCGTCCTCGGCAGAGCCGCCATCGCCAAGGTGCAGCTCAATGCGCCGCTCAAGGCAGGCGAAACGCCCGTCACCAAGCGCGCGCTCGTCATCGGCGGCGGCATCGCCGGCATCCAGACTGCGCTCGATATTGCCGAAGCCGGCTACCCGGTCGATATCGTGGAATCCCAGCCCACAATCGGCGGCAAGATGGCGCAGCTCGATAAAACGTTCCCCACGCTCGATTGCGCCGCGTGTATCTTAACGCCGCGCATGGTCGATGCGAACCAGCAGGAGAATATCACGATCTACGCATATAGCGAGGTCGAAGCAGTCACAGGCTTTGTCGGCAACTTCCACGCGAAGATTCGCCGCAAAGCGCGCTATGTGGATGAAACCAAATGTACCGGCTGCGGACTTTGCACCGAGAAATGTCCGCAGAAAAACGTCCCAAATGAATTTAACCTCGGCATGGATCATCGCCGTGCCGTCTATATCCCGTTCGCGCAGGCAGTTCCCAAGATCGCAACGATCGATGCCAACTACTGCAAGATGCTGCAGGAAGGCAAATGCGGCGTCTGCTCCAAAATCTGCGCCGCCGGCGCAATCGATTATAAGCAGCAGGATACCTTTGTCGAGCAGGATTACGGCGCAATCGTCGTTGCAACGGGCTTCCGCCCGATCTCCATGGAGAAGTTCGATGAATACGCCTACAGCCAGAGTCCGGACGTTGTCACGTCGCTGGAATTTGAGCGCCTGATGAACGCCGCCGGTCCCACGAGCGGCACGCTCCTGCGCCCGTCGGATGGTACGCATCCGAAAACGCTCGTTTTCGTGCAGTGCGTCGGTTCGCGCTGCTCGGACGATGGCAGAGGCAAGCCCTACTGCTCCAAAATCTGCTGTATGTACACCGCGAAGCACGCAATGCTCTGCCGTGAAAAATACCCGGATACGGACGTTTACGTCTTCTATATCGACGTTCGCGCGCCCGGCAAAAACTTTGATGAGTTCTACCGCCGCGCAGCCGAGGAATACGGCGTGCATTACATAAAAGGCCAGGTCGGCAAGATCGTGCCGGAGGACGGCAAGCTCAAGGTGCAGGCGTCCGATCTGCTGGCAAACGAGCAGCTCCATATCGATGCGGATATGGTGATCCTCGCGGCTGCCATCGAGCCGAACCCCACGGCAAGGTCGCTGGCAACCATGCTCACAACGCCGATGGATACAAACGATTTCTTCACCGAGGCGCATCCCAAGCTTCGTCCGGTGGAAAGCGCAACGGCGGGCATCTTCCTCTCCGGTACCTGCCAGGGGCCGAAGGATATTCCCGAAACCGTTTCCCAGGCAAGCGCCTGCGCGGCAAAGGTCATGGGGCTGCTGCATAAAGACCGGCTCGTCGGCAACCCGTGCATCGCGCAGCCGGATGAGCTGATGTGCAACGGCTGCTCGTCCTGCGAAAAAGTCTGTCCCTACGGCGCAATTACCTATGCCGATAAGGAGTTTCGCACGTTTGAGGGCATGAAAGTGCGCCGCGTTGCGCAGGTCAACCCGGCTGTCTGCCAGGGCTGCGGCGCGTGTACGGTCGCTTGCCCGTCCGGCGCAATGGATCTCAAGGGCTTCAGCAATCGGCAGATCATGGCGGAGGTGGATGCCATATGCAAGTAAACGGTGAATTTAAGCCTAAAATCGTGGCATTCTGCTGCAACTGGTGTTCCTATGCCGGCGCGGATCTTGCCGGCAATAACCGCCTGAACTACCCGGCGGAGGTCAAGATCATCCGCATTCCGTGCTCCTGCCGCCTGAACCCGATGTTCATTCTTCGCGCGTTTCAGCGCGGAGCGGACGGCGTGATCCTCTGCGGCTGCCACCCCGGCGACTGCCACTATACAACCGGCAACTATTATGCCCGCCGCCGCATGACGCTGCTGTTCTCGATGCTCGATTACCTCGGCATCGAGCGTGAGCGCACGCGCGTGGAGTGGGTTTCCGCGGCGGAGGGCGCAAAGTTCGCCGCCACGATGAACGATTTCGTTCAAACGGTCACAAAACTCGGTGAAAACCGCAGATTGGAGGATTTGCGATGCAAGAAGTAAAGCAAAAAGCCATCGAATTGCTCCAAAGCGGCAAGGTTCAGCGCGTGCTGGGCTGGAAAACCGGCGAGTTTTTCTATGACCTTACGCCAGCAGTCTTCGAAACCGTCGAAGAGATCAAAAAAGATTTCGTCTTTTCGCCGTTCTGCGGTGCGAACCTCTCAAAATATCTTATCGCCGAAAGCCGCAAGGAAGGCAAAATTGCCGCGTTCCTGAAGCCGTGCGACAGCTATTCTTTTGTCCAGCTTCTCAAGGAGCACCGCATCGTGCGTGAAAACGTCCACGTCGTGGGCGTGCAGTGCAATGGCATGTGCGATATCGAGGCGATCAAGGCGCAGGGCGTAAAGGGCGTTACCGCCGTCCGCCAGGAAGGCGAAACGCTCGTCTGCGAAACGCTCTACGGCGAAAAATCCGTGCCGTATGCCGCTGCGCTCTCCGAGCGCTGCAAAACCTGCAAGAGCAAAAAAATCGTCCTGTTCGATGAGCTGCTCGGCGAAAACGGCGAGGACGATCCCGATTGCGGCAGATTCGATCTCGTTTCCAAGCTCGAAGCCATGACGGCGGAAGAGCGGTTTGCCTTCTGGCAGCAGGAGCTTTCGCGCTGCATCCGCTGCAATGCCTGCCGCAACGTATGTCCTGCCTGCTCGTGCGAAAAGTGCGTCTTCGATAACGATACGCTCGGCACGGCGAACAAGGCGGCGGCAAACAGCTTTGAAGAGCAGAATTTCCATATTATCCGCGCGTTCCACGTTGCCGGCCGCTGCACGGACTGCGGTGAATGCAGCCGCGTCTGTCCGCAGCATATCCCGCTGCACCTGCTCAATCGGAAATTCATCAAGGATACGAATGAGCTTTACGGCGAATACCAGGCAGGCGCCGATCTTGAAACAAGACCGCCGCTTGTGGACTTCACGCAGGACGATTGCGAACCGTCCGTTGTCTATACGAGGGGAGGGAACGGCAAATGAAAAAACTCCCGATCACCGAGCTTGACAGCTTCTTGAAGTCGCTGAATATGCCGGTCTACCTGCCGTCGGACGATCCCTCCGGGCAGGCGAAGTTTACGCGCTGGGCGGAGGGTGTGCAGCTCACGCAGCAGCTCAATACCGTCCGCAGCGCAAAGGATCTATTCTTTCCGCAAATGGAAAACCTTGTGGATTTCAAGGTGCAAGATCAAAAAATCGAGATCATCGAACACCGCAACGTTTCGGAGAATTTCGTCATCTTCGGCGTGCGCGCGTGCGACGCGGCGGCGTTTGAGATTCTTGACCGCGTCTTTCTCTCCGATCCTGTGGACGGCTATTATAAAGAGCGGCGCGATCATGCGCTGATCGTCACAATGGCTTGCTCCGCGCCGGAGGAAACCTGCTTCTGCACTGCCTTCGGCATTGACGCTGCCGATCCCAAGGGTGATGTTACCGCATGGAAAACGGAGGATAGCTTCTTCTTCCGCGCCAATACGGGAAAAGGCGAAAAGCTGATCGCCGGGCTTGCCGATGGCGATGAATCCGCTGTTCAGGCGCAGCAGGCGCAAACGCGCGAAATTCTCTCCAAGCTGCCGAACGGCAAGCTCGATCTCACGGGCTTTGACGGCGCGCACATGATGGAAAAATTTAACGATTCGCGCTGGAAAGAGCTGAGCGAGGCTTGCCTCGGCTGCGGCACCTGCACGTTCGTCTGTCCCACCTGCCAGTGCTATGACGTGCGCGAGTTCAATACCGGCGATACGATCCAGCGCTTCCGCTGCTGGGATAGCTGCATGTATTCGGACTTCACCAAAATGTCCGCCGGTCAGCCGCGCCCCACGCAGCTTGAGCGGTTCCGCCAGCGCTTCATGCATAAGCTCGTCTACTTCCCGGATAATAACGACGGTGTTTACGGCTGCGTCGGCTGCGGCAGATGTCTGCAAAAATGCCCGATCCATATGAACATCGTTAAAGTTGCAAAAACAATCGGAGGTGAGGGAAATGGCTGAATACCGTGAACCGCTCATTCCGATGCTCGGCGTTGTCACCGCAATCCGCACCGATACGCCGGATGTCAAAACCTTCACCGTCACGGGGCTGGATGGTAAAAAACCGTTTGTGCATATTCCCGGCCAGTGCGCCATGCTCTCGATCCCCGGCGTCGGCGAAGCGCTCTTTTCCATAACCTCCTCGCCCACGAAAGAAGACGCGCTGGAGTTTTCTATCAAGAAATGCGGCTGCGTTACCGATTGGCTTCATGCCATGGAGCCCGGCCAGCAGATCACGATCCGCGGACCTTACGGCAGCGGCTTTCCTGTGGATACCGATTTCCGCGGCAAGGACCTCGTGTTCGTTGCCGGCGGCATCGGTCTTGCGCCGCTGCATTCCGTGATCAACTACGTCCGCGCGAACCGCGCGAACTACGGCAAGGTTGATATCGTCTACGGCTCTCGCAGCATGCAGGACCTCGTCGATTTCGATGAAATTCTGAACGAGTGGTCGAAAGAGGAGGGCATCACCGTCCATCTTACGATCGACCGTGAGCAGCCGGAGTGGAAGGGGCATGTCGGTTTCGTGCCGAACTATGTGAAAGAGCTCGGCTTCGATACGAGCCGCACGGTCGTTATGTGCGGTCCCCCGATCATGATCAAATTCACGCTTGCCGGCCTTATGGAGCTTGGATTTGATAAATCCAATATCTATACAACGCTGGAAATGAAGATGAAATGCGCGCTCGGCAAATGCGGACGCTGCAATATCGGAACCAAGTACATCTGCAAAGACGGTCCGGTCTTCCGGCTCGATCAGCTGGATGAACTGCCGGATGAATATTAAGGAGAGCGACCATGGAGAAAATGGTAACGATCTATTTATACGGGAAAAAGTATGAAGTTCCCGAGTCGCTTACGATTATGGAAGCGATGGAATACGCTGGCTATCAGCTCGTGCGCGGCTGCGGCTGCCGTAACGGCTTCTGCGGTGCATGCGCAACGATCTGCCGCGTGAAAGGGCAAACGGAGCTCAAAGCGTGCCTTGCCTGCTCCACCAAGGTGGAAGATCAGCTTTATATCGCAACGCTTCCGTTCTTTCCGCTCATTAAGCAGGTCTATGACGTTGAGAAAGTCCAGCCCACGCAGCAGATCATGATGCAGCTTTACCCGGAAATCTATTCCTGCGTCGGCTGCAACGCCTGCACGAAGGCGTGTACGCAGGGGCTGAACGTCATGCAGTACATCGCCTATGCCCAGCGCGGTGAATTTGAAAAATGCGCGGAAGAATCGTTTGACTGCGTCATGTGCGGCGTTTGCTCTTCGCGCTGTCCGGCGGAGATTTCGCATCCGCAGGTTGCGATGCTCGCGCGCCGGCTCAACGGCAAATACTTGGCGCCGCATTGCGATCATCTCGATGCGCGCGTGAAAGAAATCGAAGAGGGCAAGATTGAAGATATGATCCGTTCGCTGATGGATAAGCCGCTCGAAGAGATCAAAGAGCTCTATAACAACCGCGAAATCGAAAAGTAAGGAGGGGACGAGAGATGTATCAAGATCAGGCAATGCGCGATTCGATCAAGCTTGTGGAAGCTGCGCGCGCTGAAAACGTGAAGCTCGATCCGCGCCGTATGACCGCGGATGAGAAAGAAAAGCTGCTCGCCACCTACCATCCCGATTATCGCCGGGAAGAGTTCCGCGTGCTGGAAGTCGGCGCGAATAAAGGCGATAAAGTCCCCACCGAGCTTGCGGCGCTCCTGCAGGGGCATTCCCGCCTGGAGGGCAAAACCCTCGATCTCACTTCGCCGGATTATGAGGCGGACGTGCTGATCATCGGCGGCGGCGGCGCAGGCTGCTCCGCGGCAATCGAAGCAAGCCGCGCAGGCGTGAAAACTCTGCTCGTCACAAAGCTCCGCGTTGGCGATGCCAATACCATGATGGCGGAAGGCGGCATTCAGGCTGCCGATAAGCCGAATGATTCGCCGGCGCAGCATTTCCTCGATGCTTACGGCGGCGGCCACTTCGCCGCGCAGAAGGAGCTGCTCTATCAGCTCGTCACCAAAGCGCCGGAAGCGATCAAGTGGCTTTCCGAGCTCGGTGTTGAATTTGATAAAGCGCCGGACGGCACCATGATCACAACCCATGGCGGCGACACCTCGCGCAAGCGTATGCACGCTGCGAAGGACTATTCCGGCGCGGAGATCATGCGCACGCTGCGCGATGAAGTCCTCAACCGCAAGGACATCACCGTTGTTGATTTCACCGCCGCAATCGAACTGCTCAAAGACGAGCAGGGACGCTGCGCCGGCGCAGTCCTCATGAACATGGAAACGAAGGAGCTGCTTATCGCGCGCGCCAAAACCGTCATCATCGCAACGGGCGGCGCAGGACGGCTGCATTATCAGGGCTTCCCCACGTCGAACCATTACGGCGCAACGGCGGACGGCTTGATCCTCGCTTACCGTGCCGGGGCAAGACTGCTCTACGCAGATACGCTCCAGTACCATCCTACGGGCGCGGCGTTCCCGGCGCAGATCTTCGGCGCGCTTGTCACCGAAAAGGTGCGTTCGCTCGGCGCAATGCTCATTAACGCCAAGGGCGAAGTGTTTATGAACCCGCTTGAAACGCGCGACGTTTCCGCAGCATCCATCATTCGGGAATGCTCGGACCGCGGGAACGGTGTCAAAACGCCGACAGGCTATGCCGTTTGGCTCGATACCCCGATGATCGAAATGAAGCACGGCGCCGGCACGATCGAAAAGCGCATTCCGGCAATGCTTCGTATGTTCGGCAAATACGGCATCGACCTCCGCACCGAGCCGATCCTCGTATATCCCACGCTGCATTATCAAAACGGCGGCATCCGCATCGGAAACGACGGGCAGTCGGATATTGAAAACCTGTTCGTTGCAGGCGAGGCGGTCGGCGGCATCCATGGGCGTAACCGCCTCATGGGCAACAGCCTGCTCGACGTTGTCGTCTTCGGGCGCAGCGCAGGCCAGAACGCCAGCGCAAAGGCGAAAACCGTCACGCTCGGCAAATCGCTCAATATCGACCACGTCGCATCTTACGCGAAAGAGCTGAAAGACGCGAAAGCGGAAAGCGATGCGGTTTCTCCGCTGCTCCTGCCGAACTATGCGCGCAAAGGCACACAAACGCTGTAAGATCAAAACAAAACACGGCAACCGATTGGGTACCCAATCGGTTGCCGTGTTTTTTGTGCGGAAATCGCAAAAAATATCCCCTTTGATCGCAAGAAATCGCCCCGCATGGATTGACAAATGATATAGTACAATTTAAGATATAGATACATACCAAATTGCGATTTGTCAGGAGAAAATTGCTATGGAGAAAAAAACAATCGTCATCGGCGTCATCGGTGCCGACGTGCATGCCGTCGGCAACAAAATTCTCTACCGTGCGTTCCTCGATGCCGGCTTTAACGTCGTCAATCTGGGCGTTATGGTCTCGCAGGAGGAGTTCATCGCGGCTGCCATCGAATCCAATGCCAGCGCGATCCTCGTTTCCTCCCTCTATGGTCAGGGCGAGCTGGACTGCCGCGGCCTGCGCGAGAAATGCGATGAAGCCGGTCTAAAGGATATCCTGCTCTACGTGGGCGGCAACGTCGTTATCGGCAAACAGGACTTTTCCGAGGTTGAGCAGCGCTTCAAGGAAATGGGATTCGACCGCGTCTTCGGCCCCGGCACGCTGCCGGAAGTCGATATTGCGGCGCTGCATGAAGACCTGCACTTGGATGATTGAGCATGAAACCTGTTTTACTCATTGACTTCGGCAGTACCAATACAAAAGTAACTGTCGTCGATCTCGAAAGCGAGCGTCTGCTCGGCACGGCGGCTGCCTATACAACCGTCCAAACCGACGTCGGCGACGGCCTTGCCGAGGCGATCTCCAAATTGGAGGCGCAAACGGGTAAGCTCGATTACGTCGAGCGTTACGCCTGCTCGTCGGCTGCCGGCGGCTTAAAGATGGTCACAAGCGGGCTCGTCCCGGAGCTGACCGCTGAAGCAGCAAAAATGGCTTCGCTCGGCGCAGGCGCAAAGATCATCAAGGTTTATTCCTTCGAAATGACGGAAGATGACGCCGCCGAGATCGAAAATGCCAAGCCGGATATCGTTCTGCTCGTCGGCGGAACGGACGGCGGCAATACCGAATGCATTTTGCATAACGCGAAAACGCTTGCCGGCGTCAAGGGCGCGTTTCCGGTCGTGATTGCCGGCAACCGCAATGCCGCGCGTCAGTGCAGCGAGATCCTCTCGCCGACCCATCAAACCTTCATCTGCGAAAACGTCATGCCGAAATTCGGTCAGCTCAATATCGAGCCAACGCAAAAGCAGATTCGTGAGATTTTCCTCGATCGCATCGTCAGCGCAAAGGGCTTAACGAAAGCATCCGAGCTGATCTCCGGCATCCTGATGCCAACGCCCTCCGCCATGATGAAAGCCATGCGTCTGCTTGCCGAAGGCTGCGAAGGGGAAAGCGGCATCGGCGAGCTGCTCGCGGTGGACGTCGGCGGCGCAACAACCGACGTTTATACGATTGCCGAAGGCAAGCCCGGCAAGGCAAATACCGTCTATAAAGGTTTGCCGGAGCCGTACGTCAAGCGGACGGTCGAAGGCGACGTCGGTATGCGCTACAGCGTGCATGGCATCGTCGATGCCTGCGGCATCGCAAAGATCGCGGAGCTTTCCGGCATCGAAAAAAACCGCGCGCAGGAAATGGTCGATTACCTCGGATCGCATACCGATGCGCTTCCGCAGGACGAGCAGTGGGAGCGGCTCGATCACGCGCTTGCAAGCATGGCGATCGATACCGCCGTCACGCGCCACGTCGGAAAAATCGAAGAGGCGTATACGATGCTCGGCGTCACCTACGTCCAGTCCGGCAAGGATATGACGCGCTGCCGGCAGATCGTCGTAACGGGCGGCAGTTTGATCCACACCCGCGAAACCGACCGTATCGCTGCCCATGCGCTGTTTGATCCACAAAATCCCTCGTCGCTCAAGCCGCAGCGCGCAAGGATCCTCGTTGATCGGAAATATATCCTTGCAGGCATGGGGCTGCTTTCCGAGTATTATCCCGAAATTGCCCTGCGCATCATGAAACGCGAGCTTTCGGATGAAGGCGAGCAGGTATCCGCCATGACGCAAACCGCGCCGCAGTTCACCCCGGATATGCCGTCCGGCTGCTGCGGAATGCCGGTTTGATATAAAGGAGAAACGATTATGGAAATTAAAAATAAGCGTTTATCGGAAGAAACGTTCGCGAAGCTTCGCGCGGAGGTCCTCGCCCAGTGGCCCACCGGCAAGGACGTTGACTTTGCCGAAGCAATCGCGTATCAGAAGCAGATCCCGTCGCAGCGGCGATTCGGCGAAAAGCTGCTCAAGGCGAAAGCCGAGGGGCGCACGCTGATCCAGCCGCGTGCCGGCGTTCCCGTTGTGGAAGAGCATATCAAGCTCATGCAGTACCTTGAAAAGTACGGTCATGTCGATCTGCTGCCCACTACGATCGATAGCTACACGCGCCAGAACCGCTATGAAGAGGGCGAAGTCGGCATCAAGGAATCCATCCGCCTCGGCCGTGCGCTGATGAACGGCTTCCCGGCTGTCAACCACGGCGTCGCAAAGTGCCGCATGGTCACCGAGTCCGTCAATACGCCCATTCAGGTGCGCCATGGCACGCCCGATGCGCGCCTGCTCACCGAGATCGCCTATGCCGGCGGTTTCACAAGCTACGAAGGCGGCGGCGTGTCGTATAATCTGCCGTATTGCAAAAACGTTCCCATGGAGCAAACCATCTGGGATTGGCAGTATGTTGACCGCCTCACCGGCTGGTATGAAGAAAACGGCGTTTCCATCAACCGCGAGCCCTATGGTCCGCTTACCGGCACGCTCGTTCCGCCCTGCATTTCCCATGCGGTCGCCATCATCGAAGCGCTGCTCGCAGCCGAGCAGGGCGTTAAGAATATCACCGTCGGCTACGGTCAGTGCGGCAACCTCGTCCAGGACGTGGCTGCAATCCGCACGCTCGAAGAGCTGACCGATGAATACCTGCAAAAATACGGCTATACGGACGTGCAGGTTACAACCGTTCTCCACGAGTGGATGGGCGGTTTCCCGGCGGATGAAGCGCAGGCATTCGGCGTCATTTCCTGGGGCGCGGCAACCGCCGCGCTCTCCAAGGCGACGAAGGTCATCGTCAAAAGTCCGCATGAAGCGGTCGGCATTCCCACGATGGAAGCCAACGCCGAGGGCTGCCGCTGCACGAAGCAGGTCGTCAATATGCTTGCCGACCAGTCGTTCAAAGCCGATACTTTGGAGCAGGAAAAAGAAATCATCCGCCGCGAAACGCGCTGCATCGTTGATAAATGCTTCGAGCTTGGCGAAGGCGATATCGCCGTCGGCTGCTGCCGCGGCGTAGAAGCCGGCGTTCTGGATATCCCGTTCGCGCCGTGCTCGGCAAACGCAGGACTGATGCTCCCCGCGCGCGATAACGACGGCGCAATCCGCATCTTGGAGATGGGCAACCTGCCCATGCCGAAGGACCTCAAGGACTTCCATCGTGAAAAGATGGAGCAGCGCGGCAAGGTTGAAAACCGCAACCCGTCGTTCCAGATGGTCATCGACGATGTTTACGCCATCGGCAAGGGCCACCTCGTCGGCCGCCCGAAAACCGCAAAAACTTCCGGCTGAAAAAGCCGTCAAACAGAACTAAATTAGGAGGCAATTTCCATGAAAATCGTAGACGTTATCTGCTCCGCAGGCCGTACCGGCTTCTATTTCGATGATCAGCGCGCCATCAAGCAGGGCGCCGGTCACGACGGCGTTTTCTACACCGGAAAACCCGTCACTGAGGGCTTCACCTCCATCCGTATGCCGGGCGAGTCCATCTCCGTGCAGATCCTGCTCGAGGACGGTCAGATCGCTTTCGGTGATTGCGCGGCCGTTCAGTATTCCGGCGCAGGCGGCAGAGATCCGCTCTTCCTTGCAAAGGACTTCATCCCCGTTATCGATCAGTACATCAAGCCGCAGCTCGTCGGCAAGGAAGCCGATAACTTCAAGGTGCTTGCGGAAATGATGGAAGCGATCCAGGTAAACGGCAAGCGGCTGCATACTGCCATCCGCTACGGCGTCAGCCAGGCGATCCTCGATGCCGTCGCAAAGGCAACGGGCCGTCTGATGTGCGAAGTCGTCGCCGATGAATACGGCTGCACCGTCTCCGATCATCCCATCGACATTTTCACCCAGTCCGGCGATGACCGCTACGATAACTCCGATAAAATGATCATCAAGGGCGCGCAGGTCCTGCCGCACGCACTGATTAACAACGTTGAAACGAAGCTTGGTCCTAAGGGCGAAAAGCTGGAACAGTACGTTGCGTGGCTGCGCGACCGTATCCTCAATAACCGCCAGGATCCGAACTACAGCCCCATCTTCCATATCGACGTTTACGGCACGATCGGCGCCGCCTTCGGCAATAACAACTATAAGGCAATGGCGGATTACCTCGCAAAGCTCGAGGAGATTGCAAAGCCGTTCCATCTGCGCATCGAAGGCCCGATGGACTGCGATACCGACCGCGAAACCCAGATGATTGCCCTTAAAGGACTCACCGAAGAGCTCGACCGCCGCGGCATCAACGTGGAGCTTGTTGCGGATGAATGGTGCAATACGCTTGACGACGTGAAGTACTTCACCGATAACCACGCCGGCCACATGGTGCAGATCAAAACGCCCGATCTCGGCGGCATCAATAATACGATCGAAGCCGTTCTTTACTGCAAGGCGCACGGCATGGGCGCATACCAGGGCGGCACCTGCAACGAAACCGACCGCAGCGCGCAGGTTTGCGTGCAGTGCGCAATGGCAACGCAGCCGGCGCAGATCCTCGCAAAGCCGGGCATGGGCGTGGACGAAGGCTATATGATCGTCTATAACGAAATGAACCGCATTCTTGCCCTCCGCAAGGCGAAGAAGAACCTGAAAAAGTAATGAATAACAGCTATTGCTTCTTCAATAATAAAGACTGCCAGTTTTTCCCTTGCCATGAAACGAACGATCCGGACAGCTTCAATTGCCTGTTCTGCTATTGTCCGCTCTATGCGCTGGGCGATAAATGCGGCGGCAACTTCCGGTACCTGGCAGGGGAGTGCAAGGATTGCTCGAACTGCACCGTACCCCACCGTCCGGAAAACTACGCCTACATCGTCAGTAAATACGAAGAACTGATGGAGCTGGCAAAACAAAATCATAAAGAATGATTGCAAGGGATGGATCGCATGCGATCCGTCCCTTGTTTTGTGATACCCTTTTTGTTATAGTGTTTATAGAATCGTATAAAAAGAGCGCCGCGTAAAAAGAATGACAAGGGGCGGATTGTATAACAATTCTGCCCTTTTTTGCAAGTCACCCCACTTCCAAAATGCAAGATTTTAGTCATTTTGATACCAAACAGCGCCTAAAATGAAATATCTAAGAATTAGATTTGCAAAACTGGTATTTTATACGAAAATACGGTAAATTTTTATCTAAAAAGTTTGCAAGTTTTCTCGCATTATTCTTGACACACTCTGCCGAGTTGGTATAATTACGGTATGAAAACGGCGCGATGCCGAATCAACAGGAGGGAACTATGATTCAGTTAACGAACCACGGCGTCTATCTTGTAGACGGAAAGCCGGTGGCAGCCGGCAAGGAAGAAGCTGAGCAGGCGAAAAAGAAAACGCTTGCATGGCGGATTTTGCAGGCGCATAACGTCTCCGGCGATGAGAAGAATCTGAAAATCAAATTTGATGCCATGCTCTCGCATGACATCACTTACGTCGGCATTATCCAGCAGGCGAGAGCGTCGGGCATGAAGGAATTCCCGATCCCTTATGCGCTCACCAACTGCCACAACAGCCTCTGCGCCGTCGGTGGCACGATCAACGAAGATGATCACGTTTTCGGTCTTTCCGCCGCGAAAAAATACGGCGGCATCTTCGTCCCGGCAAACCAGTCCGTTATCCATAGCTATGCGCGCGAAGAGATGGCAGGCTGCGGCAAAATGATCCTCGGCTCTGACTCGCATACGCGCTATGGCGCGCTCGGCACTATGGCGGTCGGCGAAGGCGGACCGGAGCTTGCGAAGCAGCTTCTGAAAAACACGTGGGACAGCAAAATGCCGGAAGTCGTCCTCGTCTATCTCACCGGCGCGCCGCGTAAGGGCATCGGTCCGCACGACGTTGCGCTTGCGCTTGTCAAGGCAACGTTCGAAAGCGGCTTTGTCAATAATAAAGTCATGGAGTTCGTCGGCCCGGGCATCAAGAACCTGCCCATGGACTTCCGCAACGGCATCGACGTCATGACGACTGAAACCACCTGCCTTTCCTCCATCTGGGAAACGGACGAAACCACCGAAGCGTTCTATAAAACCCACGGCAGAGCAGGTGAGTACAAGAAACTCCAGCCGGAAAACGGCGCATATTATGATGCGCTGATCGAGATCGACCTCGGTAAGATCGAAAGCATGATTGCGCTGCCGTTCCATCCGAGCAACGCCTATACAATCCATGAATTCAACGAACGCGCGGAAGAGCTTCTGAAAAAGGTTGAGGAGGAAGCCGCGGCAAAGTTCAAGAAAGCCAATCCGCACCTCACGCAGAAGATTCACGATGGCGGCGTCTGGGCGGACCAGGGCGAGATCGCCGGCTGCTCCGGCGGCCTGTTTGATAACATCGATGAAGCCGCCGCGATCCTCAAAGGCAAAAGCATCGGCTGCGGCGAATTCGGGCTCAACGTGTATCCCACGTCCGTGCCGGTCTCTCTGGAGCTTACCAAAATCGGCGCAACGGCGGAGCTGCTTGCAGCCGGCGCAATCATTAAGCCGAGCTTCTGCGGTCCGTGCTTCGGCGCAGGCGACGTTCCTGCCAATAATGGACTTTCCCTCCGTCACGCAACGCGCAACTTCCCGAACCGCGAAGGCTCCAAGCCCGGCGAGGGGCAGTTCTCCGGCGTTTGCTTGATGGACGCGCGCTCCATTGCCGCAACGGCGGCAAACGGCGGCAAAATCACCGCCGCAACCGATATCGATTACGATTTCACGCCGCACGAATACCATTTCGATAAAACCGTCTATGATCGCCGGCTTTACTATGGCTTCGGCAAAGCCGATCCCAGCGTAGAGCTCGTCATGGGCCCGAACATCACCGATTGGCCCAAAATGTACGCGCTTACGGAAAACCTGCTCGTTGAGCTTGCGGCGGTTATCCATGATCCCGTCACAACCACCGATGAGCTGATTCCCTCCGGCGAAACCTCCAGCTATCGTTCCAATCCGCTGCGCCTGAGCGAATTTGCGCTTTCGCGCCGCTGCCCGGATTATGTGCCCAAGGCAAAGGCGGTCGCAGCCGAAGAAGCCAAGCGGCGCGAGGGCGGCTCTGAGAAAGTCGAAGCCATCCTCTCCAAGGTCGGCGATGGTAAAGCGCTCGCGGCAAAAACGCAGTTCGGCTCGTGCGTCTTCGCCCATAAACCCGGCGACGGCTCCGCCCGTGAGCAGGCAGCGTCCTGCCAAAAGGTGCTCGGCGGCTTTGCGAATATCTGCTATGAGTACGCAACGAAGCGTTACCGCTCCAACTGCATCAACTGGGGCATCCTGCCCTTCACGATCGACCAAGGCACGAAGTTTGAATATACCGAGGGCGACTGCGTCTTCGTTCCCGACGTTCGCGCGAAGGTGCAGGCAGGGGATACCGATTTCCCGGCAAAGGTCATCCGCAAGGACGGCTCGGTGGAAGATCTCATGCTCCATATCGGCGGCCTGACCGAAGATGAAAAGCAGATCATCCTTGATGGCTGCCTCATGAACTACTACGCCAACCGCCAGTAACCAATCTATAAAAACAGGAGGAACTACCATGGCTAAAATTCAGATGAAAACGCCGCTCGTCGAGATGGACGGCGATGAAATGACTCGCATTCTCTGGCAGATGATCAAAGATAAGCTGATCCTGCCGTTCGTGGATCTCAAAACCGAGTATTACGATCTCGGTCTGCTCCATCGCAACGAAACGAAGGACCAGGTTACGGTCGATGCCGCAAACGCAACGAAGAAATACGGCGTAGCCGTCAAGTGCGCAACCATCACGCCCAACCAGCAGCGTATGGAAGAGTATCCGCAGCTCACCGAGATGTGGAAAAGCCCGAACGGCACGATCCGTTCTATCCTTGATGGGACGGTCTTCCGCGCGCCGATCACGATTGATGCCATCAAGCCGGTCGTGAAGAACTGGAAAAAGCCGATCACGATTGCCCGTCATGCGTATGGCGACGTGTATAAAAGCGTCGATATGCGCACCGAGCAGCCCGGCGTTTGCACCATGACCTTCAAGGGCGAAAACGGCGAGGAAAAAACGCTTACCGTCCAGAAGACCGACGGTCCCACCGTCTGGCAGGGACAGCATAATAAGGATAAATCCATCCGTTCGTTCGCAAAATCCTGCTTCCAGTACGCAATCGATACAAAGCAGGACCTCTGGTTCTCCACAAAAGATACGATCGCCAAGGTTTACGATGGCGAATTCAAAAAGATCTTTGAGGAAGAGTTCGAAAACTATAAAGCAAAATTTGAGGAGCTCGGCATTACATATTTCTATACGCTCATCGATGATGCTGTCGCGCGCGTGATCCGCAGCGAGGGCGGCTATATCTGGGCTTGCAAAAACTACGATGGCGACGTGATGAGCGATATGGTCTCCACGGCGTTCGGTTCGCTCGCCATGATGACCTCCGTCCTTGTCGCGCCGGACGGCACGACGGAGTACGAAGCGGCGCACGGCACCGTCACCAAGCATTACTATCGCCATCTCAAGGGCGAAAAGACCTCTACCAACTCCATGGCAACCATCTTCGCGTGGTCGGGCGCGCTGAAAAAGCGCGGCGAGCGCGATCAGCTTCCCGAGCTGATCGCGTTTGGCGAAAAGCTGGAGCAGGCGTGCTATGATACGCTGAACGATGGCATCATGACGAAAGACCTCGTCGGTCTTGTCGAGCCGGGCTTCAAGGCAACCGCCACCGATTCCGAGGGCTTCCTCGATGCAATCGCAGAGCGTCTTGCAAAGAAACTGGCGTAAGGAGCGGCTGTTATGAAACTGAAAGTACCGTCTACAGCCGGCACCATGGAGTCTAACGACGTTCTGGTTTCAATCAAGCCGGCAAAATCCGGCGGCATCCAAATTGCGCTGCAATCGAACGTTATGCAGCAGTACGGCCGCCGCATCCGCGAAGTCATCACCGAAACGCTCGAAGAGCTCGGCGTTGAAAACGCCGAGGTCGAAGCCACCGATAAAGGCGCGCTCGATTGCACGATCCGCGCCCGCGTCGCGGCAGCGGCATACCGCGCCGCCGAATCGAGCGACTATCATTGGGAGGCGAAGAAATGAAGCGTTATACAAAAGACCGTCTTCGCCGCAGTATGATGTTCGTGCCGGGCAATAACCCCGGCATGATCCGCGACGTGCATATCTATCCGGCGGATTCGATCATGTTCGATCTGGAAGATTCCGTTGCCTATACCGAAAAGGATACGGCGCGTCTGCTCGTCTATAACGCGCTGAAAACGCTGAATTTCGGCAATAAGGAGATCGTCGTCCGCATCAACGATCTTTCCTCCGGACTCGGCGTAATGGATTTGGAGGCAATCGTGCCTGCCGGCGTCCACGTTGTCCGCCTGCCCAAAACCGATAGCGCGCAGGACGTGATCGATTGCGAAAAGGAGATCGCACGCATCGAGCGCAAGCACGGCATCGAAGTCGGCTCTACCGGCATGATGGCGGCAATCGAATCGGCAAACGGCGTGCTCAACGCAAGAGAGATCGCCCACGCGTCCGACCGTCTGATCGGCATCGCCCTCGGCGCGGAGGACTACGTTACCGACCTCAAAACCACCCGTGCCGACGGCATCGAGCTGCTGTTTGCAAGAAGCATGATCCTCAATGCCGCGCGCTCGGCAGGCATCGCCGCGCTCGATACCGTCTATTCGGACGTGAATAATGAAGAGGGCTTCATCGCGGAAGCAACGCTGATCAAAAAGCTCGGCTTTGATGGCAAATCCGTCATCAATCCGCGCCAGATTGCGCCGCTGCATAAAGTGTTTATGCCCAGCGAGAAGGATCTCAATAAAGCGTATGCCATCATGGAAGCCATCGAAGACGCGAAAAAGCGCGGCAGCGGCGTCGCAAGTCTCAAAGGCAAGATGATCGATAAGCCGGTCGTCCTGCGCGCGCAGCGTCTGATCGCGCTCCATGAAGCCGGCCTGCGCATGGATGACGGGGAGGATTGAGCCATGGATCTGAAAAAAATTCCGCATATCGAAGAGATCGGCAACCGCGGCGTCTGCTCCGGGAAAGTCACGAAAACGTCCGCAACCTTCGATGAGCGCACCAAGGGCGAAAATAAGATCGTTAAGGATCTGAAAACGGCGATCCTCGCCTCCGGCCTCAAGGACGGCATGACCGTTTCCTTCCACCATCATTTCCGCAATGGCGACCACGTTCTCAATTTCGTCATGGATACGCTTGCGGAGATGGGTTTCAAAAACCTCACCGTCGCCGCAAGCTCGCTTGCCGGCGTCCATGCGCCGCTGATTCAGCATATCAAAAACGGCGTGGTTACGCATATCGAAACGTCCGGACTCCGCGGAGAGCTTGCGGAGGAAATCTCGCGCGGTCTGATGGAGTTCCCCATCGTCTTCCGCAGCCACGGCGGCAGAGCAGCCGCCATCGAGAGCGGACTTCTGCATATCGACGTAGCGTTCCTCGGCGCGCCCTCCTGCGATCCCTACGGCAACGCCAACGGCTACAGCCGCGAGGATGACGACGGCATCGCCTGCGGCTCGCTCGGTTACGCGAGAACGGACGCGAAATACGCCGACCACGTTATCGTACTGACGAACCATATCGTCCCGTATCCGAACGCGCCGTTCGCAATCCCCGAAAGCAGCGTGGATTACGTTGTCGAAGTCGAAGACATCGGCGATCCCGCCGGCATTATGTCGGGCGCAACGCGTTATACGAAAAACCCGAAGGAGCTGAAGATCGCGGAAACGGCAGCAAACGTCGTTGAGGCGGCAGGGTATCTCTATAACGGCTTCACCATGCAGATGGGCTCCGGCGGCGCGTCGCTTGCCGTGGCGCGCTTCCTGCGCCAGAAGATGATTGATCAGGGCATCCACGCGCGCTTCGCGCTCGGCGGCATCACAAGCCAGATCTGCGCCATGCACGAGGAGGGGCTTATTGATAAAATCCTCGACGTGCAGAGCTTCGATCTCGATGCCGCGCTGTCGCTGAAAAAGAACCATCTCCATCAGCAGATCGACGCGGTCTATTACGCAAGCTATCTGCATAACAGCGCCGTCAATAAGCTGGACTTCGTCATTCTCTCCGCGCTGGAGATCGATACGGACTTCAACGTCAACGTGCTTACAGGCTCGGACGGCGTGATCCGCGGCGCAATCGGCGGCCATCCCGATACGGCGGAAGGCGCATCGCTCTCTGTGATCGTCGCGCCGCTCTGCCGCGGCAGAATCCCGTGCGTTGTCGATCACGTGCAAACCGTCATCACGCCCGGCGCGGCGGTGGACGTGCTCGTTACCGATCAGGGCGTTGCCGTCAACCCCAACCGTCCGGAGATCGCGGAAAAACTGAAAGCGGCAGGCATCCGCGTCACAACCATCGAAAAGCTGCGTGATCGCGCTTATGCCGAAGTCGGCATGCCGGATCCCATCCACTATACGGATAAGATCGTCGGCGTGGCAATGTACCGCGATAATACCGTCATCGACGTGATTCGCCAAATCGAAGAATGAGCGTTACGTTAGAGCAGGTTTTGGCGGCGCGTGAAAACCGCGCCGCCACCCAGCGCCGTCTGCTGGGAAAGTACGGTAAGCCGCTCGTTTGCCTTACGATGAATATCCCCGGCGAAGAGAAAACCGCGCCGGAGATTGCCCACGCGTTCGATCACGGCTGCAATGCGCTGCGCGAATCGCTGCCGATTGTCTATGAGGAGATCCTCCGCGCGGAAACGGGATATGAAGCGTTCTTCGTCTGCGATTGTGCGGCTGAGAGCGCGAAAAAAACCGCCATGCAGATCGAGGAAGCAACGCCTGCCGGTCGGCTTTTCGATATCGACGTGCTGAATGAAGCAGGGGAGAAGCTCTCCCGTCCGGAGATGCGCAAATGTATCATCTGCGGCGGTCCGGTGTCCGTCTGCTCGCGCAGCCGCGCGCACGGCCTGCCTGCATTGGAGGCAAAGGTCAAAGAACTGCTGCTGGAATTTCAATAAAAAAGATGGAGTCCTTGCGATCAAGGACTCCATCTTTTTTGTTTTTTTTAGAACAGGTTCAGACCCGTATCCTTGCTGAAAATGTGCATCAGCTTCGGCTCGAAGGTGAAGTGGATCGGGGTGTCGCCGTCTGCGAACTGCTCCGCGTCAACGTCGGTCGTGGGAACAACGATAATCACGTCCTTGCCGGAAACGTTCGCATGCAGGTGCAGCTCGCTGCCCATCATTTCGCAAACGTCAACCGTTCCGGCAACGCCTTCGTCTGCCAGGCTGATATGAACCGGACGAACGCCGAGGATCACGTCCTGTTCGGGCGCGTTCTGTGCCTTCAGAGCTTCCTGGCGAGCCGGATCAAGCGCTACGGTGTGGCCTGCAACGCTGATGGCGTATTCGCCGTTTTCCTTCACGAGCTTTGCATCTTCGAAGAAGTTCATCTGCGGCGTGCCGATGAAGCCTGCAACAAAGAGGTTCGCCGGATGGCCGAAAACTTCCTGCGGCGTGCCGACCTGCTGAATGAAGCCGTCGCGCATGATAACGATACGATCGCCGAGCGTCATAGCCTCGGTCTGGTCGTGGGTAACGTAGATGAAGGTGGTGTTGATCTTCTTGCGCAGCTTGATGATCTCCGCGCGCATTTGGTTACGGAGCTTCGCGTCGAGGTTCGACAGCGGCTCGTCCATCAGGAAGACTGCGGGGTCACGCACGATCGCGCGGCCGATCGCAACACGCTGGCGCTGACCGCCGGAAAGAGCCTTCGGCTTACGGTCGAGGTACTCGGTGATGTCGAGGATCTCGGCAGCCTCGCGGACCTTGCGGTCGATCTCGTCCTTGGGAACTTTCTTCAGCTTCAGAGAGAAAGCCATGTTGTCATAAACGGTCATGTGGGGATACAGCGCGTAGTTCTGGAAAACCATCGCAATATCGCGGTCCTTCGGGGGGATGTCGTTGCAGAGCTTATCGCCGATCCAAAGCTCGCCGTCGGTAATTTCTTCCAGGCCGGCAACCATGCGCAGCGTTGTGGACTTACCGCAGCCGGACGGGCCGACGAGAACGATAAATTCCTTGTCTGCGATCTCCAGCGTAAACTGCTGAACGGCAACAACGCCCTCTTCAGTGATCTGAAGATTTGCCCGGCGGTTGGGGTTCTCAGCATGCTTTTTTGCGCGCTTCTTTTCGTCGCCGCTGAAGGGATAGACCTTCTTGATGTTTTTGAGCAGTACTTTCGACATAACTGTTTGACTTTGATGCAGCTGCCTCCGCAATGCTGCACCTCGCGGCAGCTTCTCTGCTGCCGACTACGGCATGTCTCCACAATGCCGCACCGCAAGTCCGCGGATGGTTCCTCCTTTTTGTTCGCCGCTGCAAGCTATTTTGTGGAGTAGACAAACAGCGACAAGATTCCTTATCAAGTTTATCATAAAATCAAACGTTTCTCAAGAAAAACCTATGCGCCATTGTGTTGGCAGATGCGCCAAAATTCCGGCGCGGAATCTGTTGAAAAAGACGAATGCAATTTTGACGGCAATGGGTTAAAATCAATGCAGAAAATAAAAGCAAAGGAGAAATTTGCGATGATTATAAAAGAACCGTTCGGCAAAATGCCCGATGGCAGAGCGGTCGAGGCGTATACGCTGAAAAATAAAAACGGCATGGCGGTCAAGGTCCTTTCGCTCGGCGCAACGCTCGTTTCGATTGACGTTCCGGATAAAGCCGGCAACATGCGCGACGTGATCCTCGGCTACGATACCGTAGAGGGTTTCCTCGAAGGCGGCAACCACCTCGGCGGAACGATCGGCAGAGTTGCAAACCGCATCGAAAAAGGCCGTTTCACGCTCGATGGCAAGCAGTATCAGGTCACCGTCAACGATGGCGAAAACAGCCTCCACGGCGGCAGCGGCATCGATTTCAAGCTCTGGGAAGTAAAGGAAGACGGCGCGGACGCGCTTCTAATGACCTACCTCTCGCCGGATGGCGAGGACGGTTACCCCGGCAATATGACCATTCAGCTCCGCCTTTCGCTCGATGACGATAACGCGCTGAAATTCGAATATGCCGCAACGGCGGATCAGCCGACGCTCTGCAACCTCACCAACCATGCGTATTTCAATCTGAACGGCCTAAGGCGCGACGTTCTGGACCATGAGATGTGGCTCAATTCCGATACCTATACCGTCACAACCGACGCGCTGATCCCGATCGAGGACGTACCCGTTGAAGGCACGGAATACGACTTCCGCAAGCCGAGAAAGCTCAAAAAAGCGATGTACGATACAAACTTCTTCCTGCTCGGCGGCGAGGGCGCGCAGGCAACGGTCTACGATCCCGAAAGCGGCATCTTCATGGAGCTGTTCACCGATGCGCCTGCGCTGCAGATCTATAACTCCGTCATGCTTCCGGAGCAGGCGGATAAGGGCGGCAAACGCCATGGCGTTGGCGACGGTCTCTGCCTCGAAACGCAGCTTCCTCCGAACGCGCCGAACCGCGAAAGCTGCAAAAAGTATCCGTTCATCCTCCGCCCGGGCGAAACGTGGAAGAGCTGGACGATTTACCGCTTCTCCGTCAAATGAAGAATACAACGCTCTGCTATATCGAGCGCGATGGCGCCTACCTGATGCTCCACCGCACGAAAAAGCAAAACGATCTGAACGAGGGCAAGTGGATCGGCGTCGGCGGCAAATTCGAAGCGAACGAGAGTCCGGAGGAATGCCTCTTGCGCGAGGTGCGCGAGGAAACGGGACTGACGCTGACCGATTACCGCCTGCGCGGTATCGTCACGTTCGTCTCTGAGCGCTGGGAAACGGAGTATATGTTCCTCTATACTGCATCCGGCTTCACCGGAACGCTTACCGACTGCGATGAGGGCGTGCTCAAATGGGTTCCGATCGGGGAAGTGGAAAACCTGCCGCTCTGGGAGGGCGACCGCATTTTCCTGAGGCTGCTTGCGCAGAACGCGCCGCAGTTTTCACTCAAGCTCTGCTACGATGCGCAGGATCGGCTGATCTCCGCACAGTTAAACGGCAAATCCTGCGGCGTGTAAGGAGCAAAAAATGGCGAATCTGTTTGATTATCTCGCATGGCGCGGCGACATTCCATTTGCCTGCGATCCGTTCTGCGAGGTCGATAACCTGATTCTTTCAGAACTCATCTATACGAAATTTGAGTCATTTCCCGAAAACGGAGAGATGACGATTCAAGAAGCCAATTCTGCGTTTTTCAAATGCCATACACAGCGCGAACTGCTTGAGAGCAGCACCTATACGGCAAAAGCCGCGCTGATGATGGAAGAGATGGAAAGCGGCGCGCGGTTTCGCAATACGCGCCTGCTGCGCTATTTCCACGCGCTCGACCGGGAGCAGGACGCCCAAATAGCGGCGGTTGCTTATCTTCTGGAAGACGGCACTGCATACGTTGCGTTTCGCGGAACGGATAGTACGCTGGTCGGTTGGAAAGAGGACTTCAATCTCAGCTACCTCTCGGAAACGGAAGGACAGCGGCGCGCGGTCGCATATCTCAATGAGATCGGTGCGTTGTTCCATGGAAAGCTCCGCGTCGGCGGTCACTCCAAGGGCGGCAACTTCGCCGTTTATGCCGCATCGCGGTGCGAACCGGAACTGCAAAACCGTATCATAGCGGTCTATAATAATGATGGTCCGGGCTTCCGTCAGGAGGTCCTCCGCTCGGAGGGATATCGCAAGATCCTGCCGAAAATTGTCCGCATTGTGCCCGATACTTCAATCATCGGAATGCTCCTCGGCAGCGAGACTGAGCCGATCGTCGTTCAAAGCAACGCATCCGGATTTGCGCAGCACGACGGATTTTCATGGCAATTAGAGCGAAACCGCTTTCTGCGCGCGGAGCTGACCGAACTTGCGCAGTGGATCAGCAGTGCAACCGGCAGTTGGCTCGAACAGATGGATGATGCGGCGCGCAAATCGCTCACGGATACTGTGTTTTCGCTGTTTGAAGCAACCGGACAGGACACGTTCCACGCCATGAGCGAACAAAAATGGAAAACTGCGGAGTCCGTTATTGCATCGCTAACAGAACTGCCAAAGGAAAAACGGCAGGAGCTGCTGCATCTTGCGGCATTGTTTTTGCAAAGCGGCGGGCAATCGGCCGCGTCCTATTTACCAAACCGAAAACGTGAGGAATAAAACAAAAAACGCTCTGCGATGCTTTGCATCGCAGAGCGTTTTTTGTGATTGCAGTTTAACCGCCTTGATAGATTTCCGTGAGCATCTTTGCGGCGTGTTCAATGCCGATTCGGCTCGTGCAAAGGCAGAGATCGTAGTTGTGCGGATCGCTCCAAGTGCGGCCGGTGTAGTGCTTGTAGTAAACCTTTCTGCGGTTGTCGCGCTCTTTAAGCCACTTCGGAACGGCGTGCTCCGGCTTCTTGTAAACCTCCGCCATGTGCTTCGTGCGGAAGTCCATATCCGCGTGGACGAAAACGTTCAAAACGTCGTCGCGGTCGCGCAGGATGTAATCTGCGCAGCGGCCTACAATGATGCACGGACCCTTTTCCGCAAGCTCGCGGATATAGTTCGCCTGGTATGCGTAAAGCTGATCGGCTGCGGACATCAGATTCACCGAACCCTCCAGTCGGGAGCTGACGGCGATCGAAAAGAGGAAGCTGTTCGTTACGGATGCGTATTCGCCGACTTCTTCAATGAAATCGTGCGAAAAGCCGCAGGATTCCGCCATCGCGTCAACCACTTCCTTGTCGTAAAGCGGAATGCCGAGCTGCTTCGATGCAAGCTCGCCGACCGTTCTGCCGCCGCTGCCGTATTCTCTGCTGATCGTGATGATTCGATATGCCATAGGTCACGCCTCCTCAAGTATTCTTCTGCGATCATTATAGCAAATCCGCGCTGAAAATGCAAACAACAGAAAAGAGCAGCCTCGCAATGAGGCTGCTCTTTTTAGATGAGAATTACGAATAAATCGCGTAGACAACGCCGGTGCCGTCAGTTACTGCATGGACAGTGTCGCCCAGGCTGCCGCCGGCTGCGATGTAGTCAGCGGGATACGGGGAAACGTCCTGGTACTTTGCCAGCGTATCGTACATGGCCTTGTAGGTCTTGCCGCCGATCTTGATCGTGTTGTCTTCGCTCTGCAGTTCGCCGGTCACGAGGACGGGCTTAAATGCTTCCACGATGGACTTGACTTCTCTCCACTTGCTGCCGTTGGTGTGGCAAATTGCGTAGGTGCCGATGTCAGCGGTGGTGAACTCGTTGCATTCGCAGGAGAACTCGTTGCCATCATAGGTAACGGTCACGCTGCCCGGAGTCAGGACTTCGCCGTCGTTGGAGATAACGGGATCGGTAACGTCAACGATTTCAAATGCGCGGTTGCCGATGATAACGTGGGTGTAGATCTCGGTCGTTGCGTCGTAGTACCATTCGGTCGTAACACCGTTGCCGGTGCACATAAAGCCAACGTTGCTGCCGGCTGCGGGGAAGGTGCCGAAGGTGTTGGGATCGAAGGAGCAGCCGTTACGCCAGCCCTTGATGTGGTCAAGGTCAAAGGTCTTGTTGCCAAGATCGGTGTAGAGCTTGCCGCAGGTGAAACCGCCGTTGTAAACAAGGAACGGGGAAGCGGTAACGGTCATCTCGGTGCCGTCCCAGCAGAGATCGCTCTCTTCGCAGGTGTAGAGAACCAGCGGGCGCTTCCATTCGTAGTTCTTCGCATTGCCTGCGGAAGCGCGGGTCACGGAGAACGCATCATAAGCAACGGTGCTGTAGGGATCGGTGTCTTCGCCATAGAACAGCGCGTTCAAAGCCAGATGGCAAGCATCCTGTCTGTTCATGTCCTTGGAGGTAACAGAAACGCCCTTGTTGAGCTCATTTTCCTTCAGTGCCTTGTTGACGTTCTTGTCCCAGGTAGCGCCGGTGAATTCGCCGGTGATGCCTGCAACGCCGAGAACCATCTTGCCGAATGCAAAGCCGGTCAGCTTGCCGTCGGGATTGAACTTACCGCCGCCAACGCCGGAAACGATGCCCTGCTCGGCGCAGTAGTTCACGAACTTGCATGCCCAGTGGCTGGTGGGAACGTCGGTGAACTGGGAAGAAGCAGCAGAGAGCGCTTCAGCCTTCTGAACGCCGAGCTTCATGCAGGCAATGATCTTCGCAGCCTGTGCGCGCGTCAGCGTGCCGTTGGGAACGAAGGTCGTGGGGGTCATGCCCTTGATGATCTGCATACCGTTCAGAACGGCAACAGCTTCTCTGTTCATCAGGTCGATGTCGCCTGCATCGTCGAAGACCTCGTCGAGCTCTGCGGCGCCGGCAACGCAAACCATGGAAAGAACCATGACTGCAACCAGAAGCAGTGTAAGAAGTTTTTTCATTTTGGTGCCTCCTAAAGATATAAAAAATACGTCTTCTTTTAAGACAACTTCATTATATCTTAAAAATAAATCACTGTAAAGAAGGGAAGTCGGCGCCCATCAAATTTCGTCAAAAAGGACAAAACAAGAAAAATGATTTTATTAAAAACACATAAAAGCGGCACTGCCAAGCAGTGCCGCTTTGGAAATTGATGGAAAATCAGTGCCAAATATCGTAAACGATGTTGTGGCTGTCAACAAGGATCGAAACCTCGTCGCCGATCTGACCGCCGTTTGCAAGATACGTTTCGCCGGTTGTGGTTGCCAGCTTCGGCAGAATGCCGTAATACTTGCCGCCAACGGTAACGCTCTTGGCTTCGGCTGCTGTGAGCTTGCCCTTCACAACCGTGCCGCGCGCAATCTCGTTAACGGTCTTAAAGTCTTCGCGGATGGTGGTGCTTACGCCCTTGGTCAGAACGCGCTGGCCAACGTCAGCTTCGGAGAAATCGCTGCTCTGGCAAACGCAGCCGTTGGAGAGGGAAACCTCGCCCGGCTCAATCACGTTGCCGCTGGAATCCTTCACTGCCGGCGTCACAGCGGTGATGATCGCGCTGCGGAAGCCGAGAACGATAAAGGTGTAAGCGTCGTTGATTGCGTCGTAGTAAACTTCAAGGCTCGTGCCGTTCTGCAGGTTGTCCTGGTCAAACGGATCGGAAGAACCCTTTGCGATTGTATTGGGGATCGTAATGGCCTGAGCGCCGTTGCGGTAAAGGGTGATCTGCTCGTTTGCAACCTCGCGCTCGCAGCAGGCAGTGAAGAGCTTGCCGCCGGAAACGGAGCCGTTTGCGCTGTAGAAGAACGGGGAAGCGGTAACGGTCATGTCCGTGCCTTCCCAGTAAGCGCCGTCATTTTCGGTGGAGTAGATCACCTGCGGACGGTAGTACTGGGTCTTCGGGCCCTTCATGTGGTCGCGGATCAGCTTAAAGGTCTTGTAAGCCAGCGTGCTGTAGGGATCGTTCTCTTCGCCGTAGAAAAGCGTGTTCAGCGCCAGATGGCAAGCGTCCTGGCGGGCGAGGTCGTTTGCGGAAACGGTAACGCCCATGGAGATGCGCTCGCTCTTGAGCAGCTTATTGACGTTTGCTTCCCAGGAAGCGCCTACGAGACCTTCTTCGTCAGCATTGAAGTTCGCGCCGGAAACGAGCAGCATTTTGCCGAAGGCATAGCCGGTCAGCTTGCCGTTGGGGTTGAACTTGCCGTTACCAACGCCGGAAACGATGCCCTGCTGCGCGCAGTAGTTTACGTACTTGCAGGACCAGTGGCTGGTGGGAACGTCGGAGAAGGATGCGGAAGCTGCGGGCAGCGCCTCAGCGGCGGTTTCGCCGAGCAGCATGTAAGTGATGATCTTTGCTGCCTGTGCGCGGGTCAGCGTGTCGTTGGGCGCGAATTTGCCGTTGCCCATGCCGCCGATGATCTTCAGACCGCTCAGAACTTCAACGGCCTCGGTGTTTGTCATACGGATCTGGCCTGCGTCCGAGAACGTCACGGCGCCGGCAACGCAAACCAGGGAAAGCACCATGGCTGCGCACAGAACCAAAGCGAGCAATTTCTTCATAATGGGAACCTCCTTAATTGTGCAGAACACGTTCATGCGGCAGATACCGCTGCGATTCTATTTTGAGTATAATTTATTTGATGAAAAAAGTAAAGGGCATACAAATTAGAAAGTGCTAATTTTTTTGTAAAATACGCCAAAGATCGGAAAGACCGGCATCCCATTTTTGGAATGCCGGTCAAAAAACGATTCGATTATCTCTTTTTCCACTCGTCGAACTGTTCCATATATGCCTTTTCTTCGGGCGAGAACTTGCGCAGCGTGTTGATCACTTCGCCGCCGTTATACTTGCGGCTGCCAACGTCTTCGCTCGTGCCCATAACGGTCACGTTCAGCTGGCGGTGACGCGCGCGGACGTGGTCCCAGTCGATGAAGTAGACGTGGGCGAATTCGCCGCCGTCAAGCTTGCCGTCTTTGATGGTCATCGTTTCGCTGCGGCCGAAGAAAACGCTGCGCAGATGGCCGTCGGTATTCATGGATGTGTAGTTGCCCGGTTCGTCAACGTAGCGGCCGAACTGCGCGTGGATGGGGCCGGGGTGACGGTACTGATGCTCTTCCGCGAAGTCGGGGATCAGCTTGCGCATGATGTCGAGCAGATCGTGCTGCAGATACTCCAGATCGAAGGTGTCGAAATCGTGGGAGCATTCCTGAACCATAACGGAGCAGGTGGTGTGGTGCGAAGCGATGCAGCAGGTGCCGTTCTTCACGCCGGATTCTTCAACGATCTTTACGATGTCGGTCGTAACGTCGTGGAAGGTGGGGATCCAGCCGCGGGACTGGAGCTCAAGCTCTTTCTGAACAACTTTGAATTCCATGGGTTTTCCTCCTGTATGTAATATAAAATTATTTGTGTCTTGCGTCCCATGCGTCGCGGACGGCGCGGATCATGTCGTCCACCATGCGGTTGCGCGCTTCGCGCGTGGGCAGCCCAACGATGCCGCTGGAAGAGCCGGTTGCGTCAGCGCCGGCAAAGATGTTGCGGTAAACGTCGTCGTAGCATTTGATGCCTGCGCCCTGCAGAACCATGATCTCGGGATTCACGTCCTTCACGCAGCGCGTGGAGGCCTCAACGTATTCTTTGTCGCTTGCCTTGCCTGTGCCGATCAGCTCGGTCGGCTCGGCAACGATAATGTTCGGGTTCAGATGCGCGATTGCGGAAGCCTCCGCAATGGAGTCCGCGCAAACGATCGTCGTCAGTCCGACTTCGTCGGCGCGCGCGATGGCTGCCTTGAGGTCGGCAATGGAGATCTGCTTTTCGCAGTGGTTCAGCATAACGCCCTCCGCGCCGGCGGCTTTGAGCGATTCGGGCAGAACGTCCGCAAGACCGCGTCCGGGGCGGAGCGAATCCATGTGCGGCGCGAAAACGTGCAGATGCTTTGTGTTTTCGGCAACGCGGCGCAGCTCAACGAGCGGCGTCGTGAAAATAATATCCACGTGATACTTTTCGCTCGCGGCGTCGGCAGCCTTTGCCAGATCGAGAATGTCATCGCCGTAGAGATAGGATTTCGGGCCGATCTCAAAAAACGGCGCTTTGATGGTACAACCGGAATACATCGTATCGCCTCCTGCTTAGATTGCGCATCTATTATAGACAATTCGGCAGGAAATGTCAAACACAGGAAGACAAACATTGCGTATTTTTGCGAAAGATGCTATAATAGCAAAAAACGCAAAAAGGAGACGTTGTCATGAAACCGGAATCGCTCCGTCAGGCGAAAGAGGCCTATCAAATCGAAATGGAATGTATCCGCGAGGAGCTGGAATACTTTGATGACGCAGAGTTTTCCAAAGCGGTGGAAGCGCTTGCAAAGGCGCCGCGCATCGGCGCGGCAGGCTGCGGCCATTCGGGCATCATCTGCCAGCACTTCGCGCATCTGATGTGCTGCATCGAGCGCCCTGCGCGCTTTATCTCGCCGGCGGAAGCCGTCCACGGCGCAACGGGCTTTTTGCAGAAGGGCGACGTTATGGTCTTCGCCTCGCGCGGCGGCAAAACGAAAGAGCTGCTGCCCATCATGGATATCTGCAAAGCGAAAGGTGTTACCGTCATTACCGTTACGGAGAATTTGCAGTCGCCGCTTGCGCAGCAGGCGGACATCGTGCTCAAGCAGCACGTCAACCGCGAAACCGATAAATATAACGCCCAGGGCACAACCTCCACAACCGCCCTCTGCGTGATCTTCCATGCGCTGCAAGCCGCGCTGATCGAAGAAACCGGCTATCAGAACGAGCAGTTCGCGCTGATCCATCCGGGCGGCGCGGTCGGCGAGCGTCTGAACCATAAATAAACAGTAAAAAACCGGCAGTTCGGTAGAACTGCCGGTTTTTTTATTTTCCGAACAGGGAAAAGCGTTTTTTCTCCTGCGTTTTGGTCTCCAGCGAGATCAGCTTGTAGCCGATCTCGCCGAGCACCTGTCGGAGGTCATCCTCCGCAATCGCCGCTTCCGCAACGATCACGGCTTGCCCCTTTTTGTGGGAGGATTTTACCTGCTTTACCGGGAAATGCGCGCGGATCGCATCGTTTACGTGCGCTTCGCACATTCCGCAAGCCATGCCATCAATGG
The DNA here is from genome assembly GCA_017445385.1 of Oscillospiraceae bacterium. Classification (GTDB taxonomy): domain Bacteria; phylum Bacillota; class Clostridia; order Oscillospirales; family Oscillospiraceae; genus RGIG3566. The sequence continues at coordinate 40,482 of JAFSUG010000030.1, forward strand.
CAGCCGTCATCTCAATCATTGCTGCACCTCACCGCCGTGGCAATGCCCGTGCATCGCGCATTTGCCGCAATTTCCGCCGCAGGCGGACTTGCCGTTTTTCTTGTCGCGAACGAGTACGGCAATCGCGCCGCAAACGATCAGCGCAAGTACCATGCAAACGATCGCGGTTGCAAGCGTATTGGATAGCATTTTGAATCCTTCCCTTCAGAAGCAATTAAACTTTTGCGTTCAGTGTCTTTGCTTCAGAGTATTTCTTAATGAACAGCATGTAGATCATCGCGCAGAGGATCGCAAGCGCGGCGATCACGCCGATCACGTTGCCGTTTCCGGCAAAGAGGTTGCCGAACTGGTTGATCATCAGCGCAACCGCATAGGCAAAGCCGCACTGATAGGCGATTGCGAACCAGGTCCACTTCGCGCTGTTCATCTCGCGGCGGATTGCGCCGATCGCGGCGAAGCAGGGGGCGCAGAGCAGGTTGAACGCAAGGAACGCATAGCCTGCAACGGGGCTGAACGCCTGCGCCAGCGACTGGTAAACGGGCAGATCGCCTGCGCCGTAGAGAATGCCCATCGTGCCGACGATGTTCTCTTTCGCAACAAGACCGGTCACGGAAGCAACGGTTGCCTGCCAGGTACCGAAGCCGAGCGGCGCGAAGATCCATGCAACCGCCTTGCCGACCGCTGCGAGAATCGAGCGGTCCAGCTCATCTTCCGCCAGCATCCGGAAGCCGTCTTCCGCCCAGCCGAAGAAGGAGAGGAACCAAACAACAATCGAGGACAGCAGAATGATCGTGCCTGCCTTCTTGATAAATGCCCAGCCGCGCTCCCACATCGAGCGGAGCACGTTGCCGAGCGTCGGCCAGTGATATGCCGGCAGCTCCATAACGAACGGAGCGGGTTCACCGGCAAACATCTTCGTCTTTTTCAGCATCACGCCGGAAGCAATGATCGCCGCCATGCCTACGAAGTAAGCGGAGGTCGCAACCCAAGCCGAGCCGCCGAAGATCGCGCCTGCAATCATCGAAATAAACGGCACTTTTGCGCCGCAGGGGATAAAGGTCGTTGTTATGATCGTCATGCGCCGATCGCGTTCGTTTTCAATCGTTCTCGAAGCCATAATGCCCGGAACACCGCAGCCGGTGCCGATCAGAATCGGAATGAAGGATTTGCCGGAAAGGCCGAACCGGCGGAACACACGGTCAAGCACGAACGCGATACGCGCCATGTAGCCGCAAGCCTCCAGGAACGCCAGCAGCAGGAACAGAACGAGCATCTGCGGAACGAAGCCAAGCACCGCGCCAACGCCTGCAACGATACCGTCCAGGATCAGTCCGCGTACCCAGCCGTCCTCGGAAACACCCAGACCGTCGAGCGCGTAGCCAACCAGAACGGGAACGCCGTTGCACCATACGCCGTAGTTTGCCGGATCGGGCTCGTCAAAGCCGTTTTCCTCGAAATACGCAACCGCGTCGGTGTAGGTCATCGCGCAGGTCGTCTCCTCGTCGGCATCTTCGGGGATCGCGTCATAGTAGACTGTGATCTCGTCTTCTGCCAGCGTTTCCTCGTCCTGAACGATCGCCGTAGCGGAAGCCTCATCCGTCTCAAAAGCCTTCGCTTCTTCGATCAGCGCGTCGCCGTCGAATTCTTCGTCTTCCGTGTCGATGGTGAAGCCGTATGCGTCAAGCGCGGTTGCCGCGTCGGTGTATTCGCCGGCAGCCTCTTCATATTCTGCCGCGCCGATGCCGAACAAATGCCAGCCGTCGCCGAACAGACCGTCGTTTGCCCAGTCGGTCGCCGCCGTGCCGACGGTTACCATCGAAATGTAGTAAACAAGGAACATCACGATTGCAAAGATCGGAAGACCGAGCCAGCGGTTCGTAACGATCTTGTCAATCTTGTCCGAGGTCGTCAGCTTGCCGGCGGATTTTTTCTTGTAGCAAGCCTTGATGACCGTCGCAATGTAAACGTAACGCTCGCCCGTGATGATGCTTTCCGCATCGTCGTCGAGCTCTTTTTCCGCGCTTTGAATGTCCTGCTCAATGTGCGCCATCGTCGTGCTGTCAATCTTGAGCTGCGAAAGCACCTTGTCGTCGCGCTCAAAGATCTTGATCGCGTACCAGCGCTGCTGCTCTTCGGGCAGTCCGTGAACAACGGCTTCCTCAATGTGGGCAAGCGCGTGCTCAACCGGACCGGAGAAGGTGTGCTGCGGAACGGTCTTGCCGTTGCGCGCGGCTTCGATCGTCGCTTCCGCCGCTTCGCTTACGCCTTCGCCCTTCAAAGCCGAAATCTCAACCACCTTGCAGCCGAGCTGCTGGGAAAGCGCGTCAATGTTGATCTTGTCGCCGTTTTTGCGAACAACGTCCATCATGTTGATCGCAACAACAACCGGAATGCCAAGCTCCGTGAGCTGCGTGGTCAGATAGAGGTTGCGCTCTAAGTTCGTGCCGTCAATGATGTTGAGAATCGCGTCCGGGCGCTCGCCGATCAGATAGTTTCTCGCAACAACTTCCTCCGGCGTGTAAGGGGAGAGGGAGTAGATGCCCGGCAGGTCGGTCACAACGACGCCGTCATGCTTTTTCAGCTTGCCTTCCTTTTTCTCCACAGTAACGCCCGGCCAGTTGCCAACGAACTGGTTGGATCCGGTCAGCGCGTTGAACAGCGTTGTTTTGCCGCTGTTCGGGTTGCCCGCAAGGGCAATTTTCAAATCCATATCGTTCTCCTCCTGTAAATTCCTGTAATTAGCATCGGCTAACAAATTGCTTGAAAGAATCGGGGCGTCTGCCCCGTGGGTTCTTTTACTGTACTTCCACCATTTCCGCGTCCGCTTTGCGGATGGAAAGCTCATAGCCGCGCACGGTAATCTCAATCGGATCGCCCAGCGGCGCAACCTTGCGAACGTAAATGCTTACGCCCTTGGTCAGCCCCATGTCCATAATGCGGCGTTTGATCGCGCCTTCGCCGTGCAGCTTCACGATCGTAACGGTTTCGCCGATCTTTGCGTCTTTCAGTGTTTTCATCGCTTTCTCTCCTTACACCATGATTTTGCGCGCCATCGCCTCATCGATCGCAACGCGCGATTCCTTAACGCGCACGATCAGATTTTCGCCGAGCCTGCTCACAATGCAAACAGTCCCGCCCACAACGAAGCCGAGATCTTCCAAATGCTTTTTGGCTTCTGGGCTTCCGCCGATTCGCCGGATGATGGCTTCTTCTCCGGGTTCGGCAAAATTCAGCGGCATCATAATCTATCGCTCCCTCCGAGACTACTGCGCATATAGTTATCATATGCTAACAACAGTATAGTTACCTTGCGCTAACTTGTCAAGCGCTTTGCGCAAAAAAAGTCAAATAAAATCGCGTTGCACCTGCCTTATCTTTATGCACATATTGCATAAAAAATGCCGCACCGCAAATATCGCCCCCTGCGGGGGAGATGTCGGCGCAGCCGACAGAGGGGGAAATCAATTGACAGTTGCCAATGGAAAATGAAAAATGAACCTTACCCGAAAGCCGATCCCGTGCAATAGCAAACGAATTTTCCATTCTCCACTATCAATATGCACCGAACCGCCAACCACGCCGTAGGGCGGCATGCCCTCATGCCGCCGAAAAAAGCTTCCCATTGAGGGGAAGCTGTCGCCAAAGGCGACTGATGAGGTGGAAAGCAATTGAGAATTGAAATTGCGCCGCAAATATCGCCCCCTGCGGGGGAGATGTCGGCGCAGCCGACAGAGGGGGGAAATCAATTGACAGTTGCCAATGGAAAATGAAAAATGAACCTTACCCGAAAGCCGATCCCATGCCGCCGAAAAAAACAAATTTTCCATTCTCCATTATCAATATACAATGCACCCCAAAACACAAAAAAGCTTCCGCAGAACAGATCTGCGGAAGCTTTTTGGAAAACTCAATACTTGTTGGTGTTCACCTTGATGCCGGGGCCCATCGTGGAAGCCACGGTGCAGCTGCGGAGGTACTGACCTTTCGCTGCTGCGGGCTTTGCCTTCACAACTGCGCCGAGCAGAGCGTCGAAGTTCTCCTGGAGCTTTTCAGCGCCGAAGGAAGCCTTGCCGATCGGGCAGTGGATGATGTTGGTCTTGTCGAGACGGTACTCGATCTTACCGGCTTTGATTTCGGTAACGGCGGCGGTCACGTTCGGGGTGACGGTGCCGGCCTTGGGGGAGGGCATTAAGCCCTTCGGGCCGAGGACTTTACCGAGACGGCCGACAACACCCATCATGTCGGGCGTTGCAACAACAACGTCAAAGTCGAACCAGTTTTCCTTGGTGATCTTCTCAACCAGCTCCATGCCGCCGGCGTAATCTGCGCCTGCTGCGAGAGCTTCATCGAGCTTTGCGTCCTTCGCAAAAACGAGGACTTTGCGGGTCTTGCCGGTGCCGTTCGGAAGAACGATCGCACCGCGGACCTGCTGGTCGGCGTGACGGGAGTCGACACCCAGACGGATGTGCGCTTCGATGGTCTCGTCGAACTTAGCGGTAGCGGACTTGACGACCAGCGCCATAGCCTCTGCAACTTCATACTGCGTGCTGTGATCAATCAGCTTCGCATTATCTTGATATTTTTTACCTCTGAACAATGTAATATCCTCCTTAGTGGTATTCGGAATAATCCTCCCACATATTTGTGAGGAACCGGCAGTTTATCCGGCGTCCCTCGGTTAGTTAGTCAACAACAGTGATGCCCATCGAGCGGCAGGTGCCTGCTACCTGGCGCATAGCGGCCTCGATGGTAGCGGCGGTCAGGTCGGGCATTTTGCGCTCGGCGATTTCGCGAACCTGCGCGGAAGTGATGGTAGCGACCTTGTTCTTGTTGGGTTCGCCGGAACCCTTCTCAATGCCGATGGCCTTGAGGATCAGGGTCGGGGTCGGGGGCGTCTTGGTAACGAACGAGAAGCTGCGGTCAGCGTAAACCGTGATAACAACGGGGATCTTGAAGCCGACCTGATCCTTCGTGCGCTCGTTGAATTCCTTGATAAACTGGGCGATGTTCACGCCGTGCTGGCCGAGAGCCGGACCGACGGGAGGCGAAGCAGTCGCCTTAGCCGCGGGAATTTGAAGTTTGATATAACCTGTAACTTTCTGTGCCATGAAAAGCACCTCCTAAGAAAATGTGGTAATTCGGCGGAGTAAAACTCCTCCCACTTACGCTTCGATCAGTTCCACCTGATCAAGCTCAAGCTCGGCGGGCGTTTCGCGTCCGAACATGGAAACGATAACGCGGACCTTGTTTTTCTCCAGATCGATCATTTCAACAACGCCGCTGAAGGAAGTCAGCGGACCGTCGGTGATCTTCACATGGTCGCCAACGGCATAATCCACAACGATCTCGTGTTTTTCCATGCCGAGCTTCTGGATCTCCTCGTCGGTGAGGGGCGTTGCCTTCGTGTTGGAATCCACGAAACCGACAAAGCCGATCACGCCGCGGATGTTACGGACGATGTACCAGGACTCGTCCGTCATAACCATTTTTACGAGAACGTAGCTGGGGAAGACCTTTCTCTCATAGACCTTGGGACCGTTGTCGGTCATTTCGGTCACGGTTTCCATCGGGATGGAAACGGCGAGGATCACGTCTTCGAGATGGCGGTTCTCAATGGTCTTTTCGATCGTGGCTTTTACGGTGTTCTCATACCCGGAATAGGTCTGAACAACGTACCAGTTCGCAGTTTCTGCCATGGCGTTAACCCTTCAGCAGATTCACCAGCGCAACGATACCCTGATAGAGGTAGCCGGCGCCCTGGTCAAACAACCAGATCACAACACCGATGATCACCGAGCAAACGATGACGATAAGCGTGTTTTTCAGAACCTGCTTTTTGCTGGGCCAAACGACCTTTTTCAGCTCGCTCCGCATTTCGCGGAACCAGCGGGCAATGCGCGTGAAAATAGATTCTTTTTTCTTTGCGTCTGCCATTCAACTCACCCTTTCTTGCAGTGTTGCTGCTTACTTCGTCTCGTTATGAACCGTGTGCTTCCGGCAGAACCGGCAGTACTTCTTCATTTCCAGACGGTCGGGATCGTTTTTCTTGTTTTTGATGGTATCGTAGTTTCTCTGTTTGCATTCGCTGCAACGCAATGTGATCTTGACTCGCATATTCGGCACCTCCTTAAATATTGCCTCCCTGTATCCCTGCGGCTCATAAAAATTTAGCATTGGCGCGGAAACTACTTCGCGCGATCGCAAGGTGAAAATGGGCACAAAAAAGAAACCCCAATTTCACAGGTAGAGCCATTCTATCACAAAGCAAGTCCATTCGTCAACACTTTTTTCTATTATTTTGCAATTCACCGGAACTATGCTATAATAACGCCAAAGAAGAGATGATCGTGAAAAATGAAGTGGTTTGCCATGCACCCGAAATATCGCCCCCCCTGCGGAGGAGATGTCGGCGCAGCCGACAGAGGGGGGAGAAAGCAATTGAGAAATGAAAATCCTCCCCAATATCGCCCCCTGCGGGGGAGATGTCGGCGCAGCCGACAGAGGGGGGAAAACCAATTGTCCATTGCACCGTCCGTAGGGGCGATCATTGATCGCCCGAAATGCACCGCACTATCAACCACGCCGTAGGGCATCATGCCCTTATGCCGCCGAAAAAAACAACGTTCCATTATCAATTATCCATTGCACCGCCCGTAGGGGCGATCATTGATCGCCCGAAATGCACCGCACCATCAACCACGCCGTAGGGCGGCATGCCCCCATGCCGCCGAAAACGCATTCCCCTTGAGAATCGCACCCCCAAAAGGCGCCCCTTGAGAGGGGAGCTGTCGGCGCAGCCGACTGAGGGGTAGACAATAATTGAGAATTGAAATTGCGCCCCAAATATCGCCCACTGCGGGGGAGCTGTCGGCGCAGCCGACAGAGGGGGGAACGCAAAAAAAGAAACCCGTTGGATTACATCGTCCAATGGGTTTTATAATGCCTGGTCGTTCTCGCTCGGAACGTATCGTAATATATCAGCAACGTCGCATCGTAAAATACGGCATAGATCGTTAATTGTCGTTGTGCTGATTGGCTTATTTTTGCGCAGGCGGTCAATCGTGGAGCTGGAAATGCGATACCGGCTGATCAGTGTATACGTCGTTTCGCCGGATGCGCGCAGCGTTCCCCAAAACGGCTCATAAGAAATCATATTCGTCAGCCCCCTGTCATTCTACTATAAACAGATCATAAACAGAGGATTTCCACTTGACTATAGTCGTTAAACCGACTATAATTTCATTTTAGCAGGAAAACAATAAAAAAACCATCAAACAGGAGGTAACCTATGAAAAAACGAATTCTATCCATCGCCCTCTGCATATGCATGGCAATCTCGCTTTTCGCCGGATTGACGGTAACAGCGGAAGCAGCAAATTGGAGTTCTGATTGGAAATACTGGTCTCAAGGCGCTTCTGACGATTCTCTTATGCGCAACTACGGATGCTGGGTTGTTGCACAAGCTCGTTTGCTTAAAAAAGCTGGTATTGAAACATCTTCTTCTTTTACGCCTGATGTCTATAAAGACTGGGAATATAGCAATGGTTACTTGGATTCAGGGTTTTATCAAACAAATGGTACTTATGCACCGATCGCATATGCAAAGCAAAAAGGAAATAACGGATTAAGCTATGTTGGAACACTATCAGCAACCACATCAAATATTATTGCAAATGCAAACGCCGGGCATCTAATGATACTTAAAGTTAATATAGGCAACGGAAAACATTATATATTTGTAGACAATGAATCTACAATTAGCAGTAATAAAGTTTACATCTATGAATCTTGGACTGACTATTCAGAAGTTGGGTCAAAGCCTGCCGATTGGACAAACTCGTATACATGGGTCGAAATTTATGTATATTCATATACATCCCACACCCATAGCTACAGCAGCAGCGTAACAACGCAGCCCGGCTGCACCACAACCGGCGTTCGCACTTACACCTGCTCCTGCGGTGCAAGCTATACGGAAACGATTGCCGCAACGGGTCACAAATGGGACAGCGGAGAGATCGTGCAAAACGCCGGCTGTACCGACGAAGGAGTGAAGAAATTCACTTGCACTAATTGCGGCACAACAAGAACAGAAGCGATTAGTCCGATTGGTCACGATCCCGTCACTGACTCTGCGGTGTCTGCAACATGCACGGAAGACGGATTAACTGAGGGTTCGCATTGCGCGAATTGTAATGCGATTTTAACCGCACAGCAGATCGTTCCGGCGTTGGGTCATAACAACAAGGTGCAGGCAGTCAATCGAGATTGCGATCATGTATCGGTCGATTATGTTTGTACGCGCTGCGGTCAAACAAGCAATGAAACGCGTGACGATTATGTTCTGTCCGAGTGGAGCGAGGATTATCCTGAGAATGTGGATGAAAGCGCAATTGAATCAAAAACGCAGTATTCTTATCGCGATAAGAATACAGAATATCAAGATGGCAATTCATCGCTCACTGGTTGGATGTATACCGGACAGTCAGAATCAATATACGGCAGCTGGAGTAATGCAGGTTGGACAAAAGACAGACCAACTGAATCAGACACATTACGCATTACGGATACGAAAACGGTGACTGACCAAGCAGCGCACGGCTATATCCTTTATTACTACTATTATCCCGGCACATCGGCCAAATTTAGATATAAAGATTATGGCGGAAGTTCCGGCCGCTTCCAATTAGAGGTTGCTTCAATAAGTGATGTGACACCCAGCACAGAAGGCCCATGGTATGATGATGGAACAACATACAAGGGGTATTGGAATGGCACCGGGGTGGTATGGTTTCTTGATATTAATAATAGCGCACAATACCCTCAAAATGCTGTTACACATACCGAATGGTATTATCAGACACGCACAGAAACAACTAGGTATTATTTCGAAAAATGGTCCAATTATTCTGATTGGTCAGATATAGCATGTGAAGTAGCTGAAGGCAGGGAAATTCAAACACGAACTGTCTACCGTTACAGAATAACCCCTATCGGACACAACCTGACCCATGTTCCGGCGGTTGCTCCGAAAACTGTATCCGCCGGCAATGTTGAATATTGGCGCTGCTCCGCTTGCAACGGCTATTTCCTCGATGCGGACGCTACAACGGAAACTACAGCGGAAAATGTAATTCTTCCGAAGCTTGATGATCCCACACCCATCAATCCCGACGCAACGCTCACGATCACGGGCGGCAAGGCGCGCGCAGGGCAGACCGTCACGGTCGCGCTGCAGCTTTCCGAAAACCCCGGCATTGCCGGTATGCGCCTGAACGTTTCGTATGACAGCGCACTGACGCTCGAAAAAGCGGAAACGGGCGATACGCTGACCACCCTCGCGTTCACGAAACCCGGTAATCTCTCCGCAAATCCTGTTGCGCTCTTCTGGGACGGCATGGATGATGATACAACCTGCGGCGAAACCGGCACGATCCTCGTTCTGACCTTCCGCGTTGCGGAGGGAACGGAAGCCGGCGAATACCCGGTAACGGTTACGTATGTAAGCGACGAGGTTTACAACGCCGCATTTGAAGACGTCACGCTCGCCGTGCAAAACGGCACAGTGACCGTCATCGACTACGTTACGGGCGATGCAAACGGAGACATGCTCGTGAACGGCAAGGACGTTACAGTTCTCCGCCAGTACCTTGCCGGCGGCTACAACGTAACGATCGACGAGCATGCAGCCGACGCCAATCACGACGGCAAGGCAAACGGCAAAGACGTTACGATGCTTCGCCAGTACCTTGCCGGCGGATATGGCATAGTCCTCGACTGATTATAAAGGGGCGGCAAACCGCCCCTTTATTTCATAAAAACTGCTTGAATCTTTCAAAACTTTCCTATATAATAAAATCGTGAAACCATATAAGCAACACAGGAGGATTGACCATGACAAAACGTATCCTTTCTCTCTTGCTGTGCCTGTCCATGCTGCTGGCGCTTTCCGTCGGCGCATTTGCGGCAAACGCACCGCAGCTTACCGTCGCAGGCGAAACGGCGGAAGCGGGGGAGCAGGCGACTGTATCGCTGAATCTTTCGGGCAATACCGGTATTGCCGGCATGCGCCTCTCTGTCGCATACGACAGCGCATTGACGCTTGATAGCATTGCTGGGGGCGAAGCACTGGCGAGCCTGGAGCTCACGCAGCCGGGCAAGTTGACGGCAAACCCGATCAATCTGTTTTGGGACGGTCTGGAATCCGATACCTCGAACGGCACAGTCGCGGTGCTGACCTTCACGATCAGCGAAACGGCGCAGCCGGGCGATTATCCCGTTACCGTTTCCTATGTGGCGGGCGAAGTCTATGACGGCAGCCTCAACGACGTTGCGCTGGATGTTGTAAACGGCAGCGTTACCGTTCCTGCGCCGCACGTGCATAGCTATACAGCCTCCGTCACAACTGCGGCGACTTGCGAAACCGCCGGCGTCATGACCTATACCTGCTCCTGCGGCGACAGCTATACCGAGCCGATCGCAGCGCTCGGCCATGATTGGGACGAAGGCGTCGTCACCAAGCAGCCGACGAAGACCGAGCAGGGCGAAATGACCTATACCTGCAAACGCGACGCAACGCACACGAAAACCGAGCCGATCGCAACGCTTCCGCTTGAGCCGGCGCTGACCGTTACGGGCGGCACGGCGAAGCCGGGCGAAGACGTTACGGTTACGCTTTCGCTTGAGGAGAACCCCGGCATTCTCGGCGCGCGCTTCTCCGTTGCTTACGACAGCGCGCTTACGCTGAAGAGCGTCGCAACGGGTAGCGCCTTTGCAACGCTGAACTTCACCCAGCCGGGCGATCTGACGGCAAACCCCGTCAACCTCCTCTGGGACGGACAGGACGCGGATACCACCAACGGCGCAATCGCGGTGCTGACCTTCACCGTCAGCGAAACTGCGGAAGCGGGTGCCTATCCCGTAACCGTTACCTACCTTGCCGACGACGTGTTCGGCGCGAACTACGCAAACGTCGCGGTTGCGATCACGGACGGCGAAGTCACGGTTGAAAAGCCGGTGGAGATCAAGAACGGCTTGTACTTTGAAAACGGCGCTTACTACTACTACGTAGACGGCAAGCTTGCCCGACCGGGTCTGATCCTGCTGGACGGCTACTATTACTACATCAAGTCCGACTGCACTGCAGTTACCAATATTACGCGAACCGTTGATGAAAACCATACGAACGGCTTGCTGCCGCCGGGCGAGTATACATTCGGCGAAGACGGCAAGATGATCGTCGTTCTGAAAAACGGCGTCTTCTATGAAGACGGCGCGTATTACTACTATTACGAAGATGAGCGCACGGCAGCCGGCCTCGTCGAGGTGGACGGCGACTACTACTTCATCCAGGAAGACTGCACCGCGATCCTCAATACGACTGTTGCGATCACTTCCGCAAACAGCAATGGACTTCTGCCTGCCGGCAGCTACACCTTCGGTGAAGACGGCAAAATGGTCACCGTGAAGAACGGCATCTTCCTTGAAAACGGTACGCTTTACTACTACGTGAACAACGCGAGAAAGCATGCCGGCCTGATCAAGATCGGCGATGACTACTATTACGCCAAGACCGGCGGCGTTATTGATACGAATACAACCCGTAATATCGATATCAACCATACCAACGGCCTTCTGCCTGTCGGCTCCTACCAAATCGGCGCGGACGGCAAGCTCATCGTTATCAAGAACGGCATCTTCTATGAAAACGGCACGTATTACTATTATCAGAACGATGCGAAGAAGCATGCCGGCCTGTTCCTGTATTACGATGGCTATTACTACTACGCAAAGACGGGCGGCGTCCTCGTCACCAACGAAACGCGCTACGTTGACGCGCAGCATAGCAACGGCTATCCCTATGGCAACTACACCTTCGGTGCGGACGGCAAAGCAGCCGTCAAGCACGGCATCGAGGCGGAAGACGGCGGCTATTACTACTATGTAAACGGCAAGCGCGTCCATGCCGGTCTGATCAAGCTCGGCGACTATTATTACTATGTCAGAACGGGCGGCGAGGTCGTAACCTCGATCAAGCGCGTTGTTGATGACCGCCATAGCAACGGCTACCAGGCAGGTACCTACATCTTCGATGCGCAGGGCAGAGCGCCTGAAAAGAACGGCATCATCTATGAAAACGGCGCGTATTACTACTATGTCCATGGCGCGATGCTCCATGCCGGCCTCGTATCGGTCGATGGTGATTACTATTACATTAAGTCCGATTGCTCCGCCGCAACGAATACAACGCGCTACGTCGACGTCAACCATAACAACGGCTTGCTGCCTGCCGGCAACTATACCTTCGGACCGGACGGCAAGATGCAGCCGCCGAAAAATGGCGTCTACTTTGAAGACGGCGTGTATTACTACTATGTAAATAACGCGAAAACGCATCCCGGCCTTGTCGTGTTTGAGGGACACTATTATTACTTCAAATCCGATAATACCGCGGTCGTGTCCACTACGCGCTCGATCGACGAACGCCACGCAAACGGCTTGCTGCCCGCAGGAACGTATACGTTCAACGAGTATGCGCAAATCGTCGATACAAACGGCGACCCGCTGGTTGCTGAATAATTCAAAAAAAGATCCGTTGAGCATCGCTCAACGGATCTTTTTTTGCCCTGCATCACATATATCGCCCCCTACGGGGAGATGTCGGCTTTTGCCCTGCATCGCATATATCGCCCCCTGCGGGGGAGATGTCGGCTTTTGCCCTGCATCACATATATCGTCCCCTGCGGGGGAGATGTCGGCTTTTGCCCTGCATCGCATATATCGCCCCCTGCGGGAGAGATGTCGGCTTTTGCCCTGCATCACATATATCGCCCCCTGCGGGGGAGATGTCGGCTTTTGCCCTGCATCACATATATCGCCCCCTGCGGGGGAGATGTCGGCGCAGCCGACAGAGGGGGGAACCAATTAAAAATTGACAATGGAAAATGAAAAATGAACCTTACCCAAAAGCCGATCCCATGCAATAGAAACAATTTTCCATTATCAATTTCACCAACCACGCCGTAGGGCGGCATGCCCTCATGCCGCCGAATAGACAACAATTGAAAATTGACAGTTGAAAATGAAAAGTATGTAACTTCAAACACACCACAAAAATCAAATTTTCCATTTTCCATTCTCAATTGTCCATTGCACCGCCCGTAGGGGCGATCATCGATCGCCCGAATTGCGCCGCACCACCGATCGCGCCGTAGGGCATCATGCCCTCATGCCGCCGAAAACGCATTCCCCTTGAGAATCGCACCCCCGAAATATCGCCCCCTGCGGGGGAGATGTCGGCGCAGCCGACAGAGGGGGGAAAACCAATTAAAAATTGAAAATGAAAACAATGAAAGACAATTCCCAAAGGAAAACGAATTCTCATTCTCAATTGTCCATTGCACCGCCCGTAGGGGCGATCATCGATCGCCCGAATCGTGCCGCACCACCGATCGCGCCGTAGGGCATCATGCCCTCATGCCGCCGAAAAAACAAAAAAAGCGGATGTCCTTGGGCGCCCTTGGACATCCGCTTTTTTCTATCAATCCTGTAAAATCAAACCGAGAACAGCAGATCGTAATACGTCGGATACGGCCAGAAGTCAGAGGAAACGATCGTCTCCAGCCGGTCGATCACCTCGCGTACTTCGTCCATGCGCGTGCGGATCTCGTTGCGGCAGTAGCGCATCCGTTCTTCCGTTGATGCATCCGGATTCATCGTTGCAAGCGCCGTCTTAAGCTGCGTTGTGCGGTCGAGGAGCTGCTCGTTCAGAATGCTGACCGTACCGGCAAGGCTCTCTTCCACCCTGCAGCTTACGCCCGGCAGCGCAGCTTTCTTTTCCCGAATCGTTGAGCAGAGCGCCGCGCAGTAATGCGAAGCCGCGTTGAGGATCTCATGCTGCACCATGTCAACCAGCGTGTTTGCTTCAATCCGCAGAATTTTGCAGTAGCTTTCCATGTGGATCTCGTGGCGCGCAAACAGCTCGTTGCGCGTAAATACGCCGTGGCGCAGGAAGAGATCGATGTTCTCTTCGTTTATAAACGAGGGCAGCGCTTCGGTGCAGTCGCGGAGATTGAGCAAACCGCGCTTTTCCGCTTCCTTGACCCAGCCGTCATCGTAGCCGTTGCCGCTGAACAGAATCCTGCGGTGCTTGATCACGGCGCTTTGAATGAGATCGTGCAGTGCGCTGTTGAAATCGTCGGCCTTTTCCAGAACGTCCGCATATTGCTGCAGCGATTCCGCCATGATCGTGTTCAGAACAACGTTCGGCCCTGCGATCGACTGGCTCGCGCCGAGCGTGCGCAGCTCAAACTTGTTGCCTGTAAACGCAACAGGGGAGGTGCGGTTGCGGTCGGTGTTGTCCTGCGGGATTGCCGGCAGAACGTCAATGCCGATGCGCAGCGTCTTCTTGCCGCGTTCTGCGTAGTCCGTGCCTTCCGCAATCGCGTTCAGAATTCCCTCCAGCTCCTCGCCGAGGAAGATCGAAACGATTGCCGGAGGCGCTTCCTGCGCGCCGAGGCGGTGATCGTTGCCGGCTGTCGCCGTCGTGGAGCGGAGCAGACCTTGATAGTTGTCAACCGCCTGAATGAACGCTGTTAAAAACAGCAAAAAACGCGCGTTCTTGCTCGGCGTTTTTCCGGGACTGAACAGGTTTTCGCCGCCATCCGTCGCAAGCGACCAGTTGTTGTGCTTGCCGCTGCCGTTCACGCCTGCAAACGGCTTTTCGTGCAGAATGCAAATCAGGTTGTGCCTGTCCGCAACCTTTTTCATGATCTCCATCGTCAGCTGGTTGTGGTCGCAGGCGGTGTTCACGTCGCGGTAAACCGGCGCCATTTCATGCTGCGAGGGCGCAACCTCGTTGTGCTTCGTCTTGGAGGGAATGCCTACCTTCCAAAGCTCATTGTCGAGGTCCTTCATGTAGGCCGCAACGCGCGGACGGATTGCGCCGTAATAGTGGTCGTCCAGCTCCTGACCCTTCGGCGGATTTGCGCCGAACAGCGTTCTGCCGCAGAGCTTCAAATCCTCGCGCTTGTTGAAGAGCTCCTTATCTAAAAGGAAGTATTCCTGTTCCGGACCAACCTGCGGAATCACGCGCTGCGTTTCCGTGTCGCCGAACAGCCGCAAAATGCGCACAGCCTCGCGGCTGACCGCCGCGATCGAGCGCAGCAGCGGCGTTTTCTTATCCAGCGCATCGCCGGAATAAGAGCAGAAAACGGTCGGGATGCAGAGCGTGCCGTCCTTCAAAAACGCAAAGGAGGTCGGGTCCCAAGCCGTGTAGCCGCGCGCCTCAAAGGTTGCGCGCAGACCGCCGGAGGGGAAAGACGATGCGTCCGATTCGCCGCTTACAAGCTGCTTGCCGGAAAATTCAACGATCGCGCGTCCGCCGTCTGCCGGCATTAGGAAGCTGTCGTGCTTTTCGGCGGTGATGCCGGTCATCGGCTGGAACCAATGCGTGTAGTGCGTCGCGCCGTTCTCCAGCGCCCAGGTTTTCATGCCCTCGGCAATGCCGTCCGCAACGGCAAGGGAAAGGGGCTTTCCGTCGCGCAAACACGCCTTCCAGGCAGCGAGATGCTCCGCCGAGACATACTGGCGCATAGCTTCCTCGTGGAAAACCAGTGCGCCGAACGATTCAGAAAAAGGATGCCGTTCGCTCATAGAGCAACCTCCTGCATAAAGATTTTATCCATTATAGCAAATCTGCCTGCGTTTTGCAAGCGCGTATGCGCAGCCTTATGAATTTAGGGCAGGGAGGAACCAACCATCTGTTTTCCGATTCATAAAGCTGCGCAAACGCTGCAGATTGACAATTCCTCCGGCGGGATATAAAATAATTGATACACGCAGCCTTTGCGTGATTCAGAAAAGGAGGAAGCAGCGATGCGCAGTTCACATACAGCGAAAGCGAGAAGAATTGCTGCCGGCATCATGGGGCTCATGATGCTGCTCATCGTGCTGTTTTCTGCTTTCTATATTGCCGCTGAAGCAGACCATGACTGCGCAGGAGAGCACTGCTCTGTCTGCGCCTGCATACAGCAGTGCAAAAATGTGCTTCGCGGAATCGGCGGCTGCGCAGCGCCGCAGCTTTCTTTCATTGCGCCGGCTCTCTTTGCGTTCCTTTTTGCTGCCGTATTTGCAGCTGAGATCACGCAGAAAACGCTTGTCGCTGAAAGAATCAGACTGAATAATTAAAAAAACCTCCAACAAGGGTGAACTATGCCTGTTTGGGCATTTGCCAGCCCTTGTATTTTTGCGCCCAAAAACAGAAATACACGGAGGTTTACCAGTGAAAAAGTTTATCATTCTTATGATTATCGTTTGCCTTGCAGCCGGCTGCCTGTCCGCGTGCAGCGCCGGCAGCATCCGGCCTGATCCGGAAACCGACAAAATACAGATCGTCACAACCATTTTCCCGGAGTATGACTGGGTTCTAAATATCCTCGGCGAGAACCCGGCAAATGCGGATGTAACGATGCTGCTTGATACCGGCGTTGATCTGCACAGCTTCCAGCCCACGGCGGAGGACATCCTGAAAATTTCAAGCTGTGATTTGTTTCTCTATGTCGGCGGAGAATCCGATGAATGGGTTGATGATGCGCTGCAGGAAGCAGCAAACAAAGATATGCTCGTTATCAGCCTGCTGGATGTTCTCGGCGATGCCGCCAAGGAGGAAGAACTGGTCGAGGGTATGCAGGAAGAGGAACATGACCACGAGCATGAAGGCGAAGATCACGACCACGAGGAGGAAGAGGAAGAGTACGATGAGCACGTATGGCTCTCTCTGAGAAACGCCGCTGCGCTTGTAGAGCGCATTTCGCAGGCGATTGAGAAGCTCGATCCGGAAAATGCCGATTTCTATAAAAAGAATACAGCGGCGTATGCAGAGCAGCTGAATGCCCTTGATGCTGCATACCGCGCCGCCGTAACGAGCGCTTCGTTTGATACGCTCCTCTTTGGCGACCGTTTCCCCTTCCGTTACCTTGCGGATGATTACGGCCTGTCTTATTATGCGGCATTCGTGGGCTGCTCGGCGGAAACTGAGGCAAGCTTTGAAACCATTTCTTTCCTTTCTCAGAAAGTGGATGAGCTTTCTCTTCCGGCAGTTATGACCATCGAAGGAACAGACCGGCGAATCGCCGAGACGATCGTTCAAAACACGCAGACGAAGGATCAAAAGATCCTTACGCTGGATTCCATGCAGGCAACAACGGCGCAGGATGCTGAAAGCGGTACAACGTATCTTTCCGTTATGGAAAAGAACCTGTCCGTTTTGAAAGACGCTCTAAAGTAGGAGGGCAGCTATGGCTTATATCACCGTTCGGGATCTGTCGCTGGGATATGATGGCCATGCCATTGCGGATGGCTTGAATTTTGCGGTGCACGCCGGGGATTATCTCTGCATTGTCGGCGAAAACGGGTCCGGTAAAACCACGCTTATGAAAACACTGCTCCATCTGCAAGCGCCGCTCGGCGGTCAGATCCTGATCGGTGACGGTCTAAAGAAAAACGAAATCGGCTATCTGCCGCAGCAGACGGTCGTTCAAAGAGATTTTCCGGCGTCCGTGAGAGAGATCGTTCTCTCGGGGTGTCAAGGCTGCTGCGGGCTCAGACCGTTTTATAATAAAGAAGAAAAGCGTATGGCGGAAGAGAATATGCAGCGCATGGGCATATCGGAGCTTGCAAACCGCTGCTATCGGGAGCTTTCCGGCGGCCAGCAGCAGCGCGTTCTGCTGGCAAGAGCATTGTGCGCCACAAGAAAGGTGCTTTTATTGGATGAGCCGGTTTCCGGGCTTGATCCAAAGGTGACGGCGGAAATGTACAGTCTGATTGAAAGTCTGAATCAAGAAGGGACTACAATCCTTATGATCAGCCATGATATTGCTGCTGCTGTTCGCTATGCAAGCCATATTCTCCATATCGGAGCGCAAATCTTTTATGGTACAAGGGATCAATATCTGCAAAGCGACGCCGGGAAGTATTTTCTGATGCAGCAGAAAGGCGGTGCGGAAGATGCTTGAAAAGCTCATGCTATACCTGCAATATCCATTTGTCCGGTATGCGCTGATCGTCGGCGTGCTGATTGCGCTCTGCTCCTCGCTGCTCGGCGTTACGCTTGTTTTGAAGCGGTATTCCTTCATTGGCGATGGGCTTTCCCACGTTGCCTTCGGCGCAATGGCAATTGCCGCGGTTTTGAATCTTACAAACGATATGCTGCTGGTTCTGCCGATTACGGTGCTCAGCGCGGTGCTGCTGCTCAGAACCGGGCGGAATGCAAAAATCAAAGGCGATGCGGCAATCGCAATGATTTCTGTCGGTGCGCTTGCGTTCGGTTATCTCATTATGAACATCTTTTCAACGTCTTCGAACCTCTCCGGAGATGTTTGCAGCACGCTCTTTGGCTCAACCTCCATCCTGACTTTGAACGAGAAAGAGGTATGGCTGTGCGCCGTGCTGTCGGTTTTGGTGGTTGTGATCTTCATTCTGTTTTATAATAAGATCTTTGCGGTGACCTTCGATGAGGACTTCTCTGCGGCCACAGGCACAAATGCAAACGCCTATAATCTGCTGATTGCAATTGTGATTGCTGTCATTATCGTGCTGGCGATGAACCTTGTGGGGTCGCTTTTGATCTCCGCGCTGGTTATCTTTCCGGCGCTGTCTGCCATGCGGCTGTTCAAGAGCTTTAAGCGCGTAACAATATGCTCTGCGGTGCTGTCGGTTGTCTGCGCGTTTTCGGGCATTGTTCTTTCCGTGCTGGCAGGAACGCCGGTCGGATCTACAATCGTCGGCGTGGATGTTGCCGCATTTGCGATCTGCTGTGCGGCAGGTGCGATAAAAGGAGGCGTGAAAGCATGAAAAAGTGGATCAGCGGCGTCCTTTGTCTTTGTCTGATTCTTTCCGTAACGGGCTGCGGAAACAGCAGCTCCGGCGGAAAGGCAGGAAGCAATCAGCCTGTCGGCGTAAATGATGTGCTGGAACAACGTATGGCTGAAGCTGACGGCAGCGCGCAAAGTCAGCAAGCTGCAGCGCCGCAGCAAACGCAATCGCCGCAGCCGGATACCGAGGCAATTCCGGCAAACGGAGTTGACGTGGATCTGACGGCGCTTTCCGGAACAATGGTTTATTCCGAAGTCTATAACATGATAACGGCTCCGGAGGACTATCTCGGAAAGACCGTAAAAATGGACGGCCGCTTTGCGTACTACCGCGATGAAGCAACAGGCAAGGAATACTTTGCCTGCATCATTCAGGACGCAACTGCCTGCTGTGCGCAGGGGATAGAATTCGTTCTTGCAGGCGACTGCGTTTACCCGGATGACTATCCGGCGCTCGATGCGGAAATCTGCGTTGCCGGCGTTTTTGATACCTATGCGGAAGGTGACAGCACTTACTGCACGTTAAGAAATGCGGCGTTCGTCGAATAAAACCGTTTCCGTTAATAAATGAAAGGGCAGTCCGCGCAAAACGGACTGCCTATTATCTTATAAATGGAAAAAGCTGCTGCAATCAGTGCGGCGTTTCGGCTGGCGCATCGGATTGCCGGGCGGAAAGCGCATGATCATAGAAACAGGCGTATGCGGTCTGCACGGTCGGCAGCTCATGCCATTCGGCAAGGATCAGCAAAACCGTGCTCAGGCAAAACGTCCCGATCTGCAGCGTCAGCCCCTCCAGCGGATAGCCGAGAAATTCCGCCACCCTTACGCCGAACTCTAAAACAAAAATGATGAGATAGTGCTTCCAGAAGGAGAGATCCAAATGGAGCAGCGCTTTTTTTCTGCCATCCATCAATTCAGCGGATTTGCGCAGCGCATCAAGCGGTGAAAGCGCCGGATCGTCCAGCATCAGCTTTTCCGCCATGCGGTAGCGGTAGAACGCGATCACGCCCGGCACAATCAAAAGCATCGTCCAAACCGCGATGAAAAAAGCCTTCAGCAGCAAAAGCGCGGTAAACCGCTCAAACTGGCGCAGCCCGTCCGCTAAAACAGGGAAGGAAAGCGTTTGCTTTCTGCCCGTGCGGAGTGCGCCGCTCTGGTGACCGACTTCCCATGCGCTTTTGAAAAGCCGCAGCAGCAGGGAAAGCGCGCCCGACCAAATAAAAAATTCAATATGCAGCTCCCGAATGATGATCAGCCGATCCTCAAACAGCATCGTTGCAAGCTCAACCGCGGCGGTCGCGGCGTAGAGAATGAGCAAGTATTGGATTGTCAGGCGCGAAAACGCGCCGCCTTTCAGCGCGGCTTTCGCTTCGTGGTGCAGCTCTTTACTTCCAATCACCGGATCATCTCCCATCGCGTTTATTTTATTGCAGCAGCGCGGAAAAAGCAATGCTTGCTTTTTTCGACCGTTCCTGCTACAATGCAGGTAAATATTTTTTACCCCGAAAGGCGGCATCGAAATGACGCTCGGCGAAAAGCTGCGCTCCGCGCGCCAAAATCGCGGACTGACGCAAAAGCAGGTCGCAGGCGACCGGATCACGCGCAATATGCTCTCGCAGATCGAAAACGACCTTGCAACCCCGTCCGTGAAAACGCTCAAATACCTTGCCGAAACGCTCGGCGTCAGCGAAAGCTGGCTCATGACGGACAGCGCCTCCGGCGCGGAGCTTTCCGAAGCGCGCGAAAAAATCCGCGCCGGAAAGTATGCGCAGGCGTATGACCTTGCAAGCGCGCTGCCCGGCGAGAGTGATGAAAAATCCCTCCTGCTCTGTATGGCAAGCTTGCTGCTTGCAAAGCAGTCGCTTGCCGAAAATGAGTTGGAGCAAACCGAAAAATGGGCAAACTTAGCGGTCAAGCATAATAGCGAAACGCTCTACCGAAGCAAGGAAGCGGAATGCGAGGCGTATTGGCTGCGCGCCCGCGCCGCGCTCTACGGCGGCAAGCCGACGGAGGACTCGCTGCAGCATTATAAGGATTCGTATCAGGCGGTCGGCGGTGAAGCAAAGTACCATCTGCTCCGTGTGCGCTATTATTTGGAAAACCAGCAAACGAAAAATGCCGAGCGTGAGCTTTGGATGGTAACGCTGCTGCCCGATGAACACCGCGCGGCATATCTGATTCTGCGCGGCTGGATCGCCGTTCAGAATATGAAGTACCGCGACGCCATTTCCTACCTGCGGCAAATCGATATCGAGGAGCTGCCTACGATCTCGCAGCGCAGAAAAACCTATGAGCTGCTCGAGATCGCCTACCGCGAAACGGAGGATATGAAATCCGCCTATGAGGCGGCGGTCAAGCTCCGCAGCCTCTCAAAATGAAAGCAAAAACGTGCAACAAACGAAATTTGTTGCACGTTTTTGGTTCCTTATCGCAAAAGTTGCACGCGTTTTTGCAGCTTAAACAATGACGATCTTGCGATTTATGCGTAGCTTTTCAGCGTGCGGACGAACGCGGCTTTGTCCTCTGCTTTGAAATATGCGCTGCCGGCAACAAGCACGTTCGCGCCGTTTTCCACGCATGTTTTCGCCGTTTCAATGCCAACGCCGCCGTCAACCTCCAGCTCGCAGTTCGGGTTGGACTGATCCAGATATTCGCGGATCTTCTTCAGTTTCGGCATCATATCGCCCATGAAGGATTGACCGCCGAAGCCGGGCTCAACCGTCATAACGAGGATCAGGTCCACCATGCCGATAAAGGGGAGAACCGCCTCTGCCGGCGTCTTCGGCTTCACGCAGATCGCGGGCTTTACGCCCTTTGCGCGGATCATCTCCAGCGCGCGCTTCGTGTTTTCCTCCGTGTCCGCCTCAACGTGCACGGTCAGAATATCCGCGCCGGCGTCGCAGAAGCGCTCCACGTAGCGGATGGGGCGGTCGATCATAAGATGCACGTCCAAAACGAGATCGCTACATTTTCTCGCCGCGCTGACCATCGGGAAGCCCATGGAAAGGTTGGGGACGAACAGACCGTCCATAATGTCAACGTGGATATATTCTGCGCCGGTATCCTTGAGCATCTGCAGATCGCGCTGCATATTGCCGAAGTCGGCGGAGAGAATGGAAGGGGAAACTTTTATCATTTGGAAAACCTCCGGTATTGCTGCACCAAAGCGCTTGGCGCAGCATAGAATGAAGAACGATCGCGCAGGGCAGCTTCCGCTTCCCACAGCGGCGCGATCCCGGCGGAGCCGCTTGCGGCTCCGCTTCATTATAAGACGATTTTGCGCCGCTGTCAATCGGCTTGCAATCCGCCTTTCTTGATGATACAATGGCTCTACATAAACGAATGGAGCCGGATTTATGAACATGCTTCGCGCTTACTGGCACTGGGTGGTTTCCGCGCTGCTGATCGCCGCGGCGATCGCGCTCGGCGCTGTGCTTACAATCAATATTGTGGATACGTCCTTCTACCGCTCGCGCGTTTCGGACGGCGCGGGCGTGCTTTCCGGGCAGGCGAAAGATGCAATCTTTTCAGGGAACAAATCGCTTGACCGAGCAAGGGGCTGCATCATCGGCGTTGTGACGGCTGAGGCAGAAGGCGCAATTGCGGACTATGCCGAAAAAACCTTTACGGACGATCATTTTGGGCAGAATGATCTGCTTTTAACGCTGTATCCGGCGGAGCGGCAGTGGTATTTATCGTATGGCGACCGTTTTGCCCTCTACAGCTCAAACGAGCTTTTGCAGATCGTTTCCGCCGCTGCGGAGGGCGGACTTTTTGACGCGCCGGATGAAAACCTCCCCGAGCTGCACGAAACGCTCTCAACGTGGGCGATGGCGCATTTGCCGGAGAGCGGCGCGGAATTATCGCGCGAAAAGCCGATGTCCGGCGCGTCGTTCTTACTGGTGCTTTTATCGTTTATTGCGTCGCTCGCGGCTGCCGCCGCGATTATCCGCTTTGCGGTAATTCCTCTGAAATTGAGAAAAAAACCAAACGGCTGATACGCGATGCGATAGCGCGCGGCAAAAAGCTGTGATAGAATCATTTCAGAATAAACAGAAGGAAGCTTGATAACAATGGAACAAACACAGCAGCGATCTGGCTATAAATGGGTCATTATGGCGATCTGCTTTTTGATGGTGTTTACGGCGCTCGGCTTTTGCAGCAGCAATAAAGACCTGTTTCTAAAGCCGATCACACAGGCGCTCAACCTTGACCGCGCAGGCTTTTCGCTCAGCGATAGCTGCCGCTATATCACAACGGCAATCGTGAACCTCTTTTTCAGCGCGCTCGTTGTAAAGTGGGGCGCGAAGCGCATGGCGTCTTTCGGCTTCGGCGCGCTGATGATCTTCTGCCTGATCTATTCCTTCGCGGAAAAGTATTGGCAGTTCTATATCGGCGGCGCCTTCCTCGGTCTCGGCCTTGCGTGGTGCACCACAACGGTTGTCGGCTACGTTGTGAACCAATGGTTCACAGAAAACCGCGGCACGATCATGGGCGTGATTCTTGCGGCAAACGGCCTCGGCGCGGCAGTCTTTGCGCCGATCGTCCGCCCGATCATCACAGCCGAACCCTTCGGCTACCGCACGGCTTACCGCCTCGGCGCGGTGATCCTGCTTGCGGTGCTGGTTCTGATTCTGATTTTCTTCCGCAACGCGCCGAAGGGCGCGGAGCTTGCAAAGCCTTCCGGCAGAAAGAAGCCCTCACGCGGCAAGAGCTGGGTTGGCATGGATTTTGCCCATGCGATCCGCCGCCCGTATTTCTACTTTGCGGCGATCTGCGTATTCTTCACGGGCGCTGCGCTCCAGGCGATCAGCGGCATCCGCTCGGCGCACCTTTCCGACGTGGGCTTGGAAACCTACATCACGCTGACGGCGAGCTTCTATTCCATCTGCCTTGCCGCATCGAAGATCCTCGCCGGCTTGAGCTTTGACCATCTCGGCATGCGCGTTACGATGCTGATCTGCAACGCCGCGGCAACGATTGCGATTTTCATGCTTGCGGTTCTCAATGCCGGCACGTCCGTTGTAACGGTTTTTGTTTGCATGCTGCTGCTGGCGCTTGCAATGCCGCTTGAAACGATCATGCTGCCGCTGATCGTTGCGGATATGTTCGGCGAAAAGTCGTTTGCAAAGACGATGGGCCTGTTCGTTTCGATCAACACGGCAGGCTACGCGCTCGGCGCGCCGACGATGAACCTTGTCTGGGATCAGGTAGGCAGCTATAAGCCGATCCTGCTTGTGATGGCAGGGCTGCTTGCTGCGATCACGATCGGCTTCCAGATCATTTTGCACTTCTCAAATAAAGACCGCGACGCGATTCTTGCGAAGGAAGCCGCACAATAAAAACAGAAAAACGCTGCACCGCGTAATTTGCGGTGCAGCGTTTTTTTATCGGATCAGATCCTTGATGACTTCGCCCGCAATGATAAGTCCGGCGACGGAGGGGACGAACGCCGTGCTGCCGGGGACCTGCCTGCGCGCGGCGCAGGTGCGCGCCGTACCCGGCGGACAGATGCAGTTTTGCTTGCAGTTGAGCGCATCATCGTCCAGCGGCGTGAGCGGCGGCTCTTCGGAATAGACGACTTTGAGCGATTTTACGCCGCGTTTTCGCAGCTCGTGGCGCATGACGCGCGCGAGGGGACAGACAGAGGTCTTGTAAATATCGGCAACGCGGAATGCGGTTGGATCGAGCTTGTTACCTGCGCCCATGCAGCATATAATCGGCGTGCCGGCTTCCTTTGCCCGAACGATCAGCTCTAATTTTGCCGATACGGTATCGACGGCGTCCACGATATAATCATACTGCGTGAAATCAAATTCCGAAGCGGTTTCCGGCGTATAGAAGGTTTGATGAATCTCTACGGCGGCGTTTGGATTGATCTCCAGCAGCCGCTCGCGAGCGACTTCGACTTTATACTTGCCGACGGTTTTCCGCGTGGCAAAAAGCTGGCGGTTGAGATTGGTCAGGCAGACGCGGTCGTCATCAATCAGATCAATCGCGCCGAGCCCGGAGCGCACGAGCGCTTCGGCAGTATAGCTGCCGACGCCGCCGATCCCGAAAACCGCAACGCGCGATTTTGCAAGCCGCTCAATTGCGCCCTTGCCGAGCAGAAGCTCCGTTCTTGAAAACTGATTGCTCATTCGTTTCGCCTCACTGTGTAAAAAAAATTCCGATCCGCTCTTGACAGGCGGAGAGGGGTGTGCTATGATTATAGCACAGAAATCCTATTAAACCTATAGGAAATGTGTATAAAGAAAGGACGGTCATTATGAAAGTTTTTGAAACAATTACCGATCTGATCGGCGGTACGCCGCTGCTGCATCTGAACAACTACAGCAAGGAGCAGGGGGTTGACGCGAAGCTCTATGCGAAGCTAGAATACTTCAACCCTGCCGGCAGCGTAAAAGACCGCATCGCAAAAGCGATGATCGATGAGGCGGAGAAATCCGGCGCGCTCAAGCCCGGCGCGGTGATCATTGAGCCCACGAGCGGCAACACCGGCATCGGTCTTGCGGCGGTTGCAGCATCGCGCGGCTATGAGATCATCCTTACAATGCCGGAAACGATGAGCGTTGAGCGCCGCAATCTGCTCAAGGCATACGGCGCGAAGCTCGTTCTGACCGATGGCGCGCAGGGCATGAAGGGCGCGATTGCAAAGGCGGAGGAGCTTGCGGCGAATACGCCCGGCAGCTTCATTCCCAGCCAGTTCACAAACCCGGCAAACCCTGCCGCGCACCTTGCTTTCACAGGCCCGGAGATCTGGGCGGATACCGACGGTACGGTTGATATTTTCGTTGCCGGCGTCGGCACGGGCGGCACGATTTCGGGCGTTGGCGAATATCTCAAGTCCAAGAACCCGAACGTGAAGGTTGTTGCGGTAGAGCCTGCCGGCTCCCCGGTGCTTTCCAAGGGCACTGCCGGTCCGCACAAGATTCAGGGCATTGGCGCAGGCTTTGTGCCGGAAACGCTGAACACCGCGATCTACGATGAGATTATTGCCGTTGAAAACGAAGATGCGTTTGCAACAGGCCGCGCGATCGCGCGTAAAGAGGGCGTGCTTGTTGGCATTTCCGCCGGCGCGGCTGTATTTGCCGCAACCGAGCTTGCAAAGCGCCCGGAAAACAAGGGCAAAACGATCGTAGTGCTGCTGCCGGATACCGGCGACCGCTATCTCTCTACCCCGATGTTTGCCGAATAAGGTTCATTTAACGCCGAAGAAGCATTGCTTCTTCGGCGTTAATTTTAGATCACGTAGTCGCCGCCGTTTTGACTGCGGCGGTCCAGAACGTCCTGCAGGGTGATGCCGTCCAGATAATCGGTGATGGACTGATACAGCCCCTGCCAGACAAACAGCGTTTCGCAATCGGCGGCGCGCTCGCAGCCGATCGGATCATTTTCCAGGCAGGGAACGGGCGCAAGCGAACCTTCCGTTAATCTCAAAATCTCTCCGACTGTGTATTGATCGGGCGATTTTGCGAGCTGATAGCCGCCCTGCGCCCCGCGCGTTTTTTTGAGAAAGTCGGTGCGGTTGAACAGGGGAATGATCTGCTCTAAATACTTTCTGGAGATCGCCTGCCGCCTTGCGATATCCGCCAGCGATACGTAGCCGCCGTTTGCGTGCTCGGCAAGGTCGATCATCATGCGGAGCGCATAGCGCCCTTTCGTGGAAATTTTCACAGGCAAATCTCCTTTCTTTTCGCTTATTTTATCACGATTTTTGCCCGCGTTCAAGTGGAGTTGTCAAACGGAACGAAATTTGATATGATACGAAAAAAGGGAAGGAGGGCGAACCGTGAAAGACAGAAAGACGATCGCGTGGCTTTTACAGCTGAACCGGAAGCAGTGGTGGCGCATTTGCCTGCTGGCAGCTTCAATGATCCTTGCCGCGCTGCTCAGCGTTGCCGTTGCGCTTTTAACGCGCTACGTGGTCGACAGCGCCGCAAACGGGCTGGACGCAACGTTTCTGCGCTTTGCCGCGCTGCTTGCCGCCGCCGGCGCAGGGCAGATTTTGCTCTTCTTTCTCAATCGCCATCTCTCTGTTGATATCGCATCCGGCATTGCGATCTCCATGCAGACGCTTGTGTTCCGCAAGCTGCTGCGCAAGGACTATGCTGCAATCGGAAACTACCACAGCGGCGTTTTGCTCCGCCGCCTGACGAGCGACGTGGATACCGTGGCAAACGGTATGACGGAGATTCTGCCCGGCGCACTGAGCATGAGCGTTCGGCTGATTGCGGCGTTTGCGGTGGTCTGCATGATGGAGCTGCGCCTTGCGCTGGCGTTTCTTGCCATCGGCATTGCCGCGATGCTTGCCGCAGCGCTGCTGCGAAAAAAGATGAAGCAGCTCCACCGCGCGGAGCAGGAAACCGCCGAGCGCACAACGGGCTTTATGCAGGAATCGCTCGGCAATCTGCTTGTGATCAAAACGTTCGGCGCGGAGGAGACGATGGATGCGCGCACCGATCTGCTGCAGGGTGAACGCAGGAATGCAATTCGCCGCCGCAAGCGCTACGGCGCACTGATGAGCCTGTTTATGAACACCGCGTTTTACGGCGGCTACATTCTTGGGCTGATCTGGGGCGCGGTCGGCATTGCGAACCACGCGATGACGTTCGGTATGTTCGCCTCCGTGATCCAGCTTCTCGGGCAAATCGAGCGGCCGCTGACGACGATCTCCGGCTATGCGCCGCAGCTTGCGGCGGTGCTGTCCTCCGCAGAGCGGATCCGCGAGCTTCTGGAGCTGCCGGAGGAAACGCCGGCGCATACTGATGATTTGGAATCCGGGCTTGAAGCGGTCGGCATCTCCGGCGTAACGTTTTCCTATGACCGCGAGCAGGTTTTGCGGCGCGCGGATTTCTGCCTGCAAAAAGGTGAATTTGCTGTATTGACCGGTCAATCCGGCATTGGCAAAAGCACGCTGATGAAGCTGCTGCTCGGCGTTTATAAGCCGACAGAGGGCGAAACCTATCTGCAAAAGGACGGGCAGAAACTGCCGCTTGACAGCACGACGCGATCGCTCTTTGCCTACGTTCCGCAGGGGAACTTCCTGCTGAGCGGAACGATTCGGGAGAACGTTTGCATGGTTTGCCCGAACGCGGCGGATGAAGATGTAGAGCGCGCGCTTGCAATCAGCGATGCGGCGGAGTTCGTTTCACAGCTTCCGGACGGGATCCATACCGTAATCGGGGAGCGGGGAGTCGGTCTTTCCGAAGGACAGGCGCAGCGGATTGCGATTGCGCGCGCACTGATGACGGATGCGCCGATTTTGCTGCTGGACGAATGCACGTCCGCGCTCGATGAGCAGACGGAGCGGCGGCTGCTTGAGAACTTACGCAGCATGACGGATAAAACGTGCTTGCTGATTTCCCACAAAAAAGCCGCAACCGAGATTTGCGACAGCGTTTACCGCGTTGTCGATGGAAAAATCGAGCGAACAGGATCATAAATGAAACGGGACGGCTTTTGCTGCCCCGTTTCGACTTTTTTATTGACTTTCCGCAAAAAGTATTGTACGCTGTTTGCATCGCATAAAGATTTTTATGTATCTATGCGAAAGGAGGATGCGAAATGAGCAAAACTGCCGCAATCGGCGGCTTATACAGCAAGATCCGTTTGTTCTGCTACCGCTATCTTTATCATGGCTTCGGAAGACGGCACAGAGATATTACCGCCTCGGAAGTGCTTTCGGCGGACGTGATCCGGCTGATGGGCAGCCCGACCGTTTCGGAATTTGCATCGTTTGTTGGCATTTCGCAGCCGAACGCAACCTACAAAATCAAGAATCTTGTAAAAAAAGGATATCTGAAAAAGCTCCGTTCGCCGTCGGACCGCAGAGTCTGCCGCCTTGCGGCAAGCGAGAAGTTTGAACAGATGCGCAAAGAAAATGAAAAACCGCTGCTCCGTATGGAAACGGAACTGAGCAGCCAGTTTACCCGCGAGGAGATCGAAACGGCTGAGCGCGTTTTGGACGCCGCGTTTCGGATCATGGGAGAGGAGAAAAAAGCATGAGAGACCTGTTCGAGAAAAACTTTGAAAGAGAATCCCTTTATACAACGGCGCAGGAGCTGCGCAAACAGGACCTGTTCCCGTATTTCCGGGAGCTGCAGTCCCGCCAGGACGTGGAAGTGATCATGGAAGGCAAGCGCCGCCTGATGTTCGGTTCGAACAACTACCTCGGTCTGACAACGAATCAGGAGATCATCGAAGCGGCGCATAAGGCGCTTGATGAATTCGGAACCGGCTGCTCCGGCTCGCGCCTGCTCAACGGCACGCTGGTGCTGCACCAGGTGTTTGAAAAAGAGATGGCAGAGTTCCTCCGCAAGGGCGACGTTGTTACGTTCTCAACGGGTTTCCAATCGAACCTCGGCATCATTTCCGCGCTCGTGGGCATGGGTGACTACGTGATCTGCGACCGCGAAAACCACGCTTCGATCTATGACGGCTGCAAGCTCAGCTACGGCAAAATGCTCCGCTACCGCCATGCCGATATGGAGGATTTGGAGCGGCAGCTGCAGAAGGTTCCCGAAAATGCCGGCTGCCTCATCGTAACCGATGGCGTTTTCTCCATGGGCGGCGACATCGCAAAGCTGCCGGAGATCGTTGCGCTGGCAAAGAAATACGGCGCGCGCACGATGGTTGACGATGCGCACGCGCTCGGCATCATCGGCGAGGGCGGCCGCGGTACGGCAAGCCATTTCGGGCTTGAAAAAGACGTGGATATTTACATGGGCACGTTCTCCAAGACGCTTGCGAGCTTGGGCGGTTACATGGCTGCAGACGCAAAGGTTTGCGACTTCGTGCGCTGCAATTCGCGCCCGTATATCTTCTCCGCTTCCGTAACGCCCGTTTCCATCGCGGTTGCAACGGCTTCGCTGCGCCATCTGCGCAGCCATCCCGAGATCGTTGACAATCTGCAGAACATCTCCCAGTATATGCGCGACGGGCTCAAGGCGCGCGGCATCAAGATCATTGAGGCGAAAACGCCGATCATCCCGATCTATACTTACGATCCCATCGTTACGCTCACGGCGCAGAAGGCGCTTTATGAGCGCGGCGTTTACGTGAATGCGACGCTGCCGCCGGCATGCGCGCCGGGCGAATGCCTGCTGCGCTGCAGCCTGATGGCAACGCATACGAAGGAACTGGTGGACGAAGCGGTTGAAATCATTGCCGACGTCCTCCACGGGCTGAACCTGTGAGCGGCGTTGCCGTCGTAACGGGCGGCTCATCGGGCATCGGCAGATGCACCGCGCTCGCGCTGAAGGATTTGGGCTATACGGTCTATGAGTTCAGCCGCCGCGAAAAGGGCTTCGACGACGTTGCGCATATTTGCTGCGACGTGACGAAGGAAGACGCGGTGAACGCTGCGGTAAAGGAAGTCCTCGACCGCGAAGGCACGATTGACGTTGTTGTAAACGCTGCCGGCTTCGGCATTTCCGGCGCGGTGGAGTTTACGCAGACTGCGGATGCAAAGCGCCTTTTTGACGCTGATTTCTTCGGAACGGTCAACGTGAACCGCGCCGTGCTGCCGCATATGCGCGGCAAGCACAGCGGCAGGATCGTGAACATCAGCTCCGTTGCCGCGCCGATTGCGATTCCGTTTCAAACGTATTATTCCGCGGCGAAGTCCGCAATCAACGCCTATACGATGGCGCTTGCAAACGAAGTGCGCCCCTACGGCGTTACGGTTTGCGCGGTGCAGCCGGGCGACATTGCCACGGGCTTTACCGCCGCGCGCGAGAAGAGCATCGATGGCGACGCCGAATACGGCGGCAGGATCGAACGCTCCGTTGCAACGATGGAGCATGACGAGCAAAACGGCATGAAGCCGGAGGTTGCCGGACGGTTTATCGCGCGCGTTGCGAAGAAAAAGAAAAGCCGCAAGCCGCTCTATACGATCGGCGCGCAGTACAAGCTGTTCTGCTTTTTGGCGAAGGTGCTTCCGGCGCAGCTGCTCAACTGGCTTGTTGGCTTGATCTACGCGAAATAAGAAAGAAAAAGAACTGCCTTTGGCAGTTCTTTTTTTGCGTTTTGTCGGTTGACAGCGGTGCAAATTGGGAATAAAATAAAGTATCTTTTTTTGTGAGGTGAGAACATGGACGCCAGCGGCAGTACAGGACACGGGCAAGGCCAGGCAGACGGGCCGCGATTGCGTCCTGTTTCGTTCTGATAAAACCTCGTGTCTTGCTTCCAAGCAATTATTTTGAGGAGGTAAGACTATGGCAATGGAAAAAACCATTGCTCTGGATGCGATGATTGCATCGCTTCTGGAGGAGAAAAAGTATAATACGCTCAAAGACGTTTTCTCTACGATGAACGCCGCCGATATTGCGGCGCTGTTTGAAGATCTGCCGGAAACGTCGCTTCCGCTGCTGTTTCGGCTGCTGCCGAAGGAGCTTGCGGCGGATACGTTCGTTGAGATGGAGCCGGAGCAGCAGGAAATGCTGATTTCAGGCTTTTCCGATGCGGAGCTGCGTGCCGTTGTTGACGAGCTGTACGTTGACGATGCGGCGGATATCGTTGAGGAGATGCCGGCTAACGTTGTCAGCCGTATTTTGCAGCAGGCGGACCCCGAAAAGCGCCGCATGATCAACGAGATCCTCCACTACCCGGAGGATTCCGCCGGCAGCATCATGACGACAGAGTACGTTTCGCTGCAGCCGCATATGACGGTTGCCGAGGCGATCCGCCGCATTCGCCGCGTGGGCGTAGACAAAGAAACGATCAACACCTGCTTCGTCGTGGACGGAACGAGAAAGCTGCTCGGCACGCTCACGATCCGCACGCTGATCCTTGCCGAAGAGGATACGGAGCTGGAGGAGATCATGACCCCGAACACGGTTTCCGTTATGACGACGGAAGACCAGGAAACCGTTGCCGGACAGCTTGCAAAATACGACTTGACTTCGATCCCGGTTGTGGACGGGGAAGACCGTCTCGTTGGCATCGTCACGATCGACGACGCGGTTGACGTCCTCGTTGAAGAGGCAACCGAAGATATCGAAAAGATGGCTGCTATCACGCCTTCCGACCGTCCGTATTTGCGCACGTCCGTCTGGGAGGTTTGGAAGCAGCGTATTCCGTGGCTTCTGCTGCTGATGATCTCCGCAACGTTTACCGGCATGATCATCACCGGCTTTGAAGACGCGCTTTCCAAAATGGTGATTCTAACCGCTTATATCCCGATGCTGATGGACACCGGCGGCAACTCCGGCTCGCAGGCTTCCGTTTCCGTGATCCGCAGCCTTTCGCTTGGGGAAGTGGAATTCGGCGATGTTTTCCGCGTGCTTTGGAAGGAACTTCGCGTTTCGATCCTCTGCGGACTTTCGCTTGCGCTCGTCGGCTTCGGCAAGCTGATGCTGCTTGACGGCGTTGACGTTTGGGTTGCGCTCGTTGTAAGCGGAACGCTGCTGCTCACCGTGATCGCGGCGAAGCTGATCGGCTGCTCGCTGCCGCTGCTTGCAAAGAAGATCGGGCTTGACCCGGCAGTCTGCGCAAGTCCGTTCATCACCACCATGGTGGACGCGCTCTCGCTGCTGATCTATTTCGGCATCGCAACCGCAGTATTGCACATTTGAATAACCGCCGCTCCGATGATGTTTGATTCTGTCGGGGCGGCTGTTGTTTTATGTTTGATTATGTGGTTTTGAAAAAGTCCTGTTATTTTCATCCTTGATTGTATGGTTTGCACAAGGAACCGGACGGCGTTTCGTGCAAAAATAGGTAAAATTTTGGAACAAGGGAATTGACTTTTGACGCGCTTTCCGCTAAAATGAATTGAAATCAATAAAAATCCACACAAAACAAAAAGTTGATTTCGCCATTGCCGTTTCGGCAGTGGCATTTGTTTGGAAATTTTATGTATAGGAGTGAAATACATGGCAGTTGGCGTTCTGATGCCCAAAGAGGGTATCACGGTAGAATCCTGCATCATGGGTGCATGGAAAAAGAAAGTCGGCGACACGGTTGCTGTGGGCGACGTTCTGTTTGGCTACGAAACGGACAAGGCGGAATTCGAATGCACTTCCACCGCCGCCGGTACGCTGCTGGCAACGTTCTTTGACGAAGGCGACGAGGTGCCTTGCCTTGTGAACGTTTGCGCGGTCGGCAATCCCGGCGAGGATTTCAGCGCGCTCCGTCCGGACGGCGCAAGCAGCGAGGCAGCTCCGGCTGCGCCTGCCGCGCCCGAAGCGCCTGCCGCTCCGGCGGCTCCGGCTGCAAAGCCCGCGCCCACCGGCCCGGTTGCGCAGGCGGTGATCATGCCGAAGGAAGGCATCACGGTTGAGTCCTGCATTCTCGGCGCATGGAAGAAGAAAGTCGGCGACACGGTTGCCGTAGGCGATATTCTGTTTGGCTATGAAACCGACAAGGCGGAATTTGAATGCGCTTCCACCGCTGCCGGCACGCTGCTTGCAACGTTCTTTGAAGAGGGTGACGAAGTGCCCTGCCTTGAAAACGTCTGCGCGATCGGCAACCCCGGCGACGATTTTGAATCGCTCCGTCCCGGTTCTGCCGCAGCTCCGGCTGAAGCTGCTCCGGCAGCCGCCGCGGCTCCGGCAGCAGCGCCCGTACAGGCGGCTGCACCGGAAGGCGTGAAGGGCACCGCGATCTCGCCGCGCGCAAAGCATCTTGCCGAAAAGGCAAACGTGGATCCTTCGCTTGCGCTTGCAACCGGTCCGAACGGCCGTGTGATCGAGCGCGACATTCGCAAGCTGATGGAAGAGGGCGCGCCTGCGAAGGCTGCCGCACCTGCGGAAACGGCTGCGGCTCCGGCGGCTGCCGCCGCAGCTCCGGCTGCCGAGGCGGAATACGAGGACGTGAAGTTCTCCACCGTGCGCAAGGTTACGGCAAAGGCGATGATGAATTCGCTCCAGACCACCGCACAGCTCACGCTGCAGTTCTCGTTCGATGCAACGCAGATCCAGAAGTACCGCGCGCTTGTGAAGCCGATGGAAAGCGACGTTTCCAAGATCTCGCTGAACGATATGGTGATGTTCGCGGTTGCGAAGTCCCTCAAGGAGTGCCCGGATCTGAACGCGAACATGATCGACGATACGACCGTTCGCCGCTTCAAGCACGTGAACCTCGGCTTTGCCTGCGATACGCCGCGCGGTTTGCTCGTGCCGGTAATTCGCAATGCCGATACGCTTTCGCTGCTTGAGCTTGCGCTTGAATGCAAGGCGCTTGCCGCAAAGGCACGCGAAGGCAAGCTGACGCCCGATGAGATGTCCGGCGGCACGTTCACCGTTTCCAACATCGGCGGCTTCGGCTGCGAGGGCTTCACGCCTGTGATCAATCCGCCGCAGACCGGCATCCTCGGCATCTGCAACATTCAGACGAAGATCAAGTCCGCAAAGGACGGCGTGATTACGACGTATCCGGCGATGGGCCTTTCGCTGACGATTGACCATCGCGTTGTGGACGGCGCGCCCGGCGCGAAGTTCATGCAGGCGCTCTGCAAGAATCTTGAAAATTTCCTGACGCTGCTGGCGCAGTAAGGTGAGGTGCGAATGATGGATAAATTTGATGTAATCGTAATCGGCGGCGGCCCTGGCGGCTACCTGTGCGCAGAGCGCGCGGCGCAGGCCGGCTTCAAGGCGGCTGTTATCGAAAAGCGCGCGCTTGGCGGCACTTGCCTCAATGAAGGCTGCGTACCGACGAAGAGCCTGCTGTACTGTGCGAAGCAGTATGCTTCGGCAAAGCACGGCAAGGACTACGGCGTAAGCGCCGAGAACGTGACGATCGACCACGCGGCTGTGATCGACCGCAAGAACAGAGTTGTGAAAAAGCTCGTTGCCGGCGTCGGCGCTACGATGAAGGGCAACGGCATTAAAGTCTACACCGCAGAGGGCAAGATCAAAGGCCGCGGCGAAGGCGGCACGTTTGAGGTTTTGGCAGGGGAGGAAACGATCGCCTGCGACCGCCTCGTGATCGCTTCCGGCTCGGTTACGGCAGTGCCGCCTGTTCCGGGACTGAAGGAAGGGCTTGCCTCCGGCTTCGTTGTTACGAACCGCGAGATCCTCGATCTCAAGGAGCTTCCGAAAACGATCGTCTGCATGGGCGGCGGCGTTATCGGTCTTGAGATGGCTTGCTACTTCGCAACGATCGGCGTGAAAGTCATCATCGTTGAGATGATGCCGAAGATCGCCGGCCCGACCGATCAGGACATCTGCGACAACCTGATGAAGACCTACGAAAAAGAGGGCATGGAGTTCAAGCTGAACGCCAAGGTTCTGGAGATCGGCAAAGACGCCGTGACCTACGAAGACGCAGAGGGCAAGCACACGATCGCTTGCGACAAGGTTCTGCTTTCGGCCGGCCGCCGCGCGGACGTTTCCACCGTGAACGTGGAAGCGCTGCAGATCCAGACCGAGCGCGGCGCGATCGTGACCGACCGCCACATGTGCACGAACGTGCCGGGCGTTTACGCGATCGGCGACTGCAACGGCAAGCTGATGCTGGCGCATACGGCATACCGCGAAGCGGAGGTTGCCGTTCACCACATGCAGGGCGTGAAGGATGAGATGAACTACGATGCGATCCCGTCCGTTATCTACACGACCCCGGAAGTTGCCTGCGTAGGCGAAACCGAGCAAAGCGCAAAGAAGAAGGGCATGAACGTGAAGACCGTGAAGATCCCGATGGTCTATGCCGGCCGCTACGTTGCCGAAACGCTGAACGGCGACGGCTTCTGCAAGCTGGTTTACGATATTGACCGCAAGTGCCTTGCAGGTGTGCAGATGATCGGCAACTACGCTTCCGAGATGATCTACGGCGCAGCCATGATGCTCGAAACGCAGATGCCCATTGAGCAGCTGAAGAAGATCGTATTCCCGCATCCGACCGTTTGCGAAGTGATCCGCGAAGGTCTGTTCATGATTTAATAGAGAAAGGACGATACAAAATGCCGAAATCTTTATACGTTGATCCCGTAAAGACCCGCGCAAAGGGCAAAATCAAATTCCAGGATATTCCCGTTTGTACTTACAACAAAACCGTGAAGCAGGAGCTGGACGAGGGCAACTACACCAAGGAAGATCTGATCCGCATCTACCGCGATATGGCGATCTGCCGCGAGTTTGAGTATATGCTCAACCAGATCAAGACCCAGTCCAACTACAACGGCGTTGACACCACCTATCCCGGTCCGGCGCATCTTTCGCTCGGCCAGGAATCGAGCTGCGTCGGCGAAGCGTACCTGCTCGATAAAGACGACATCACCTTCGGCAGCCACCGCAGCCACAGCGAGATCCTTTCCCGCGGCCTGAGCTCCATCCACAAGATGAAGGATAAAGAGCTGCTGGAGATCATGGAAAACTTCCTCGGCGGCCATACGCTGGAGGCAGTCCGCAAGTTTGCCGATACTAAGGACGTTAAGGAGCTGGCAATCCGCTTCCTGCTCTACGGTACGGTTGCTGAGATCTTCGCGCGCGAGAACGGCTTCCATCACGGCATGGGCGGCTCGATGCACGCATTCTTCCTGCCGTTCGGCATCTATCCGAACAACGCTATCGTTGGCGGCGCGGCTCCCGTTTCCACCGGCGCTGCGCTGTATAAGAAGATCAACGAGAAGAAGGGCATGGTCATCTGCAACATCGGCGATGCGTCCCTCGGCTGCGGCCCCGTTTTGGAAAGCTTCAACTTCGCCGCGATGGATCAGTTCCATACGCTTTGGGAAGAGAAGAAAAAGACGGCGCTGCCGATCATCTTCAACGTGTTCAACAACTCCTACGGCATGGGCGGTCAGACGCGCGGCGAAACCATGGCATACGATATGGTTGCGCGTGTCGGCGCAGGCGTAAGCCCGACGCAGCTGCACGCAGAGCGCGTGGACGGCTGGAATCCGCTTGCCGTTATCGATGCTTACAAGCGCAAGAGAGAGCTGATCAAGAAGGGTGAAGGCCCCGTCCTGCTCGACGTTGTCACCTACCGCCTTGTCGGCCACTCTACTTCCGACCAGAACGCTTACCGCTCCAAGGAAGAAATCGAAGATTGGCGCAGCTACGATCCCATCGTCAAGTTCCGCGAGGAGCTTGTAAAGGCAGGGGTCGAGAGCGACAAGTTCTTTGAGAAGCTGCTCGCCGATACGCGCGAGCGCATGACGATGATCTGCCGCGGCGCTGCCGATACGACAATCAGCCCCTACGTGGACTTTAACAAGCAGCCCGATTACATCGAAAAGCTGATGTTCTCCAACCAGACCGTTCGCTCCTTCGCGCCGGATGCAAAGAACAACGTTCTGATGCCGAAGGAAGAGACGAAGCGCTGGAAGGCGATCCAGTCCCACGAGCGTTTTGCCTTCGATGCAAACGGCAAGCCCGTTTCCAAGATGAAGGTTTACAACATCCGCGATGCAATCGCAGAGCCGATGATCAACAAGTACTACGAGGATCCCACGCTCACCGCTTACGGCGAAGACGTGCGCGACTGGGGCGGCGCTTACGCCGTTTACCGCGATTTCATGGAATTCCTGCCGCACAGCCGCCTGTTCAACGCCCCGATTTCCGAGGCTGCGATCGTCGGCACCGGCGTCGGCTACGCCATGATGGGCGGCCGCGCGGTTGTTGAGATCATGTATGCCGACTTCATCGGCCGCTGCGGCGACGAAGTTTTCAACCAGATGTCCAAGTGGCAGGCGATGAGCGCCGGCATTCTGAAGATGCCGCTGATCCTGCGTGTTTCCGTTGGCGCAAAGTACGGCGCACAGCATTCGCAGGACTGGGTTGCGCTCTGCGCGCACATCCCCGGCCTGAAGGTCTTCTTCCCGGCAACGCCGTATGAGGCAAAGGGCATCATGCAGGCGGCGCTGAACGGCACCGATCCCTGCATCATCTTCGAGAGCCAAAGAATCTACGACAAGGGCGAAGAGTTCCACAAGGGCGGCGTTCCTGCCGAGGAGTACGAGTGGGCGCCCGGTGCGGTCAACAAAGTCCGCGAAGGCAAGGACCTCACAATCCTCACCATCGGCGCAACGCTCTACCGCGCGCTCGATGCAGCGAAGGAGCTCTCCGAAAAGTACGGCATGGAAGCCGAAGTCATCAACCTGCCGTCGCTCGTGCCGCTGGATTACACCGAGCTGGTTGAATCTGTTAAGAAGACAGGCCGCGTTGTGCTGGCGTCTGACGCCTGCGCAAGAGGCAGCTTCCTCAACGACATTGCGCAGAACCTTTCCACGCTCTGCTTCGATTATCTCGATGCGCCTCCCGTTGTTGTTGGCGCAAAGAACTGGATCACGCCGCCGCATGAGTTCGATGATCGCTTCTTCCCGCAGGCGGAGTGGATCGTAGACGCTGTCAACGCGCGCATCGTGCCGCTACCCGGCTACGTTTCCAAGACTACCGCAACCGAAGCCGGCTTCATCAAGGCTTCCAAGGCAGGCGTATAACATGAATTTTCAGAAGGTGAGAGCCGTCCTGTTCGATCTGGACGGCACCCTTCTGGATACCATTCATGACATCGGCGCTTGCCTCAATGAGGCAATGAATCGGTACGGCTATCCGGAACGGCAAATCGAAGAATTCAAACAGATCGTCGGTCACGGCGCGCGCACGCTCGTGCGCGATGCGCTGCCCGAGGGCGTCGCAGACCCGGAAATCGACAAGGTTTGGCACGAGTACGTGCTGCACTATCGCGCAAATTGCGCGCGCTATACGAAGGTATATCCCGGCGTACCGGAGTTCCTTGCGTATCTGAAGCAGCGCGGACTCAAGATCGGCGTAATCACGAACAAAACCCAGCCGACCGCCGAAAAAATCATGGCAGCTTATTTGCCCGATGCCGGCTTCGAGATCCTCTGGGGCAACAACGGCGAACGGCCGCTTAAGCCCTCGCTCGAATCGGCGGAGCTTGCCTGCAAAACGATGGGCGTTACGCCCGAGCAGGTGCTGTTTGTGGGTGACGGCGATACGGATATGGAATTTGCGTCGAAAGCAGGCTTTCTTGCCTGCGGCATCACCTGGGGCTATCGCCCGAGGCAGACACTGATCGATTACGGCGCGGATTTCCTCGTGGACTCCATGGCGGAGCTGCACGAAAAAATGCAGCAGGGCTAACTGAATTACCTAAAAAACTGCTTAAGGATTACATCCTTAAGCAGTTTTTTGCTTGGCAAATATTACTTTTTGCTCAGACGATTTGCGATGCATATCAATGCCTGTAAATCTTCAGTATTAAGCGTTGCGGCAATCTTTTTGAGTTCAGTTATCATTACCGGGTCTTGCTGGCTTTCATCAAAAAAATCCTTCGGTGTAATTTGGAAGTATTCGCAAATATATAAGAATTCTGAAAGGGATGGCAAAGCTCTTCCGGAAGAAATGCTTTGCAAATAGCTTTTGCTGTGCCCTAAGTCTAAACTCATTTTATATTCTGAAATGCCTTTTTGGATCCGAAGCGCAGAAATCCGATTACGGATAAAATCAGCATCCATTTTTCCACCTTCCTTCCAAGCAAATATAATACTAACCATATTAGTATATTCACGATATTTTTACCGATTTTACTTGACATATACTAATTATAACGGTACAATAGGCGTAAAGTTGAATGATTGCAGCGGCTATTCCTGGACTGGTGGCTTTTATGGAGTGTTTACTGCCGCTTTTGCAACATTCGCTTAATTTTACAGTGTACAAAGGAGAAAAACATGAAACGACTTGCAAAGATTTCCGCATTTCTTCTGGCAACGGTGCTGTTTTTCAGCGTGTTTGCCAACGCAATTGAGATTAGGAAAAGCTCAATGAATGTAAAGGTCATGTTCAACGGAGTTGATCTTTTTGCCGGCAGCAACGAAAAACCGGTCATTATCAATGACCGCTGCCTTGTACCGGAGCAGCCGCTGTGTGAAAAACTGGAATCTACAGTAGAAGAGGACAGAGAAGGGTTTATGGGCGTTGGCTACATTCCTCCGTATGAAAATATTAAGGGAGGATTCAGCGTTGCTGGCGGCGATTCGTACACTATGCTTGCAATCGATGAAAACGCAATCGTCCATGGATGGTCCGATGGTAGAACAGAGCAGGGGGAGACGATTGACGTTCCTGCGATAATGTATAATGGTCAGCCCTATGTGCCGATTCGCGCGTTCATTGAAAAATGCTGGGGCGGCAAGGTCGAATGGAATGAAGCAACCAGAACAGTTTCTGTGACCGTGAAAGTGGAAGAAGGTAGCAAAGCGGCTAAGGCAGCGGATAACAACGATGCAAATGCGGCAACTACAATTGATGCAAAAGCGGTTGTCGGTGTTTACCGGCATGTCAAATACCCAGAGCCCTATTCCCTCTATATTTATAGCTATGATGGCGAAAATGTTACATTCGCTATTGATTCCTTACAGATGGGAGCAGGCCCGGATGGCGTTGTAGGAAGTACTCCGATCCGAATCTCGTCTGCGGGCGGCACAGCATCTGTCAAAAATGGCGTATGCACGTTCCAATACAAAGATACTTTACACGCCGAAGGAACCGGTATGCTGACCTTCAACAGTGATGGCACTGTTTCTCTGGAGATGACGGACACCAAGGTGGACGGTGGATGGAGCATTTCTGCGGCAAACGGGATATATCAAAAAGTTGACTCACTGCCGGATAACTATGAAAACGAAATCGAAACGGATTCATCCGGATATGGTGTGATTACCAATAGTTAATTCTTATATAATCATAGGAAAGGTAGTGATTATGCAGTGAAAAAAAGATTCATATCGTTGATAGTTTGTGTATGTATTATCGTGAGTTTGTTTACAAGCTTCGCCATTCCGGCAAATGCGGCAAATATTGTTTCTAAGGATAGCATTGAGAAGGCGATTGCATATGCATATGATACCATGAACACAAGACCTTCTTATTTTTCCGGATACTGTGCTGCATTTGTATGGAGATGCTATTACTCCGGTGCTAACATTCGCAATTCTTCCTATGCGACAGCTCGCGAAATGGGAGATGCGTTGATTACAAATACGGATGCGAATCCCCCGCGGGGAGCGTTTGTATTTTGGTATGATTCCAATGGTCCATATTCAAAGGCGGGGCATGTGGCACTTTCGCTGGGCGACGGCAATGTAATCCACGCTTATTCCAGAGTGAAAGTGACATCGATTGACACCGTCAATAACAGCCATTATACTTATCGTGGCTGGGGTGCGCCGAAAGTCGGTTATACCTTAGAAACGGCTTCATCGAATGTGCAGCAGAGCGCTCCTGCGGCAACGCCTGTGTCTTCGTCAACAGCAGTTACTTCAACAGCGCAACAAATGATCAGCACTGCGAAGAATACAATAGGACAGCAGGCGTCCTATTTTGGTTTCTCCAATAATTGGTGTGCACAGTTTGTTGGCTGGTGTGCAAAGCAAGTGGGGATCACCAATCTGGTTGGAACAAGATGCGCTTATCCGAGTGACTTTGCAGAGTACGTTCTAAACAACAACACCGGCTCGGTTTATTACTTTAGGGATACACATTCCAGCACCTACGATAAAGTCGGCAACTATCTGAGAAGCAATTGCTCGAACACCTCAAATATGCATGCCATGCAGCGCAGTAATTTTGCGCCGCAACCAGGTGACTTCATCTGTTTCCTTTGGAAGAACTCAGCGGAGCGGTATACTTGGTCACACATTGGCATTGTGTCTGCAGTCGATGGTGCAAAGGTATATTACTATGAAGGAAACTCCGGCGGCTCATGGTCGAATTCACAGGTTAAGTCCAGTAGCGTTAGTCGGACAGATTTAGCAATTACCTGTTACATCCGTCCGAACTACTCAGGAACTGCAGGAAACAACGCTGCACCAGCCGTTATTGAGCAAAACTCTACACTTGCAATCAATATGACAAGCTACCCGTCTTCGATCAATGTTGGCAGCAGCTATGGCTTGCGCGGTACGGTGAGTTCTAACTACACGATCAAGCAGGTGAACGGCTATATCATCAATTCTTCCGGCAATACGGTGATGTCAACAACGGATTATCCAAATTCGTACTCAATGGACGTTAGGTATGCCAACCTGAACAATAATCTTGTCTTCAACAGGCTGGGTGCAGGTACCTATACGCTGAAAATTGTGGCGACAGATAGTAAAATCAGTAGAACATGGACGGCAAACTTTACGGTGAAGGGATCGACTTCTTCAAGCAATTCCGGCGGTTCTTCCTCCGGCAGCACACAAACAAATACGCGCGTTGGCATTATCAACATCCCTTCAAGTTGGACGAGTTTGACATTGCGCAATGGTCCCGGAACGAGCTATAAGGCAAT
This sequence comes from Oscillospiraceae bacterium, assembly GCA_017445385.1. GTDB lineage: Bacteria > Bacillota > Clostridia > Oscillospirales > Oscillospiraceae > RGIG3566. The sequence continues at coordinate 82,601 of JAFSUG010000030.1, forward strand.
AGCAGAAATGCCGCAGGGTGCAAGAGTTACTGTTTATCCGGACAAAGCTTCCAGCGGTTGGTATTATGTTAACTATAATGGTACGCAAGGTTATGCATCCGGCAGACAGATCGTTCTGCAATAATAAAATGAATTTACAATATCAAACTTAATTATTGTAATTCTAAATTTCTTGTTGACTTTTCTCTGCCGGCATGCTACTATGTTGGGGCGGCAAATTGCCGCCCCAACGAAATATGCACGAGTGGTGGAATTGGCAGACTCGCTAGATTCAGGTTCTAGTGTCCACTCCGGACGTGCGGGTTCAAGTCCCGCCTCGTGCACCAAAAAAAGAAGAACGCCGATGGCGTTCTTCTTTTTCACTAATTAGATTGATTGAAAAAAGTCCGAAAGTCCGAATGTGTAGTATAATTCCTATATGAATGGAGCGAAGAAGGAGTTGTGTTATAAAAATGAGCAAAAAGATCGTAGCGGTAAACGCGGGTCCTCGCATGGGGTGGAACACGGAAACGCTAATCACGGAAGCGGCAAAGGGTGCGCAGTCTTCCGGTGCGATGGTGGAGCGGTTCGATCTGTTCCGGCTGGAGAGATATACAGGGGGTATTTCCTGCTTCGGCTGCGCGGCTTTTTCGTTGAATTAGGGGCGAAGCCGTGCTATAATGTGGAAAAATGATTGGGAGGAACCGCTATGTATTATATCGGCGTGGATCTCGGCAGCACAAATATGAAAGCCGCGATCTATACGGAGCAGATGGAGCTGATCGACCGGCAAAGCTATCCCGTGCAGTACATCCGCGAAAACGGTTTCGTGGAATTTGACGCGGAGAAATACTGCCGCGACGTTCAGGCGCTGATCGGCTCGATGGTTCAGAAGAACGGTGTGGAAGGCGTTTCGCAGATTGTGTTTACGGGGCAGGCGGAATCGCTTGTAACGCTCGGCGCGGACGGAAAGCCGCTCATGAATGCGATCTCCTGGATGGACGAGCGCAGCACCGCCGAATGCGAGCAGCTCTCGCAGCGGTTTACACCGGAAGAGATTGAAGCGGTCACAGGGCAGATGGCGGTGCTTCCGACGTGGCCTGCAACGAAGATCCTCTGGCTGAAGCACAACCGCCCGGAAATCTATCAAAACGCGGCAACGTATCTGCTGCTGAAGGATTACGTTGTCTATGCGTTGACGGGCGAGAAGCGCTCGGATATGTCGATTGCGACGTTCTCGTTCTACTTTGACATCTACGAAAAATGCTACTGGAAAAAGATGCTCGATGCGATCGGCATTACGCCGGCGCAGCTTCCGCCGCTTGCGGAGCCGTGCAGCGTTGCGGGGAATCTGACGGCGGAGGCAGCAAAGGCGATGCAGCTTTCACGCGATACGCGCGTGAACATCGGCACGCTCGATCATTTCACCGGCATGATCGGCACGGGAAACGTGACGCTCGGCGGAATGACGCTTTCCACAGGCACGGTCATGGCGCTGACAACGATGGCGCAGGAGCCCTGCCCGCGCGACAGCGGCATTGCCATGCACTATGGTTTCCTGCCCGATACGCACGTGATGCTGCCCGTTGCGGAAAGCGGCGGCGCAAGCCTGGAATGGTTCAAGCGCACCTGCATGGGTGAGATCGGCTATGATGAGATGAACCGCGTGCTGCTTGAGAGGGAAAAGCCGAACGCGCTGATCTTCCTGCCGTATTTAGTTGGCACGAACGCGCCGGAATTTGACGCGGACGCATCGGGCGTTTTCTTCGGGCTGCGGCAGGAGCATGACGTTTTCGATATGGCGTGCGCCGTTATGGAGGGCGTATCGTTCATGCTGCGGAAAAACTGCGATCATATCCGCGAAAAGGGGACGAAGATCGAGCGTATCATTGCAACCGGCGGCGGCGCGAAAAGCCCCGTTTGGTGCCAGCTCCAGGCGGACGTAACGGGCGTACCCGTTGTGATCCCGGCGGAAAAAGAGGCTGCCTGCCTCGGCGCGGCGATCATCGGCGCGGTTTCCGACGGCGTATTTGCCTCCTACGGCGATGCGGCGGAGAAAATCGTAAAGTTTGAAAAGCGATACGAGCCGAACGATCACACGAAGTTTGAAAAGAAGTATCAAAAATACTGCGCGCTCTATGATGCGATGCTGAAGGTGACGAGATTATGAGCGAACTGAAAGAGATCAAAAACGTTTCCGAGGATATTTTCAAAGGAAAAATCCTGCATTTGCAGCTCGACATGGTGGAGCTGCCGAACGGCCATCTGGCGCATCGGGAAGTGATTCGCCACATTGGCGCGGTTTGCGTGATCCCGGTAACGGACGACGGCAAGGTGATCATGGAGCGGCAGTACCGCTATCCCATCGATGAAGTGATCTGGGAGATCCCGGCAGGAAAGCTCGACCGCCCCGATGAAGATCCGCTGGAGGCGGCAAAGCGCGAGCTGCGTGAGGAAACCGGCTACAGCGCGGACGATTGGCAGGAGCTTGGCACGTTTTACCCGGCTGCCGCCTACTGCGATGAGAAGATCCATATGTACCTTGCGCGCGGACTGCGCAGCGGCGAAAGCCACCCGGACGATGATGAGTTTTTGGAGGTTTCGCTCGTGCCGCTGAAGGAGCTTGCGGAAAAGGTTATGGCAGGGGAGATCCCCGATGCAAAAACGCAGGTTGCGGTTTTGAAAGCCGCAAAACTGCTCATGTAAGAAAAAAAGAACGCACGCCGCGAATCTCGCGGCGTGCGTTCATTTCATTCGATGATCTTCAAAAAATCAAGCAGGTCGGTTATTGTGTAGTCGCAGCGGCTGTCAGCTTCATCGGGGTTTCCGAAAAAGCAGGTTGCGATCCCGGCGTTTCTGCCGCCCTGCATATCGCCCGTTAAGCTGTCGCCGAGGATGATGGCTTTTTTTCGCTTTTCCTCGCCGATGCGCGAGAAAACCTCGTCAAAATAGGCTTTACTCGGCTTTGCGGCGCACATGCCCTCCGAAATGAAATGATCGCGGAACAGGTGCTTTACGCCCGATGCTTCCATGCGCGAAAGCTGTACGGCAGTTTCGCCGTTCGTTGCGGCGTAGACCTCGCAGCCGCGCGCGTTCAGCGCCTGAAGCAGCTCGCGGCAATGCGGCATGAGCTGATGCCCCTCGCGCAGGCGGAGCATATAATAGCGGTTCATTTCCGCTTTGTCGCCGTGCAGTCCCTGCGCCGCAAGGTAGCGTTCAAAGCGCCCTTCGTAGATCTCTGCTTTTTCAATCTCGCCGCGCTCAAACGCGCGCCACATACTGTCGTTAATCGAAAAGAAGAGCTGACGGTCACCCTCCGAAAAGGGCAGGGAAAAATGCGCGAACGTTGCCGTAAGCCCTGCTGCGGAGGCAGCGTTAAAATCAAAGAGCGTATTATCGATGTCGGCAAGAATTACGCTGTATTTCATAGGTTTTACCGTGCTTTCTGTTGTTTTTTGCATTATAGCACGGCGGGTGCGCTTTGTCTATGACGGATCTTCCGGCAACTGATACGCCTCCATAACGGAGAGCTCATACGTTGTGCGCGTTTCACGGCGGTTATCCAAAACCTTGACGTATTCGCGGCTTTGCAGCCGCCCGTGCAGCTCAAGTGCTGTACCTACAGGCAGCTCCGCCGCGTCCTGCGCGGTGCGCCCCCAGAGAATGCAGGGCACGTAGTCCGTTCGCCGATACCGTCGCTGCACCGCCAGCATAATATCGCAAATCTCACGCCCGAGCGGCGTTTGGCGGTAGACGGGCATCTTGCAGATTGCGCCTGTGAGCGCAACTTCGTTCTCCGGCTCGTCTTCACAGGATTGGATCGTTTCGGCAAACACGGACAGGATCAGCCGTCTGCCGGTTTCTTTGCGGCTGTTGAACGAGCGAAGCTGACCTTCGATTTTCAAACAGCTTCCGCCGCTGAGGTCGATCGTGTTGAGGATATCTTCCGCCGCGAGGATCGGAAGCAGATCCGATGCGCCCGAAAGCCGCGGCACGTTGAGCGTGAAGCTGTAAAAGCGCCTGCCGTGATTCTCGTGTGAAAGCGACGGCAGATCGCAGAGCGTTCCGCAAAGATTCACCCGGTTGACTGCGTTTTCCATTGTACCACCTCATATTTCATCTTCTGCAGAAGTATATGAGGCGAAATGATGCGTTCATGACGGAATGCGGTTTTCGGCAAAAAAGCTCCGAGGCATTGGGCGGCACAAAACCTATACCTTGCCTCGGAGCTTTCTTTATGCGGAACGGAGAAGAACGGTTCGGGATACTGCGTCCCAATCGACCGCGATGCCGAACGCATCGGCAACCGCGCGGACGGGGATCATCGTTCTGCCGCCGATGATCTGCGGCACGGTATCGAGCGTTACGGTTTTATCGCCGACCTTCAGCGTATCGCTGCCGATCTGCATGGTTACGGTTGTATCGCCTTTGGCGGAGGTGATCGTCTGCGTTTCGCCGTCCCACTTGACGCTTGCGCCAAACGCTTCAAAAATCTGCCGCAGCGGAACGAGCGTTCTGCCGTTTCGGATCACGGGCGTTTGATCGAATACGACGTATTTTTCATCCAAGCTGACTTTTACGCCGCTGTCCGCCATGACGATGGCTTTGAATGGGTCCTTGCTCTGCAAAAATACGCCGTTTCGGACGGCTTCTTCTGTTGCAAGCTCGTAATTTGCCGAAGTGATCGGGCGGAAGTCCGCGTCGATGATTTGGTTTTCCGTTGTGATGCCGTAGACGGATCCGGCAGGGAAGCACATATCAAAATCCTTTGCGCCGCTGACTTCGCTGCCGGTGAATATGTTGATGAAACGGCGCGTTACATAAGGATACTCCGTCAGACGCAGGAAGCTGTCGCCTTTGTAAATCGAATCGGCGTCGTTGGTTGCGGCGTTGTAGGTGCGAGGGAGGAGCTCCGCGTTGGAGGAATCCACTGCGCCCCAGTTGGTATCGTCTTTTGTTAAGAAAAGCTCGCTGTTTGCCGTTGGGACGATGCTTTGCCATTTGCCGAACTCAAAAATCGGTGTACCGTCCGCGCGGAAAAGCGCGCAGGTTTTATCCGGCCGTATCACGCGGAGATAGTTGTTATAAAGTACAACCGAATGATCAAAGGGTGACGGAACCGCCGCGTAATAGAAGAATTTGCCGCCGATGGTGTATAAACTGACCGCGCTGCCATTTATGTTGCCGAGCGCAACGAACTGATCGTTTATGCGGACGTATTTATAGCTGTCAGCAGACATGGGGAACTGCTGAACGAACGTTCCGTCAACGTCAAACAGTTTCAGGTAATAGGTGAGATGAAGCCGCTCAACTTCAAATACGTGGTTGCTTTTCATCTCCTCGATGCTGTGGATAACGCCAACGTAGCGCGAGGTTACAGGCATTTCGGCAGAGAAGTGCATACCGCCTTTTTCAACGTCGGTCAGCTTCGGGTTCAAATCCTCGCCTTTGTAGTTATAGACGTGGTTGTTTTTGCTGAAGAAGAACGTGTTGCCGCTTTCCGAATCGCCGAGCGTCTGCAGTGTGACATCGGGATGAACCGGCTTGTAATCTGCATCCAGAATGGATACGGTATAAACGCTTTCTTTCGGGCCTTTCTTGAAATAAACGATCGTATATGCATCGCGCTTTTCAAGCCGCTCGATACTTTCCGGCGCATCAAACGGATACGGCGCAAGCGTTTTGCCGGCATGGTCAATGAAGACGGTTTCGCCGTTTGCCTTCACAACGGCGATCCCATCGTAAAACAGCGTTGCCGTTTCGTAGGCGCAGGGAAGCACAAGATTGCCGGTTTGATCGGCGTAGCCGTAGAGATCGGTTGCTTTATTGCATACGAGAAACAGCCCGTCCGAAAAGCCCTCGGTGCGCCATGCGCTGTTTTGAACGACGGAATAAGTCTCGGCTGCATATGCCTGCGGCAAAAACGCAATGAGCAGAAACAGTGCAATGGCAAGGCAGGTAATTCGCTTTTTCATGGCAAATCTCCTTGTGTTTTATTTGCGGCGCGGTTGCCGCCTTTGCTCTAGCGGCTGCTGCTTTCTCGGGCGGATCAGGCACTTTTTATCGTAACCGATCAGATCTTCGCGCCCGGCTTTGTGCAGCGCTTCAAAAACGAGATCATAGTTTTTCGGATCGCGGAACTGGATCAGCGCGCGCTGCATCGCCTTTTCGTGCGGATTGGTGGGCACGTAGACGGGCTTCATCGTGCGCGGATCGAGCCCGGTATAGTACATGACGGTGGAAAGCGTGGAGGGTGTGGGATAGAAGTCCTGCACCTGCTGCGGACGGTGGCCCGTATCGCGGAGATACTCCGCTAAAATCACCGCTTCTTTCAGCGTGCTGCCCGGATGCGACGACATCAGGTACGGCACGATGAACTGCGGCAGCCCGTATTCGCGATTGAGATGCGCGTACTTTTCGCAAAAGGCGCTGTAGACTTTGTGGCGCGGCTTGCCCATGCAGTCGAGCACTGCCGGGGCAACGTGCTCCGGAGCGACTTTGAGCTGCCCGGAGATGTGGTACTGCACAAGCTCGCGGAAGAATTCATCGTCCGCGTCGGCAAGCAGATAATCAAAGCGGATGCCGCTGCGGATAAAGACTTTTTTTACCTTGGGCAGCGCGCGCAGCTTGCGAAGCAGCGCAAGATAATCGCTGTGATCTGCTTTCATGTTGGGGCAGGGCGTTGGGAACAGGCACTGCCGATTGGGGCAGGCGCCGCTGCGAAGCTGCTTCGCGCAGGCAGGCTGGCGGAAGTTTGCCGTAGGTCCGCCAACGTCGTGGATATAGCCTTTGAAATCGGGGTCATCGGTAAGCTGCTTCGCTTCGCGGAGCAGGCTTTCATGGCTGCGCGACTGAATGATGCGCCCCTGATGGAACGTCAGCGCGCAGAAGCTGCACGCGCCGAAACAGCCGCGCGTTGAAACGAGGCTGAATTTGACCTCGGAGATGGCAGGTACGCCGCCGAGCGCCTCATAAGAGGGATGATACGTGCGCATATAGGGAAGATCATAGATATGATCCATCTCTTTTTGCGTAAGCGGCTTTTGCGGCGGATTTTGCACAACGAAGCGACCGTCCGGGTACGGCTCAAGCAGCCGCTTGGAGAGAATCGGATCGGTGCTGCGATACTGAATGGAAAAGCTCTTTGCGTAGAGCGTTTTATCCGCCTGCATTTCGGAAAAGCCGGGGAGCGTTACAGATGGAACGGCATCGTCCGGCGCTTTCGTTTTGAAAACCGTACCGTCGATATAGGTGATGTCGCAAGCATCCATACCGCTGTTGAGCGCATCGGCAACCTCAAGGATTGCGCGCTCGCCCATGCCGTAAACAAGCAGATCCGCCTGACTGTCGAGCAGAATGGAGCGTTTGAGCTTGTTTTGCCAATAGTCGTAATGCGCAAGGCGGCGAAGGCTCGCCTCGATGCCGCCGATTATGATCGGGAGCGTCCTGTAGGTGCGACGGATGAGATTGCAATAGACGGTGGTTGCATAGTCCGGCCGTTTTCCCATAACGCCGCCGGGGGTATAAGCATCGTTTGCGCGGCGCTTTTTCGATACGGCGTAGTGGTTGACCATGGAATCCATATTGCCGCCGCATACGAGAAAACCGAGCCGCGGTTCGCCGAGCACGGTGACGGAAGCAGGGTTTTTCCAGTCCGGCTGGGAGATGATGCCGACCTTATAGCCGGCGTCTTCCAGAACGCGGCTGATGATCGCCGGCGCGAACGAGGGATGATCCACGTAAGCGTCGCCGATCACGTAGACAAAGTCGCACTGCGCCCAGCCGCGCGATTGCATATCCTGTTTTGAGATCGGTAAAAAAGCCATATTATTTCGTCCCGGTTGAGCCGAAGCCGCCTTCGCCGCGCGCGGTTTCGGGCAGGGAATCGGAAAGCGTAAAGTTTGCGGTTAGGTAAGGCGTGATGATCATTTGCGCGATGCGCTCGCCATGCTCCAGCGTTTGGCTTTTGCTGCCGTGGTTATGGAGCGGCACGAAAATCTCGCCGCGGTAATCGGCGTCGATCACGCCGACTTTATTGGCAGGCGCAAGATCGCGCTTTAAGGCAAGTCCGCTTCGCGCATAGACAAGCCCGGCAAAACCCTCGGGAATCGCCATCGCGATACCCGTCGGGATCAGAACGGTCTGCCCCGGCTCGATTGTGACCGGCGCGTCCAAACAGGCGCATAGATCCGCGCCTGCCGCCATAGCAGAGGCGTAGACGGGGAGTTTTGCGTCGCTTCGAATTTTTTGAACGGGAATTTTGTCCATTTTCAGCACCTCAAAATCAGTATAGCATGAACCGATCTGCCTTGCAAATCATGTTTTTGAGGAAACTGCGGATACTAAAAATCCGGACGTTGTTTTTGGTAAAAATGATGTTGAGATATAGTAGTGTATCTGTTATAATAACAATATCCATAATCGGCAAAATATGTAATTTTTTGGAGGGACGTCCATGCTGTTTGATATTGCAGCGGAGCTGCAGGCCTTTGCCGACGGCTGCGCGGAGCAGATTTATACGGTTCTCGGCTGCCACAGAGCAAACGTGAACGGAACGGATGGATACGTGTTCCGCGTTTGGGCGCCGCACGCAAACGCCGTGAGCGTTGTGGGCGATTTTAATTTTTGGAATGAAGAAGACCTCCCGATGCAAAACATCGGCTGGGGCGTTTGGGAAGCGTTTTCCGTCTATGCCAAGGAGGGCGGCGCATATAAATTTTGCGTAACGCAGCCGTCCGGCAGGCGGGTTCATAAAACGGACCCCTTTGCAAGACGCTGTATGCCCCTGCCGGATAAATCCGGCGTTATATGGGAAACGGACGGTTTCCACTGGCATGACGGCGCATACCGCGCGCGGCAGGAAAAACAGGGAACGCTGGAGCGGCCTGTGAACATCTACGAGGCGCACGCCGGTTCATGGAAGCGCCATGAGGACGGCTCGCTCTATAACTTTGAAGAGCTTGCGAAAGAGCTTGTTCCGTATCTGAAGGATATGGGATACACGCACGTTGAGCTGATGCCGATCATGGAGCATCCGTTCGACGGCTCATGGGGCTACCAGGTGACGGGCTACTACGCGCCGACGTTCCGATACGGTACGCCGCAGCAGTTTATGCGCTTTGTGGATACCTGCCACCGCGCGGGGATCGGCGTGATCCTCGATTGGGTGCCGGCGCATTTCCCGAAGGACGAGCACGGTCTTTACGAATTTGACGGTACTTGCCAATACGAGCTTTCCGATCCGATGATGAACGAGCATCCGGATTGGACAACGCGTATATTTGACTTCGGCAAGGGCGAGGTGAAATCGTTCCTGGTTTCAAACGCCGTTTACTGGCTGAAGGAATACCATGTGGACGGCATCCGCGTGGACGCGGTGGCATCGATGCTGTATCTCGATTACAACCGCAAGCAGTACCGTCCGAACCGCTACGGCGGAAAAGAGAATCTCGAAGCGATCGAATTTCTCAAGACGGTTAACCGCGCGGCGTTCCGCGCAAGTCCGGCGGCGATGATGATCGCCGAGGAGTCCACGGCGTTCCCGATGATTACGAAACCCGATTACGACGGCGGACTCGGCTTCCTCTACAAATGGAACATGGGCTGGATGAACGATGTGCTCGACTATATGAAGCTCGATCCGCTCTGGCGCAAGGGCAGCCACAACGCGCTGACCTTTGCGATGACCTACGCCTATTCGGAAAACTTTATCCTGCCGCTTTCGCACGATGAGGTTGTTCACGGCAAAAAATCGCTCGTGGATAAGATGCCCGGCGATTATGATATGAAATTTCAGAATCTGCGCACGCTCTACGGCTTTATGTTCGGGCATCCCGGAAAGAAGCTGAACTTTATGGGAGGTGAATTTGCGCAGTTTATCGAATGGAACTACAAGCAGGAGCTTGACTGGCTGCTGCTCGGCTACGACCGCCACAGACAGATGCACGATTACGTCCGCGCGCTGAACGCGCTCTATCTTGCTACGCCGGCGCTCTGGCAGAACGATCTGGACTGGGAGGGCTTCTCCTGGCTGCAGGCGGACGACCGCGACAACAGCGTTGTTGCGTTTCGCAGAACGGATCGCAAGGGCAAAACGATGATTGTTATATGCAACTTCTGCCCGGTAGCCCACGCGGTTTACCGCATGGGCGTTCCGAAAGCCGGCTGGTACATACCGGTGCTGAGCAGCGATGATCTGCGCTTTGGCGGCACCGGCATGGAGCTTGCGCCGGTACATGCCGAAAAGAAGCCGTGGGGCGACTGCGCGTACAGCGCAGATTTCCGCATCCCGCCGCTCAGCGCGGTTTATTATACGATCAAACGCACAAATCCCAATAAATCCTAATGCAATATCCAGGCAATTTCTCAAAAAAACAGAGAGGAGTCAGGCAAATGCATTTTCAGAAAAAACGCTGCGTTGCGATGCTGCTTGCGGGCGGCCAGGGCAGCAGACTGAAGGTTTTAACGGAGAACACAGCAAAGCCTGCCGTTCCGTTCGGCGGCAAATATCGTATTATTGATTTCCCGCTTTCCAACTGCGTCAACTCGCACATCGATACAGTCGGCATTCTGACGCAGTATCTTCCGCTGGAGCTGAACGAATATATCGGCAACGGTCAGCCGTGGCGGCTGAACAGCTCGCACGGCGGCGTTCAGATCCTTTCGCCCTATGCAGGGCAGAAGGGCGCGCAGTGGTATAAGGGCACGGCAAACGCGATCTATCAGAACCTCGCCTTTATCCGCCGCTACCACCCGGACTACGTTTTGATCCTTTCCGGCGACCATATCTACAAGATGAACTACGCCAAGATGATCCGCTTCCATGAAACGACCGGCTCGGACTGCACGATTGCCGTTCGCCCCGTCCCGATGGAGGAGGCGTCGCGCTTCGGCATTATGAACACGCGCGAACACGGCGAGATCTACGAATTTGAGGAGAAGCCCGCGCATCCGAAGAGCAACAAGGCGTCCATGGGCATCTACGTGTTCAACTGGGACGTTTTGGAAAAGTATCTGGAGATAGACGAGCAGAATCCCGATTCGGAAAACGATTTCGGCAAGAATATCATTCCGCTGCTGCTTGACGCCGGTCATAAGATCAGCGCGTATGAATTCAGCGGCTACTGGAAGGACGTCGGCACGATCCACAGCCTTTGGGCGGCAAACATGGATACGCTCGGCGAAAAGCCGGAATTCGATCTGCACGGCGCGGATGATGAAGTGATCTACGCGAGAAACACCGCGCAGCCGTCAAGCTATCTTGCCGAAACCGCCGTCGTATCGGACAGCTTCGTGGCAGAGGGATGCGAAATCAGCGGCAGAATCAAGCACAGTGTGATTTCCTCGGCGTGCATCGTTCACGAGGGCGCGCTGATCCGCGACAGTGTGATCATGCCGAGCGCCGTGATCGAAAGCGGCGCGGTGGTTGACCATGCAATCATCGGCGAGGGCTGCGTTATCGGCGCAGGCGCGAAGATCGGCGGCGCGCCGAAGGATGGCGAAGAGCCGGAGATCGCGGTGATTGGTCACGAAAAAACGGTTGAACCCGGCGCGGTTGTAAAACCGGGCGAAGTGCTGTAAGAAGGGGAGGAAGCGTCATGAAAACTGCAATGGGCATCATTTTCTCCAATGTGTATGACAGCAACATGGGCGGACTGACGGAGGCGAGAACCTCCGCCGCGATCCCGTTTGCGGGGCGTTACCGCCAGATCGATTTCGCGCTTTCCAACATGGCAAACGCCATGATCCACCACATTGGCATCGTTACGAAATACAACTATGAATCGCTGATGAACCACATCGGCTCCTGCGAGGAATGGGACCTTGAAATGGAGCAGCGCGGCGTTGTGCTGCTGCCGCCGTTCGCAACCGGCCATATGGGCGTTTACCGCGGAAAGCTGGAGGCGCTTTATACCGCGCTTGACGTTCTGGAGCACAGCAGCCAGGATTACGTTGTGCTTACGGATACAACCGTTCTCGCCGCGGTGGACTATGCCGCCGCGCTGCAGGCGCATATCGATTCCGGCTGCGACATCACCGTGATTGCAAAGCCGGATAAGGCAGACGGCAAGCGCGTGAACACGCTTTCTATGAAGCTCGATCAAAACGGCAAGCCGATCGATATGACGGTTGACTTTGCCGCGCCGAAGGAATACCTCGTGAGCATGGGGATGTTCGTGATTTCGCGCGAGCTGCTGATCCGCATTATCCGCGAGACCGCGCCGCACGGCAAGTACCATCTGGAGCGCGATTTCATTATGGACGGCTTCATTAACGGCACGGTTTCTGTGAACGTGTTCCGGTTTGAGGGCGTAACGCTCTTTAATGGGAGCGTTCAGGAATACTATGAAAACAGCATGGCGCTGATGGACGAAACAACGCGCCACGGTCTGTTCCGCACGGATATCCCGATCTACACCAAACCGCGCGACGAAGTGCCCACCGTTTACGGCGAAGGCGCGCAGATTACGGACAGCCTCGTTGCCGACGGCAGCTATCTTGACGGCTGCTGCAAGCATTCGGTTCTGTTCCGCGAGATTACGCTGGAGCGCGGCGCGCGGCTGGATGGCTGCGTGGTTATGCAGGGCTGCAAGATCGGCACGGGCGCGGACCTGCAGTGCGTGATTTTGGATAAAGACGTTGTTGTGCGGCCGTACGTGCGGCTTGTCGGCACGCCGGAGCATCCGCTCTACGTCCGAAAAGGAGATACCGTATGAAAATTGCATTTGTCGCGTCCGAGGCTGCGCCGTTTCTGAAAACGGGCGGCTTGGGCGACGTGGCGCAGGCGCTGCCTGCGGCGCTGGCAAAGATACCGGAAAACGAGGTCATTCTCGTTTTGCCGTATCACAGCGCAATCAAATATAACCCCGAGATCAAAACGGAGTTTCTTACGAGCTTTGCCGTTACGCTTGCGTGGCGGCAATGCCATGTCGGCCTGTTCCGCTTAAAGAGCCGCAAGAAAAAATTGCAGGTTTATTTTGTGGACAACGAGCAGTATTTTGACCGCGCCCGAATCTACGGAGACAGTGACGACGGCGAGCGCTATGCCTATTTCTGCAAGGCTGCGCTTGCCTGCATCGCGGCAACCGGCTTCCATCCGGACGTGATCCACTGCAACGATTGGCAGACGGCGCTGATCCCCCTGCTGCTCAAGAGCGAATACGCCGGCACGTTCCCCGATACGAAATCGGTTTTCACGATCCACAACGTGGAATATCAGGGCTGGGTAGACGAGTGCTTCAACATGGACGTGCTCGGACTTCCGGGCAACTTTTCGGAAGTGCTTCGCTTCGGCGACGCGGCAAACTTCCTCAAAGCCGCCATCGTAATGGCGGACGCTGTTACGACCGTTTCCGAAACGTATGCCGAGGAGCTGCGCTACCCCTATTACGCGCACGGGATGGACGGCGTTTTGCGCCAGTACGGCTATAAACTCAGCGGCATCACGAACGGCATTGATGAAACCGTTTGCGATCCGAGCGCGAAGACCGTGCCGAATCCGTATACGGCGGAAAACGCCGACGCGCAGAAGAAAAAGAACAAGCTCGCGCTGCAAAAGGCGGTTGGTCTGAACGAGGACGGCGACAGCGCGCTGCTTGCGATGGTTTCGCGCCTTGCGGCGCACAAGGGCATCGACCTGCTTTCGTACATAGGTGACAAGCTGCTGCAGAGAAGAGTGCAGCTTGTGATCCTGGGTACGGGCGAAAAGCAGTATGAGGATTATCTGCGGATGCTGCAAAGCCGGTATCCGGGCAGAGTATCAATCATCACGCGCTTTGACGGCGGCCTTGCCGATCAGATCTACGCTGCGGCGGATCTGTACTTGATGCCCTCGAAGAGCGAGCCTTGCGGTCTGAGCCAGCTGATTGCCATGCGCTACGGCGCAGTGCCGGTTGTGCACGCGGTTGGCGGACTGAAGGACACCGTTCCGCCTTACGAGGGCGAAACGGGGCGCGGCTTTACCTTCCAGAGCTACAACGGCGATGATTTCCTCGCCGCGATTGATCGCGCGCTTGCGGTTTACTACGATATGCCGGAGGCGTTCAGCGCCCTGCGCAAGCGCGATATGGAACTGGACTTAAGCTGGAGAGAACCGGCAAAACGGTATCTTGAGCTTTATCATAATCTCACAGGAAAATAACCCGGAGGAACTTATGAACAAAGAAGCATTACAGGAAATTTACCAGCGCAGCTGCGGAAGACTTTTCGGCTGCACGCTGGAAGAAGCTACGGAAAAACAGGCGTATAAGGCCGTTTGCACCGCCGTGCGCGAGATGCTTGAGGAGCGCCGCCGCGCTTTCCAGAAGCAGGTGCGCGAAAAAGAGCGCAAGCAGGTTTACTATATGTCGATGGAGTTTCTCGTTGGCACGTCGCTGCGGAACAACCTCTACAACATGGGCATTCTGGAGCAGACGCAGAAAATTATGGAAAAATACGGCTTCAAGCTCTCGCGCCTTTGCGCGCTGGAGCCGGATGCCGGTCTCGGCAACGGCGGTCTCGGCAGGCTTGCATCCTGCTATATGGACAGCGCAACGGGGCTGGACATGCCGGTAACCGGCTTCTCCATTCGCTACGAATTCGGCATTTTCCGCCAGAAGATCGTTGACGGCTGGCAGATGGAATTTCCCGATAACTGGCTGGATATGGGCGACGTTTGGCTCCACGCGAGAGAAGACGACGCTGTGGAAGTGCGCTTCGGCGGCGAAACGAGAGAATGGATGGACGGCGACCGCTTCAAGGTTGCGCACGTCAATTATGAGACGGTGCAGGCTGTGCCGCACGATATGTATATATCCGGCTACGGCGGAAAAGCAGTGAACCGCCTCGTGCTTTGGAGCGCGAAGCTGCCGCAGAGCTTCGATATGGCGGCGTTCTCGCGCGGCGATTACGTGCGCGCGCTGGAGGAGAACACAATGGCGGAGACGATCTCCAAGGTGCTCTATCCGGCGGACGATCACATCTCCGGCAAGCGGCTGCGCCTCAAGCAGCAGTATCTGCTCGTTTCGGCGTCGCTGCAGAGCATTCTGCTCAGGCATATGAAGCAGTATAAAACGCTTTCCAATCTGCCGGAGAAGGTTGCGATCCATATCAACGATACACATCCGGCGCTTTGCGTGCCGGAGCTGATGCGCTTGCTGATCGATGAATACGGCTACGGCTGGGACGAGGCTTGGAATCTGACTTGCCGCACGCTCAGCTATACGAACCACACCGTTATGTCCGAGGCGCTGGAGCGCTGGAGCGTGGACCTGTTCCGCGAGCAGCTTCCGCGCATCTATACGATCGTGGAGGAGATCAACCGCCGGCTGATCGAGCAGCTTCACGGCGTTTACGGCGATGATTGGGGCAAGCTCAACTACATGGCGGTTATCGCAAACAACGAAGTGCGCATGGCAAATCTCTGCCTTGCCGCTTGCCATAAGGTCAACGGCGTCAGCCAGCTTCATACGCAGATTCTGAAAGACGGCATTTTCCACGATTACGCCGTACTGGATGAAAGCCGCTTCCTGAACGTTACGAACGGCATTGCGTACCGCCGCTGGCTCTGCCAGTCCAACCCGGGGCTTACAAGCTATCTCAAAGAGCTGATCGGAAACGGCTTTATCAAAGACGCAAAGCATCTTGAAAAGCTGCTTGATTTCAAGGGCGATAAGGCTGTGCTTGCGGAGCTTCGCCGCATCAAGCGCGAAAATAAGCTGCGCCTTGCAGCAAAGATCGCAGATCAGGGCGGCATTTACGTTGATCCGGACAGCCTGTTTGACGTGCAGATCAAGCGCCTGCACGAGTATAAGCGGCAGCTTCTGAACGTTCTGCACATTCTTTCGCTGTATTTGCAGCTGAAGGATCATCCGAACGCGCCCTTCACGCCGCGCACGTTTATCTTTGCGGCGAAGGCTTCGGCCGGCTACGTGCGCGCAAAGCAGATTATCAGCCTGATCGTTGCCGTTTCGAATATGATCAATGCCGATCCCGCCGTGCGCGATAAGCTGAAGGTCGTCTTTATGGAGGACTACAAGGTTTCGCTTGCGGAAGTGATCATCCCGGCGGCGGATATCTCCGAGCAAATCTCCGTTGCGGGCAAGGAAGCTTCCGGCACCGGCAACATGAAGCTGATGATCAACGGCGCGGTTACGATCGGCACGCTCGACGGCGCGAACGTTGAGATCTGCCAGCAAGTGGGCGAGGAGAATATGTTCCTCTTCGGTATGCACGCGGATGAGGTCGAGGCGCTTTGGAAACGCGGCTATAATCCGCGCGAATTCCTGACCCCGGAATTGGAGCGCGTTTTGCAGATGCTGACCTCCGGCGTGCTCGGCCAGCGGTTTGACGATATCGTTGCATCGCTGCTGACCGATCGCTTCGGCGTTGCCGACAGCTTTATGACCATTGCGGACTTTACCGATTACGCACGCGCGCAGCGCGAGGTTTCCGCGGCGTATCTCGATGCGGATCGGTTTACCGATATGTCGCTTGTGAATATCGCAAAGGCCGGCATCTTCTCCGCCGACCGCGCGGTGAAGCAGTATGCGGACGAGATCTGGAAGCTGTAAGTATGCGGATCCTGTTTGACTGCTGCGACAAGTTCTACAAAAAACCCTCCGGCACGATCGTGCCGGGGGAGTTTTGCGTATTACAGATGCGGATTCCCGCGCAGATTCAGACGGTTTCAGCCGAGCTGATCCTCCATTGCGACCGCACGGGCGAAGATCGCGCCGTGCCGTTTGCGCTGCACGCGCGTGAGGACGATTATGAGCTTTGGCGCTGCGAGTTTTCCATCGATGCGCCGGATCTTTATTTCTACTGGTTTGTAATTATGACGAAAAACGAGCGCTTCCGCCTGTTTCGCTACGGGGCGCACGATACGAACATCGAGGACGGCGAAAAATGGCAGCTTTCCTGCGTTTCGGACCGGTATGCAGCGCCCGATTGGGCGAGAGGCGCGGTTTTGTATCAGATTTTGCCCGACCGCTTCTGCCGCGCAGGGCAGTGCGACTGCAAGGATAAATTGCAGCCGTATACGGTGCATGAACGCGAGGACGAGCCTGTTTGCTGGCAGCCGGATGAGAGCGGAAAGGTTTTGAATAACGATTTTTACGGCGGAAATTTTGCCGGTATTACGGAGAAACTGCCGTATCTTGCATCGCTCGGCGTGGGCGTAGTGTATCTCAATCCGATTTTTATGGCGTATTCCAGCCATCGGTATGATACGTGCGATTATAAGCGCGTTGATCCGATGCTCGGCACGGACGCGGATTTTCAGCGCCTTTGCGAACGCGCCCATGAACTTGGCATTCGCGTTGTGCTTGACGGCGTTTTCTCCCATACGGGGAGCAACAGCGTTTATTTTGACCGCTTCGGTATTTTCGGCAACGGCGCGTATTCCAATCCCGATTCGCCGTATCGGAGCTGGTATGAATTTCAGCAGTATCCCGACCGCTACACCTGTTGGTGGGACTTTGAAACGCTGCCGTGCGTTCGGGAACTGGAAGAAAGTTATGTAAACTACATAATCGAGGACGAAGACAGCGTCGTTGCAAAATGGATCGGGCTGGGCGCGGACGGCTTCCGGCTGGACGTTGCCGATGAGCTGCCGGATGCGTTTATTGCGCGTCTGCGGCGCAGACTGCGCGAGTTGAAGCCCGATTCGCTGCTGCTCGGCGAGGTTTGGGAGGACGCATCGAACAAGATCGCCTACAGCGTTCGCCGCAGATATTTTGTGGACGGCGAACTGGATGGCGTTATGAACTACCCCTGGCGCGCGGCGATTATCCGCTTTTGCCGCGGCGAAGATGACGGCACGGAGCTGCAAAAAGCAATCGAAACGCTTGCGGAGCATTATCCGAAACAGGTTTTGGACTGCGTGATGAATCTCATTTCCAGCCACGACGTTTCGCGCGCGATCACCGAGCTTGCGGCGCCGTTTTCCGGCACGCGCGAGCAGATGGCGGCGCACCGCTTATCGCCGGAGCAGCGCAGCGAGGGCATTTGCCGGCTGAAGCTGGCTGCTGCGCTGCAATATGCGCTGCCCGGTATGCCGGCAATCTATTATGGCGATGAAGCCGGCATGGAGGGCTGCAAAGATCCCTTCAATCGCGCGTTTTATCCATGGGGGAGAGAAGATCGATCGCTTGTGGATTATTATAAGCTGCTCGGCAAGCTGCGCAAGGAAAGCAAAGCGCTCCGCCTCGGCGATATTTCCGTTTTGCGTGCAGGCGGCGGCAGCATCACGATCCTGCGCCGCTATGGCGAAGAGACGGCGGAGATCACAGTGAGCGCGCGCGAGCGCGTTTGGACGATCAACGGAGAACAGCATGAAATTGGGTAATTTGGAGATTGGCGGCAAGGTGATCCTCGCGCCGATGGCAGGCGTTACGGACTTTGCGTTTCGGACGGTTTGCAGCGCGCACGGCGCAGACGTGACCGTGACGGAAATGGTATCGGCAAAGGCGCTGACCTACGGCGATAAGAAGAGCCTGAGCCTTCTCCGCAGAACAGAGCAGGGGATCTGCGCCGCGCAAATTTTCGGCAGCGAGCCGGAGATTATGGCGCAGGGCGCAAAGCTCGCCGCCGAACATTCCGGCTGCGATTTCCTCGATATCAACATGGGCTGCCCCGTCCCGAAGATCGCGGGAAACGGCGAGGGAAGCGCGCTCATGCGCGATATTCCGCTTGCGAAAGAGATTGTTTCCGCGGTGAAAGCGGCGGTTTCGATCCCGGTTACGGTAAAATGCCGCAGCGGATGGGACAAGGGCAGCATCAATGCGCCGGAATTCGCAAAGGCGATGGAAGAAGCCGGCGCGGACGGCATTGCTGTTCACGGCAGGACGAAGACGATGCAGTATTCCGGCATTGCGGACTGGGACGTGATCCACGCGGTGAAGCAGGCGGTTTCGATTCCCGTTGCCGCAAACGGCGATGTGTTTAACCCGGAAGCGGCGGTGCGCTGCATGGCACGGACAGGCGCGGATGCGGTGATGATCGGCCGCGCGATTTTCGGCGATCCGTTTTTGCCGGAGCGCATTGCATGCGCATTAGATAGCAAAGAGATTCCGCCGATTCCGCCGCTTTGCGTGCGCGTGGATACGGCGGTGGAGCAGTTTGAGCTTGCGCGTGAGGACAAGGGCGAGCATATCGCGTGCTTAGAGGCGCGAAAGCATTTCGCATGGTATCTGCGCGGCGTTTCGCACAGCAATTACTATAAAGAGCAGATCTCGAAGATTCAGACGATGGCGGATATTTACGCGATTGCGAAAGGCATCAAGCGCGATCTGCAGTGAGGATAAAACAATGAAGAAAATTTCGGTCAGATTGATTGCGGCGCTGCTTGCCGCACTGCTGCTTTGCCTTGCGGCGCTTGCGGACACGGGCAGCTTTGTGGCTAACGCAGTTCCGCAGCCGCAGGTTGGAAGCGTTGGCGGCGAATGGGCGGTGATCGGTCTTGCGCAGAGCGGCGCAGCCGTGCCGGATGGGTATTTCAGCGCGTATCACGAAACGGCGGATGCATACGTGAAAGCGCACGGCGCGATCCTTGACAGCCGCAAGTATACGGAAAACTCACGCGTGATCCTTGCGCTGACGCTGACAGGGAAAGACGCCCGAAGCGTTAGCGGCTTTGATCTGACCGCGGCGCTTTCCGATTTCAAGGCGACAACGAAGCAGGGGCTCAACGGCGCGATTTGGGCGCTGATCGCGCTGGACAGCGGCGCGTATCCCTGCGCGATCCGCCAAAGCTACGTGGATGAAATTTTGCGCCGGCAGCTGCCGGACGGCGGCTGGAATCTTTCCAAGACGCAGACGGTTTCGGATATAGATATTACGGCGATGGCGCTGCAGGCGCTTGCACTTTACCGCAAACAGGCGGCAGTTGCAGCTGCGATTGAGAAGGGCGTATCGCTTTTGCAGGCGCAGAGCGTGTTTACGTCGTCAGAGAGCGCGGCGCAAACCGTGGTTGCGCTTTGTACGCTTGGGATCGATCCCGAGCGGCAAATGCAGGCGCTGGAGGGCTTTGCGCTTCCCGACGGCAGCTACCGCCATACGATGGACGGCGACCGCAACCAAATGGCGACGGAGCAGGCGTTTTTGGCGCTGACCGCAGCGGCGCGTCTGCGCGGCGGAAAAGGCGCGCTGTATCTTCCCGATGCGCCGTTTCGGGATCTGCTGTTCCACGGCGACAGAATTGCGGTGGAAGCGCTTGCGGAAAAAGGCGTTCTCAATGGACGCGGCGATGGGATTTTCGATCCGAACAGCACGATGACGCGCGCGGAATTCGCGGCGGTCATGACGCGCGGACTGGAATTGCAGCAGAAGATAACCGATGCGTTTTCCGACGTTGCGGAGGGCGCATGGTATGCGCCGTTTGTCGGCGCGGCATATGAGAGCGGCATCATTACAGGGCGCGGAGCAGGCGTGTTTGATCCGATGGGAACGATTACGCGGCAGGAAGCTGCGCTGATGGTATCGCGCGCGCTTTCGATGCGCGGCAAGGCATCCATCGGCGGAGCGATTCCGGCGGCGGATGCGGATCAGGTTGCGCCGTGGGCTAAGGACGGCGTTGCCGCCTGCTATGCGGCAGGTATTTTAGACAAGAAAACAATGGCGCCAAATCGCGCGATCCTGCGCTGCGAGGTGGCGAGAATGGTATTTAGGCTTTTGGAGAACTGATATGTGGTGGAAGCGAAACAAATGGAAAGTGCTGATCCCGCTGCTGATCGCGGCGGCGCTTTGCGCTGCTTTTTTCCTTGGCGGAAAGCAGCCGGAACAGCCGGCGCAGGCGCAGCCGGAACAGGCGGAGCAGACGCCGGAAGCGATTGTGCCGGAGCCGATTGCGGAGCCGGAGCCTACGGCAGAGCAGCCGGAGCCGGTCACAGAGCCGGAGCCTGCAAAAGCACCCGAACCGCAGCCGGAAGCAAAGCCGAGCTGCACGATCTCCATCCGCTGCGACACGCTGCTGCAAAATCCGGAGCTGCTTGACCCGGAGAAAGCAGCGTTTGTGCCCGATAGCGGCGTTTTGCTTCCCGAAACGAAGGTAGAGCTGCAGGCGGACGATACTGTGTTTACGGTGCTAAAGCGTGTTTGCATGGAAAACGCGATCCATATGGAGTTTTCCGAAACGCCGATGTATGAAAGCGCGTATATTGAGGGGATCGGCAATCTCTACGAGTTCGATGCCGGGGAGCTTTCCGGCTGGATGTATAAGGTCAACGGCGTGTTTCCGAATTTCGGATGCAGCAAATATACGCTCTCAGACGGCGACGTGATCGTTTGGGTTTATACGTGCGATCTCGGCGCAGACGTTGGCGGAGGAGGCTGGCAGAATGGCGCGTGATGCGTTTTCCGCGCGGCATCCGGGCGTAAACTTTCTGTTTTTTGCGCTTGTGCTTGTGATGACCGCGTTTTGGATGCACCCCGTTTCGCTTGCGATCTCGCTTGCAACGGGGCTTGCTTACTGCGCGCGGTTAGAGGGCGCGAAGGTTTGGCAGACGCTCCGCTTTGCGCTGCCCGTTGCGCTGCTGGCGGCGGTGATCAATCCGCTGTTTAACCATGCGGGCGCAACGATCCTTTGGTACTTTCCATCCGGCAATCCGCTGACGATGGAAAGCATCCTTTATGGCGTTGCGGCAGCCACGCTGCTTGCGGCAATGATCCTTTGGCTGCGCTGCTGCACGCTCGTTTTATCATCCGATAAGTTTTTATGGCTCTTCGGGCGCGCCGCGCCTGCGCTGAGCCTGCTGCTCAGCATGACGCTGCGCTTTGTTCCGGCGTTTCGCCGCCGCTATCGCCTCGTTTCGCAGGCGCGGCGGAAGCTCCGAAAAAATCGGCTGCTTCGCGCCGCCGATACGCTTTCCATTGCGGTAACTTGGAGCTTGGAAGCCGCTATCGAAACGGCGGACAGCATGAAGTGCCGTGGGTATGGACTGCCCGGCAGAACGTCGTTTTCTATCTATCGCTTGGAAACGGTTGACCGCGTGCTGCTTGGCTTTTTCGCGCTTTGCGGCGGAGGGCTGATTGCAGGCTGGATTGCCGGCGCGTTTGCGTGGACATGGTATCCGCTCGCGCATGGAGCGGTTTTCGCAGGATTTCAGGCAGCGTTTTTGCTCCTCTGCCTGACGCCGGTGATTCTTGATGCTTGGGAGGTGCGGCAGTGGCGCTTATCGAGATCCGAAATTTAAGCTTTACATACCCGGACTGCGCCGAGCCTGCGCTCCAGGAGATAAGTTTAACCGTTCCGAGCGGCTCTTTTACGGTGCTTTGCGGCGCATCGGGCAGCGGCAAAACAACGCTGCTGCGCCTTTGCAAGCCGCCGGTTGCGCCGCATGGCGAACGCTCGGGCGAGATCCTGCTTGATGGGCAGAGCGTTTTATCGCTGGATGCGAAAGCGCAAGCATCACGGATCGGGTTCGTTTCGCAATCGCCGGAAGAGCAGATTGTAACGGACAAGGTTTGGCACGAGCTTGCGTTCGGGCTGGAAAGCCTCGGCTATGATACGATGACGATTCGCCGCCGCACTGCGGAAATGGCATCGTTTTTCGGGATTGAGGATTGGTTTGACAGCGATACCGATGCGCTTTCCGGCGGACAGAAGCAGATTCTGAATTTGGCTTCCGTTATGGCGCTGCAGCCGGAGATTCTGATTTTGGATGAGCCGACCGCGCAGCTTGATCCGATTGCCGCAACGGAGTTTCTCTCCATGCTCTCGCGGCTGAACCGCGAGCTTGGCACGACCGTTTTGCTCTCGGAGCATCGGCTGGAGGATGCGCTGCCGCTTGCGGATCAGGCGGCTGTATTGGACGGCGGACGGCTGCTTTGCTGCGGTGCGCCCGGCAGCATCGGCCTGACGATGCGCGATCATGGAATGTTTGCCGCAATGCCGGCTGCGATGCGCGTATGGTCGGCGGTTGTAGCCGAGCCGCCCTGCCCGGTTACGGTGAGAGAGGGCAGAAAGTGGCTTGCGGATTTTGCGGCGCACAAGCCGCTGAAGGAACTTCCGCGCATGGCGGAAAAAGCGCATACGGGTGAACCTTGCGTTCTTATTCGGGAAGCCTGGTTCCGCTATGAAAAGGACACGCCCGACGTTTTGCGCGGCGTATCGCTTGCGGCGTATCCGGGTGAGGTGCTTGCGATCGTCGGCGGCAACGGCGCAGGGAAGAGCACGCTGCTGAAGCTGCTCGACGGCGAGCGTAAGCCGTATCGCGGCGCGGCGGAAACGGAAGGGAAAACCGTACTGATGCCGCAGCAGCCGCGCACGCTGTTTGCGCATAAAACGCTGCGCGAATCGCTTATGGAAACGGCGCAGGATATAGATGACGCTGTGCATCTTTGCAGGCTTGAGCGCCTGTTGGAGCGCCACCCCTATGATCTTTCCGGCGGCGAGATGCAGCGCGCCGCGCTGGCAAAGGTGCTATTGATGCAGCCCGATACGCTGCTGCTCGATGAGCCGACGAAGGGCGTTGACGCAGCGTTTAAGCCGGTTTTGGCGGAGATTCTGCGGTCGCTTGCAGCGCAGGGGAAAACGGTGATCCTCGTGAGCCACGACGTGGAGTTCTGCGCGCTATGCGCCGACCGCTGCGCGCTGCTGTTTGGCGGCAGTATCGCATCGGAGGGAACGCCGCGCGCGTTTTTCGCCGGAAACGGCTTTTATACGACCGCCGCAAGCCGCATGGCGCGCGAGCTGCTGCCCGATGCGGTGACGGCGGAGGATTTGATTTACGCCTGCGGCGGAGAGCTGCCGCAAGCGCAGGCGTATGCGCCGGAAGAGATTCCGCCTGCGCCGGTAAAAGAAACGGCGAAGCTGCCGCTTTGGAGAAAGCTCCTTGCGGCGATCTTCGGCGCGTCCGCGATCGGGATTCTGATCTGGTTTTTGCGGACAAGCAGCTTAAACGAGCTGCTGTCCGGCGATCTTTCGCGCACGCTGACAAGCGCGGAGCTTTTGCGCTACGGCGCGTTTTTTGCGTCGGTGCTGCTGTGCGCCGTGATGCTGCGGCAAAAGAGAAGCGGAAGCATTCACATCACGCGGCGAAAAACGCCGCTGCGGACGGTGCTTGCCTGCATTTCGGTGCTGGTGCTTGTTCCGCTTACGATTTGGCTTGGCGAAGCGGTACTCGGCGGCAGGAAATACTATTTCATTTCGCTTTTGGTGTTATTAGAGATTTTGCTTCCTTTTTTCATTTCGTTTGAGGGGCGCAAGCCGAAGGCGAGAGAGCTTGTTTTGATCGCTTCACTCTGCGCGCTCGGCGTTGCGTCGCGCGCTGCGTTTTTTATGCTGCCGCAGTTCAAGCCCGTCCTGGCGCTGACGATCCTTGCCGGCGTTGCGCTCGGCGCGGAAACCGGATTTTTGGTCGGCTCGGTGACGATGCTTACTTCCAATCTGCTCTTTTCGCAGGGACCGTGGACGCCTTGGCAGATGGCGGCGATGGGCATTGTCGGGTTCCTTGCAGGGCTGCTTTTCCGCCGCGGCGCATCGCGGCTGCTTCTCGCTGTTTTCGGGGCGATTGCGGCAATCGCGGTTTACGGACTGATTATGAATACCGCTTCGGCGGTGATCTGGGCGCATACGGTAACGCCGGAAATTCTGCTGACGTACTACGTGACCGGCTTCCCGGTTGACTGCGTTCACGCAGCGGCAACGGCGCTGTTTTTGTGGCTGCTGGCAGACCCGATGCTTGAAAAATTAGAGCGGATCAAGAGAAAGTACGGACTTCAGACGGGAGGATTCAGCAAATGAGATTGTTGTTTCTTGCGGCGGTACTGCCTGCCGTTTTTTTGATGGTTCAGGTTTACAAGCTGGACCGAAAGGAAAAAGAGCCTGTTGATCTGCTGGTGGGACTGGTGTTTCGGTCGGTGCTTTCGGTTGTGATTGCAATCGTTCTTGAGCGCGCAGGCGGAATCGTTCTGCCGATGCTGCTGCCGGAGGGGACGCTTGCTTACAACGCGGCATACTTTACGCTTGTGGTTGGGCTTGCGGAAGAGGGCGCGAAGTTTTACGTTCTCAAGCGGAGGACATGGGATACGCCGGAGTTTAACTGCCGTTTTGACGGCGTTGTTTACGCGGTGACGGTTTCGCTCGGCTTTGCGCTGTGGGAGAACATTTCCTACGTATTGCAGTTCGGCCTGCAGACGGCGCTGCTCCGCGCGGTGACTGCGATTCCCGGCCATGCCTGTTTCGGCGTGTTTATGGGCGTTTGGTACGGCGCGGCGAAGCACTGCGAGCGTGCCGGCGGCAGCAAGACGAAGGCGCTGCTGCGGCGGTCGGTGATCGTTCCGATGATCCTGCACGGCATCTACGATACAATCGCTTCGCTCACAGGTTCGCTTTCCATGATCCTTTTTATTGCGTATATTGCGGTGCTGTTCCTGCTCGGCTGGGCAACGGTACGGCGCGCAGCGCGGGAGGATCTGTATTTCGGCTGATCGGCTGACATAGGATAAATTACAGGGAGGTATTGTTATGGCGAATAACGAAACAAAAACGCGCGAAAGCGTGATTGTTCGCACAAGTGTGATCGGTGTTGCGGCAAACGTATTGCTGGCAGGGTTCAAGGCGGCTGTCGGGCTGCTTTCAAACTCGATTGCGATCGTACTGGACGCGGTAAACAATTTGAGCGACGCGCTCTCTTCGATTATTACGATCATCGGCACGCGCCTTGCCGGACGCAAGCCGGATAAAAAGCATCCGCTCGGCTACGGCAGGATCGAATACCTCAGCGCGATGATCGTTGCCGCGATTGTTCTCTATGCCGGCATCACTGCGCTTGTGGAATCGGTAAAGAAAATCATTACGCCAGAAGCGGCGGATTATTCAACGCTGACGCTGATTGTGCTTGCGGCGGCAATCGTTGTGAAGCTCGTACTTGGGCGATACGTAAAATCCGTTGGCAAAAAGGTGGATTCCGGCGCGCTTGTGGCTTCCGGCTCGGATGCGACGTTCGACGCGGTGCTTTCGCTTTCTGTTCTGCTTTCGGCTGTGATCTATCTGCTTTGGCATATCAGCCTGGAGGCGTACGTTGGCGTTCTGATTTCGGCGTTTATCATCAAAGCCGGTATTGAGATGCTGCTGGAGCAGACGAACGAGCTGCTCGGTAAACGCGCTGACCGCGAGCTGCTTTCGGAAATCCGCGCGACGATCTGCGAAGAAGACGTTGTAAGCGGCGCATACGATCTGATCCTGCACAGCTACGGCCCGGATCTGCTCGTCGGCTCTGTTCACGTTGAAATTCCCGATACGATGAACGCCGAAGAGATCGATCTGATGGAGCATCGGATCGTTGACCGCGTTTTTGAAAAGCACGGCGTGATTCTGACGGGCATCAGCATCTACGCGGTCAACACGCAGGATGATGCGGTAAAGGCGCTTCGCTCGGACGTTATGAAGCTTGTTTCTGCGCATGAGGGCGTTTTGCAGATGCACGGCTTCCGCGTGGATCAGGAGCGCAAGCTCCTCCATTTGGACGTGATTCTCGATTTTGCGCTGGAAGACCGCGAGGCGGTTTACGAGCAGATTCGCAAGGAGCTGCAGGAGGCTTACCCCGACTACGACGTGACGATCACGATGGATATTGACGTATAAGAAGAAACCGGAACTGTAAGGACGTTACAGTTCCGGTTTTTTCATGCCGTTATAGGCGACGTCCGCCGCGTCTAACTCCATGTTGCACCATAGGGCATAGAGGGCGGTTTTGGATAAGACGGCGTCTTCCATTACGAGAACGTTTGCCATTGTTTCTTTTTTGCGGCTTCGGTACGCTGCGCCGAGCAGCGTTTGGAACATCTCCGGCGCGGAGATCGGCACGATGCGGTTTTCCGCGCCGCGCTCCAGACGGATCAGCGCTTTGAGCGGCAGGCAGACGTTGCTGCTCAGCCGATGCTTGCCGTTCCACGGTGTTCCGCAGGCGAAAACGCCGTCTTCACGGATAAGGAGAAACGGCTTATCATCGTTGACCATCACGGCGCGGCTGCCGAATTTTTCGCGCCAAAGGCGCGTATGCGTGCTTTTGCCGGTGCCGCTTTTGGCGGTGAAGAGATACGTTTCGCCGTCTACGGCGATTGCCGAGCCATGCACAAGCAGCGCGTTTCGCCGCGCCATCTCTTCCGCAAGCAGCGCGTGAAGCGCGTTGTTTTCTAAAAACGCATCGGTCAGCGCAGGGATCGGTTCGCCGGTTTCCGCGCTTTCCGCTTCGAACTGCGCGCGGATTGCATCGAGGTCCGCCTGCTCAGGGCGGAGCGTAAATGCCGGCGGCTTTTCCGAGAGATAGTCGCGGAAGAACGCGCGATGGTCAAAGCGGCTTTCGATTGAAAACACATTTCCGGCGATCTCGGCAGTGTACTGATGACGGTTCATGCTGCCTCCGTTAAGCGTTGGGGTTATAGTTGACGATGATGCTGTGGTTTTGCAGGGCGGTAACGCCGGCGGAAATGGGGCTGCCCCACGCATCAACCTGGACGAGGTTTGCGCAGTTTTCAAGCGGAGATAGATCGGATACCTGGTTGTAATCCAAATGCACGTAATTGAGGTAAGGAAGCCCCGAAAGCCCCTTGACGCTTGCTACTTTATTATAATTCAGATTGATCGTTTGCAGATGCGAGGAGGACGGGAACTGCGGAATCGCGGAGATCTCATTATAGCTGCCGTCAAATACGCTCAGCGCGGGAAGCTCGGTCAAAACGGCAATCTCTGTGATCTTATTTGCCGAAGCGTTGACCGTTTTCAGGCTCTCGCAGCCCTTCAGCGCAGAGAGGCTCGTAAGCTCGTTATCTGCGGCGTTCAGCGTTTCAAGCGATTTCATGCCGGAGAGCGCCGCAAGCGAGGCAACGCTGCAGCCGGATACGTCCAGCTCCTTCAGAGCCGTGCAGCCGGAGAGGGGAGCGATGTCCGTGATCGGGTCGTTATGGAGCTTCAGCGTTGCGAGCGCTTTCATATTCGAGAGCGCGGCAAGGCTGCTGACGTTGTTGTTGGAAAGATCGAGCGCCGTGAGCTTGGTGAGCGTTTTCAGCGGCTCGATGCTGCCGATGGCGCAGCCGGAAAGGTAGAGCTCCTTCAGCTCGGTGAGCTTGCCGATTGCCGAAACGGTATCGGCGGAGAGAATGCAGCCGGAAAGCTGCAGCGTTTCCATTTGCGTCAGTGCGCCGATGGAGGAGAAATCGGAGGCGGTTGCGTTTTCAACCGTGAGATGCTTCAGACCTGTAAAGGCGGAAAGCTGCGATGCATCGGCGATCGCCGAGAGGGAAAGCGCCTCCATTTCCCAAAGCTCGCTTGTGAGAATTGTATCTTCCGGGTTTTTATTGAGCGCCGTGCGCACCGCGGAATCGAGCGAGGCATCCGTAAGCGTGATCGGCTCAACAACGCCTGCGATCGTATAGCCGGCGTAGCAGACCGGGCTGACAAGCCCGAGATCGTTTACGGTTAAGGCACAGACGGTCGTTTCGCCGAGCGGAAGCTCGATCGGTTCGGAATAGAGATCGCCTTCGTTCGAGGGGTATGCGCCGGTGGTGGTTAAATAAACCGTACCGTCTTTTGCTTTCGCGGTAACGGTGATGTACGTTGCGTAAAAGCCGCTTTCAGGCGAGAGCGTGGGCGCTTGCGGCCGCTGCGCATCGAGCGCGGCGCGGACGGTTTCATCCGCGATGCGCGAGAGCATACGGTCGGCATCGAGGAATTTGCCCTGCTGCACGTAAGTTTTCGAAAGCGCAAGATAGAGATCGGGAAGGTCCGGCGTTTTTGTGATGGCGTTTACAAGCGTATATTCCGCTTTGGTGAAGTTGCCGGCGCCAACGTAAGCCTCCGCAAGCGAAACTGCAACCGAAGGCTCGGTTTGCGGAAGCTGCAGCGCGCTGGAATAGTAGCGCACGGCGGCTTTATAGTTGCCGGCGGCAAGTGCGCTGTCGCCGTGCTTTACGTAAAAATCAGACGTGACGTGCGTTTGGAATATGAGAATATAGGCGCCTGCGGCAAACAGCACAACTGCCGCGATTGCCAGAATGAGAATCAGTTTTACGCTCTTTTTCATGGTGCTCTCCTGTCGAAATAGGGTGTAATTATTATACGACGGCGGAAAAAGCGTGTCAAGTAACGGCGAAGGACGGCGCGTATATTGCGGACATGCCCCTGCGTATACTGAAACGGAGGCGGTCCGAATGAAACTGATTGCGGCTTTTTGCGCGGCGGTGATCGCGCTTGGCGGCACGGCGATTCTATCCGCGCCGGAGGCAATGCCGAAAACGGAAAATTACATTTTGATTATTGAGCAGCCGCAGAGCGCGCCGCAGGACGCAGAGGAGATGATCCGCGTGAAAACGGACTCGGCTGTTTTGGAAATGCCGGAAGAGGAGTATCTTACCTGCGTCGTACTATCGGAGTGCTTGCCGTCGTTTGCGATTGAAACGATGAAGGCGCAGGCGGTTGCCGCGCGGACGTTTTCCGCGAAGACGGCGCAGAGCGGCAAGCATGAGGATGCGGACGTTTGCGCGGACTTTGCCTGCTGCCAGGCGTATCGGAGCAAGGCGGAGCTTTCGGAGCGGTTCGGGAGCGATTTTGAGGCGTATTGGGAAAAGGCGCTCTCCGCCGTGCGCGCGACAAAAGGGGAGAAGCTCTATTATAACGGCGCGCTAATTGACGCCGTATATTATTCCTGCTCCGGCGGCAGGAGTGAAGCTGCGGTAGCCGTTTGGGGCAGCGACGTGCCGTATCTGCAATCGGTGGAAAGTCCGGGGGAAGAAGATTGCAGTAAGTTTGAAAGCGTAATATCCATGCCGATTGCTGCGTTCCGCGAGAAGCTTTCGCAGAGCGGAAAGACCGTAAAGTTTTCGCTGTTTCCGCAGGATTGGATCGGCAATACAGTGCGAAGCGAGGGCGGCGGCATCCAAACGATCACGCTTGCGGGCGCGGAGTTTACAGGCACTGAAGTGCGAAAGCTCTTTGCGCTGCCATCTACCAACGCGCGCATTTCGGTGCAAGGCGGCGAGATTGTATTCGACACGCTCGGCTACGGACACCGCGTTGGCATGAGCCAATACGGCGCGGAGGCAATGGCAAACGCCGGCAGCAATTACCGCGAGATTTTGCAGCATTACTACTCCGGCGTGGAAATCCGATAAAAAAACGGCATCGCCTTGGCGATGCCGTTTGCGTTTTTATGATTAGACAACAAGCAGGTTGACAACGAGCGTCAGAAGAATGAAGACTGCCGCAACCCATTTCGTTGCGCGGCTGAGCTTTGCATCGAGCGATGCGCTCTTATTCTTCGAAAGGTAGCTCTCCTGCGAGCCGCTGATGGCGCTGCCGAGACCGGCGCTCTTGCCGGACTGAACGGTGACGATTGCCACGAGCACTACTGCGCAGACGACCTGGATGATCGTTAAAATCAGACGTAAAGTTTCCATTTCTATTCCTCCAGCGGTTGGTTATTTCTAAATAAGCATTGGGATTATAACATATTGCGAAGGGAAAAGCAAGCGTTATTTTGTTACCCACGTTCCCGTTGCCGCGCAGGTGAGATAGGCGTTGATGAAGCCGTCGATCTCGCCGTCCATAACGGCGTTTATATTCGTCATCTCATAGCCTGTCCGCGTATCCTTTGCAAGCGTATAGGGCATGAAAACGTAGCTGCGGATCTGGCTGCCCCATTCGATCTTCTGCTGCGCACCCTTGATATCGGAAATCTTCTCCAGATGCTCGCGCTCTTTGATCTCAATCAGCTTCGAGCGGAGCATCCGCATGCAGGTTTCCTTGTTTTGGAACTGATCGCGCTGTGTCTGGCAGGAGACAACGATGCCTGTCGGCTTATGAATGAGGCGGACTGCGGACGAGGTTTTATTGATGTGCTGGCCGCCTGCGCCGGAGGAGCGGTAAACCTGCATTTCAATGTCCTCGGGGCGGATGTCCACTTCGGTATCGTCCGAGATTTCGGGGATGACCTCAACGGCGGAGAATGAGGTGTGGCGTCTGCCGGCAGCGTCAAACGGGGAGACGCGGACGAGCCGGTGCACGCCGTTTTCGCTCTTGAGGAAGCCGTAGGCGTTTTCGCCCTCGATCATGATGCTGGCAGATTTGAGCCCTGCTTCATCGCCATCGAGATAGTCGAGAATTTTATAGGTGAAGCCGTGGCGCTCCGCCCAATGCGTATACATCCGGTAGAGCATCTGGCACCAGTCCTGCGCCTCGGTGCCGCCTGCGCCGGCCTGGAACGATACAAGCGCGTTGTTGCCGTCGTATTCGCCGGTGAGCAGGCTTTCCAGCCGCGCGCGCTCCATTTTCTCTTCCAGCGCCGCGTAGCCTTCGGTCAGCTCGTCAAGCATGGAATCATCGTCTTCCTCGATTGCCATTTCGCAGATCGTGGTGAGATCGTCCCAGTCGCCGCACATTTTTTCGTAGCGCTCGATCTTCGCTTCCAGCTGCCGTGCCTGCTTCATGACCTTTTGCGAGGTTTCCTGGTTATCCCAAAAGCCGGGCGATTCGATCTGCGCGTGCAGGCGCTCCAGATCGTCGCGCCCGCGCGCAATATCGAGCGATTCGGCAAGCGCATCGAGCTTCGGGTGAAGCCCCGAAAGCTTAACTTTGTATTCGCCAAATTCAATTCGTGCCAAAGCTTGTCACTCCTTCTTTCCCGCTTATTATAGAGGAAAAAGGGTCTACTGTAAAGCATTATCTTTGCGAAACGCTGTATTCCTCGTCCTGAAAAATCAGATCGTCCACATCGCCGCCGATCGGCGGATCATAGAAAACTGTCAAAATTCGTCACCTCTGAAAATCGTCTTTCTTCAGTTTATGTGGTGATCGCAAAAAAGATGCGCAAAAGGTGATTGACGAACGACTTTTTTTATGATACAATGTGTTTCCGTCGGGATGCGCTACTGTGGCTCAGTTGGTAGAGCAGCTGATTCGTAATCAGCAGGTCGCCGGTTCGAGTCCGGCCAGTAGCTCCAAAGAGAGACGCCACCGGCGTCTCTCTTTTCTATTACCCGAAAAAAATCAGCCGCAGTACAGCTGATTTTTCATACCTGCCCCGGTAGCTCAGGGGATAGAGCATTCGCCTCCTAAGCGAAGGGTCGGACGTTCGAATCGTCTCCGGGGTGCCAAAAACAGCCTTCCGAAGTTTATCTTCGGAAGGCTGTTTGCTTGTAAAAATGTCTTGACAAACGGAAAAACTGCAAGTATAATCGGCTCAAAGTGAAATGCGATGACGGAAATTTGCCCTTGACGGAGCGCCAAAGAGAGTCGGCGGCTGGTGTAAGCCGATGCCAAAGTCAAACGGCAGTCTGGTTCCCGAGCAGGCGGTCTCAAAGCGAAAGCAAGTAAGTCCGCACGGTCGCCCCGTTACAGGCGTAGGACTTGCTTGAGTCCTGTGAGTGATCGCGTATGCGATAATCAGGGTGGTACCGCGAATTCGTTTCGTCCCTGAAGTCTTCGGACTTCGGGGGCGTTTGTTTTTTATCCGGGGAGGAATGATTATGAAGTGCATTTGGCTTAGCGACGTTACGATGAAGCGCATGGGAAAGGGGAGCGGCATTACGCTTTCCTTCCGCGAGAAGATCGAGCTTTGCAAGCTGCTCGATAAGCTCGGCGTTTCCTCGATTGAAACCGCGCCGATTGAAAACAGAAGAACGGACGCTTTGCTGCTGAAGTCGCTTTCGTCTGCGGTTTCGCATGCGTGTCTCACCGTGCCGGTTCCGGCAACCGAGCCGGACGGCGCAGCGTTTATCTGGAGCTGCCTGAAAGACGCGAAGCACGCGCGGCTGCAGGTGAGCCTGCCGGTTTCAACCGTGCAGATGGAGTACCTCTACCACAAAAAGCCGGATGATATGCTTGCGCTGATCGCAAAGACGGTTGCAGAATGTCGCGCGCTTTGCGCGGACGTGGAATTCTGCGCAGAGGACGCCGGCAGAAGCGAGCCGGAGTTTTTGAAAAAAGCGATTCACGCGGCGGAAGAAAACGGCGCGACGCGCATAACCGTATGCGATACGGCAGGCGAGCTGATGCCGAAGGACTTTTTCCATTTCACAGAAAACGCGAAAAAGGCGCTCGGCGCGGAGATTAAGCTCGGCGTGAGCATTTCAAACAATCTCTATATGGCAGACGCCTGCGCCGTTGATGCTGTTCAGGCAGGCGCGGACGAGATCAAGGTTGTTTCCTGCGGCGAGGACGAGGTTTCGCTCGGCAAGTTTGCGGCGATCCTGCGCGCGCATGAAGATACGCTCGGCGCAACCTGCGCCGTTCGGACGACTGAGCTTCGCCGCACGATGGAGCAGATCGTTTGGCTGTGCAAAACCAACCGCAGCAAGGCATCGCCCTTTGACAGCGGCGTAAGAGAAGAAGAGGACTTCTCCTTAAGCGCGCATGACGATGCCGACGCCGTTTGCAAAGCGGCGGAGCGGCTTGGCTACGACCTTTCGGATGAAGACGCGAAAAAGGTTTTTGAGGCGTTCCAAACCGTTGCCGCCAAGAAGGAAAAAATCTCGGCGAAGGAGCTGGACGTGCTGATTGCAACGTCTGCGCTGCAGGTCCCGCCGACCTATACGCTGGAGAGCTTTGTGATAAACTCCGGCAATATCATCACCGCAACGAGCCATATCAAGCTAAAGAAGGACGGCGTTACGCTCGACGGCGTTTGCGTAGGCGACGGCCCGATCGACGCTTCATTCCTTGCGATGGAGCAGATTACGGGAACGCATTATGAGCTCGATGATTTCCAAATCCGCGCCGTCACCGAAGGCCGGGAGGCAATGGGCGAATCGGTTGTCCGCCTGCGTTCGCGCGGCAAGCTGTATTCCGGCCGCGGGCTTTCTACGGATATCGTTGCCTCCAGCATCATGGCATACGTAAACGCGCTGAACAAGATCGTCTATGAGGAGACAGAGCAATGAAGCTTTCTTTTTCAACCAGAGGCCGCCTGAATACGCCGTGGGCAGAGCTTTGCCAGATGGCAAAGGAAAACGGCTTCGGCGGCATTGAGGTCTATGACGCATATAAGGATAAGCTGCTCACCGGCGCAGGCGGTCCGCTCCATAAATATAACGCAGCTTCCACGCTGCGCGAAATGCGCGATAACCGCCTCACGATCCCCGTGTTTGACAGCTCCTGCAACATCGGCTTCGGCGATGCGCAGACGATGCAGGACATCCTGTTCCTGATGGAGCTTGCAGCATCTGTGCAGACAAAATACGTGGCGATCCGCTCGGACTGCACGGATATGGAAGCTGTAAAAAAAGAGCTCGATGCGCTGCTGCCTTCGGCGCGCAAGTACAGCGTTGTGCTGCTGATCAAAACGAACGGCGCGTTCTCCGATACGAAAAAGGTGCGCGAGCTGCTCGATGCTTACGCTTCGGATGAACTGGGCGTGCTTTGGGACGTGCATCATCCTTACCGCGATTGCGGCGAAACGCCCGATGAAACGATCAAAAACCTCGGCGCGTACGTGAAGCACGTGCACTTCCGCGACTCCGGCGATGAGGGCGAATACGAGCTTGTCGGAGAGGGTACGCTGCCCATTGCGGACATGATGCGCGCGCTGTACTCGGTGGACTATGCCGGCTTCCTTTCGCTGGAATGGAAGACGGAATGGATGGAGGATCTGCCCGATCTGGACGTCATTCTTCCGTATTATGTAAACTATATGCATCGCTTCCGCTCCACGCGCGGAAAAAAGAAAATGCTCTATCCGAATCACGACGGCACGGGGCAGTACGTTTGGAAAAAGGACGAGCTGATCGATCTGACGTTTCCGCAGGTGCTTGACCGCATGGCGGAGGAATTTCCCGATCAGTACTGCTTTAAGTATACGACGCTGGACTATACGAGAACCTACAGCGAGTTTCGCGATGACGTGGATGCGTTTGCGCGTGCGCTCGTTTCGCTCGGCGTGCGCGCCGGCAGCAAGGTTGCGATTTGGGCAACGAACGTTCCGGCGTGGTTTATAACCTTTTGGGCGGCGACGAAGATCGGCGCGGTGCTGGTTACGGTTAATACTGCCTATAAGATTCACGAGGCGGAATACCTGCTGCGCCAGTCCGACACGCATACGCTGGTTATGATCGATTCCTGTCTCGATTCCGATTACCGCGGCATCATTAATGAGCTTTGCCCGGAGATCGCTTCCGCGAAGCCGGGTGAGCCGCTCCATTGCAAGCGGCTGCCGTTTTTGCGCAACGTGATTTCCGTTGGCTTCCGTATGCAGGGCTGCCTGACGTTTGAGGAAGCGATGGCGCGCGCGGAGCTGACGCCACAGCGCGAGATCGACCGCATGGCTGCCGCCGTCCGTCCGGACGACGTGTGCAATATGCAGTACACCTCCGGCACGACCGGCTTCCCTAAGGGTGTTATGCTCACGAATTATAACGTTGTAAATAACGGCAAGTGCATCGGCGACCGCATGGGACTTTCCACAGCCGACCGCATGATGATCCAGGTGCCGATGTTCCACTGCTTCGGCATGGTGCTTTCGATGACCTCCTCAATGACGCACGGCGCAACGATCTGCCCGATGCCGTACTTTTCGGCAAAAAGCTCGCTCGCGTGCATCAACCAGGAGAAAATCACCTGCTTCAACGGCGTGCCGACGATGTTTATTGCGATGTTCAACCATCCCGACTACCGCAAAACGGATTTTTCGCATATGCGCACGGGGATTATGGCAGGCTCGGGCTGTCCGCCGGAGTTGATGCGCCGCGCCGCCGAGCCGGACGAGATGCACATGACCGGCATCGTAAGCGTTTACGGGCAGACGGAATCCTCCCCGGGCAGCACGATGTCCGCATGGACGGACCCCATCGACGTGCGCTGCGATACGGTCGGCTACGATTTTCCGCACGTGCAGTGCAAAATCATCAATCCCGAAACGGGCGAAACGGTTGCAGCGGGGGAGAACGGCGAGTTCTGCTCGCGCGGCTATAATACGATGAAGGGCTACTACAAAATGCCCAACGCCACGCGCGATACGGTGGACAGCGAGGGCTGGCTGCACTCGGGCGACCTTGCCTGCCGCGATGAAAACGGCAACTACCGCATTACGGGACGGCTGAAGGATATGATCATCCGCGGCGGTGAGAACATCTACCCCAAGGAGATCGAGGAGTTTATCTATACGCATCCGAAGGTTCAGGACGTGCAGGTGATCGGCGTGCCGGATCAGCGCTATGGCGAGGAGGCGATGGCGTGCATCATTCTGAAAGAGGGCGAAAGCGTAACGGAGCCGGAGATGCGCGCATATATCACCGCATCTCTTGCGCGCCATAAGGTGCCGAAATACATCGAATTCGTGGAGGCGTTCCCGATGAACGCCGCCGGCAAGATCCTCAAGTACAAAATGCGCGAAGAGGCGGTCAAACGCCTCGGATTATAAAAAATAAAAAAGTTCTTGACAAATCGGGGCGGCGGTGGTAAAAACAATACAACAAAGGCAATGACGAAGACGGCGTTGAGATTTCTTTTTCAGAGAGCCGATGGCTGGTGCAAATCGGTAAAGCGGTCTCATAGATGCCCATCCCTTCCGAGCCGAAGCCCGAAAAACGCAAGTTGAGTAGACGCTTCCGTAGTTGCTGCGTGAAAGCATAGGGATTGTTAGATCCTGCTGAGCGGCAGCCGATCGGCTGCAATTTGAGTGGTACCGCGAGTGTTATCAGTACACCCGTCTCAAAGCATTGAGACGGGTGTTTTTTGTTTACAAGGAGGTAATTGCATGACAGATACCGAACTCCAAAAAATGCAGGAGATCGCCCTGCGAATCCGCGAAATGCGCGAGATCACCGGCCTGACGCAGGCGGAGATGGCGGAAAAGGTTGAGGTCACGCCGGAGGCGTATATCCGCTATGAAAACGGACAGGACGATTTCCCGTTCACATTTATTCATAAATGCGCAAAGGTCTTCGATATCGGCATTACCGACCTGCTCGAAGGCGAAAGCGCGCATCTTTCCTCCTATACCGTTACGCGCAAAGGTCACGGCCTGCAGACGGCAAAGGAGGAGGGCATCGAGATCAGCGATCTTGCGCCGATGTTCCGAAAGAAGATCGCAGAGCCGTACCACGTGAAATATGAATACGATGAAAAGCTCCAGAATCAGCCGATCCATCTGATCAAGCACTCCGGCCAGGAATTTGACCTCGTTCTGCAGGGACGGCTCAAGGTGCAGGTTGGCGAAAATATCGAATACCTCTCCGAGGGCGACAGCATCTACTATAACAGCTCCACGCCGCACGGTATGATCGCCGTTGACGGGCGCGACTGCCTGTTCCTGGCGGTTGTTCTGCCGGGCGCGGACCAGAGCGAGACGATGGTGCGCGATACCTTGATCCCTGCGCGCATCTCCAATCACCAGCTGATTTCCTCGAAGTTTGTGCAGTGCGAAGAGAGCGAAACGGGCTATCCGATTTCGGTCAAGTTCCAGAACGAGGACAAGTTCAATTTCGCGTTCGATATTGTTGACGCGCTGGCAAAGCGCGACCCGGATAAGCTTGCGATGCTGCACATCGCTGCGGATAAAACCGAGCGCCGCTTCACCTTCAAGGATATGAAGCGCCATTCCAACCAGTGCGCCAACTATTTTAAGAACCTCGGCATCAAGAAGGGCGACCGCGTGATGCTCGTGCTCAAGCGCCATTATCAGTTCTGGTTTGCGATCCTTGCGCTGCATAAGCTCGGCGCGATTGCGATTCCGGCAACCAATCAGCTTCAGGCGCACGATTTTGAGTACCGCTTCAACGCCGCAGGCGTCAGCGCGATCATCTGCACGGCGGACGGCGATACCGCCCAACAGGTTGAGCTTGCGGAAAAGACGAGCCCGACGCTGAAAACGAAGCTGCTTGTTGGCGGCTCGCGCGAGGGCTGGCATGACTTCAATGAAGAATATCCGCTTTACAGCACGCATTTCTATCGCACAGCGGATACCGCCTGCGGCGATGATTCGATGCTGATGTTCTTCACCTCCGGCACAACCGGCTATCCGAAGATCGCGGAGCACAGCTATAAATATCCGCTCGGCCACTTTATGACCGCCAAATACTGGCACGGCGTGAGCGATGAGGGGCTGCATTTCACGATTTCCGAAACCGGATGGGGCAAAGCTCTTTGGGGCAAGCTCTACGGGCAGTGGCTTTGCGAGGGCGCGGTCTTTACCTATGACTTTGACCGCTTTGACGCCGCGGACATTCTGCCGATGTTCGCGAAGTACCATATTACCACCTTCTGCGCGCCGCCTACGATGCTGCGCATGATGATCCGGCAGGATATCTCGCAGTACGATCTTTCCTCCGTGCGCCACATGACAACCGCCGGAGAGGCGCTCAACCCCGAGGTTTACAGGCTCTTCGAAAAGGCGACGGGCTTGCAGATAATGGAGGGCTTCGGTCAGACGGAGACCACGCTTTCGATTGCAAACTTCATTGGTGGGGCGCACAAGCTCGGCTCGATGGGCAGACCCTCGCCGCTGTTTGACGTGGACATCGTCGATCCCGACGGCAACAGCCTGCCGGACGGCGAAGTGGGCGAAATCGTTATCAAGACGGGCGACAAAGCGCCGGTTGGTCTTTTCAAGGAATACTACCGCAACCCGGAGAGTACCGCCGCCGCGTGGCACGATGGGTATTACCATACGGGCGATACCGCATGGCGCGATGAGGACGGCTTCTTCTGGTACGTCGGCAGAGTGGACGATGTGATCAAGTCCTCCGGCTACCGTATCGGGCCGTTCGAGATCGAGAGCGTGATTATGGAGCTTCCTTACGTGCTGGAATGCGGCGTATCCGCCGCGCCGGATGACGTGCGCGGACAGGTTGTAAAAGCGTCCATCGTTCTTGTTCCCGGCACGGAGGGCACGGAGGAGCTCAAAAAAGAGATTCAGAACTACGTAAAAACGCATACTGCGCCGTATAAATATCCGCGAATCGTCGTCTTCCGCGAGAGCTTACCCAAGACGATCAGCGGCAAAATCCGCCGCAATTTGCTGTAATGTGAAAAGTACTGAAAAAACCTCTTGACAATTGTATAAAGGGCAGTTAAAATCAAAGCAATTCAATAAGAGCTGACAACGTCAAAACCGTGTTTGAATGAACGATGTCAGATCATAAAGGCGTTGACGAAGAGGTATTCGGAGCCGAATGTGCGCAGAGAGCCGGCGTTTGGTGCAAGACCGGAGACATTTTCCCGAATATGTAACTTCTGAGCCGGAAAGAAGAACGGATTCTTCGGAATCTCAGTAGACCTTTCCCGTGACGGCTGCGTAAAGGCATAGGGGTTATCAGACCCTGAAGGGACAGCGAAATCGCTGTAATTTGAGTGGTACCGCGGGTGAACATCACACTCGTCTCAAAGAATTGCTTTGAGACGAGTGTTTTTTTATGATGCGAGAGGACGATAAAGATGGAAAAGATTTCAGGACTGGATTTCAAAATTAAGGAGATGGCTCTGCGTATCCGCGAGCTGCGCGAGATCACGCGCTTCACGGCGCAGGAAATGGCGGAAAAGACCGGCGTAACGGTAGAGGAGTACCTGAGCTGCGAAAACGGCGAAAGCGACCTCAACTTTGCCTTTATCTATCGCTGCGCGCTTGCCTTCGGCGTTGACGTTACGGATATTATCGAGGGCGTCAGCCCGACGCTGAGCTCCTATACGCTCACGCGCGCGGGCAAAGGTCAGCAGATCGACCAGGCGCACGGCATGGAATACTACAACCTTGCCCCGTCGTTCCTCAACCGCATTGCCGAGCCGCTGTACGTCCACAGCACCTATAATGAAGAGGCGCAGCACAAGGACATTCAGCTAACAACGCATGCAGGGCAGGAATGCGATATCGTCATCTCCGGCCATCTGATGGTGCAGGTCGGACACCACAAGGAAGTCCTCGGCCCCGGCGACAGCATTTACTACGACAGCTCCACGCCGCACGGCATGATTGCCGTGCAAAATGAGGACTGCTATTTCTACGCAATCGTTCTCAACCCCACCGGCGAGCCGATCCCGGAGCTGACGCCGGCGAAGCTCGTTCCCAATGCCGACCGCAGAGTGCGCCATGACGACGGCGAGCGGATCTATCGTAAGTTTATCGACGTTACAGAAGACGAAAACGGCACGCCGACGTCGATCACCTTCAAAAATGAAGACAAATTCAACTTCGCTTTCGATCTTGTGGACGAGCTTGCAAAGCGCGAGCCGGAAAAGCTTGCGATGCTGCACATTTCCGCGGACAAGACCGAGCGCCGCTTTACTTTTGACGATATGCGGCGCGCATCGAGCCAGTGCGCAAACTATTTTAAGAGCCTCGGCATCAAAAAGGGCGACCGCGTGCTGCTTGCGCTGCGCCGCCATTACCAGTTCTGGTTTGCGATGCTGGGACTGAACAAGCTCGGCGCAATCGCGATTCCGGCAGTCAGCCAGCTTCAGGCGCACGATTTGGAATACCGCTTCCGCGCCGCCGGCGTAACGACCGTGATTTGCACGGACTGCGACGATACCGCAAACCAGGTGGACATCGCCTGCGAAAGCTACGACGGGCTGAAAAACAAGCTGATCGTCAATGCTTCGCGCGAAGGCTGGCGCAGCTTCGATGAGGAATATCCGCTTTACAGCACGCGCTTCTCGCGCGATGAGAATACCGCCTGCGGTAAAGACCTGATGCTCATGTATTTTACCTCCGGCACGTCCGGCTATCCGAAGATTGCGGCGCACGACTACCGCTATCCGCTCGGTCATTTCCACACCGCGAAATACTGGCACGCCGTTGACCGCGAGGGATTGCATTTTACGATCTCCGATACGGGCTGGGCGAAAGCCATGTGGGGCAAAATGTATGGGCAGTGGCTGTGCGAGGCGGCAACGTTCGTCTACGATTTTGACCGTTTCGACGCATCGGACATTCTGCCGATGTTCGCAAAGTACCATATTACCACCTTCTGCGCGCCGCCTACGATGCTGCGCATGATGGTGAAGCAGGACATTTCTAAATACGATCTTTCCTCCGTCCAGCACATGACGACTGCCGGCGAAGCGCTCAACCCCGAGGTCTACCGCCAGTTCGAAAAAGCAACGGGGCTGCACATTATGGAGGGCTTCGGTCAATCGGAAAGCACGATGATCATCGGCAACCTCGTTGGTGCGCCGCATAAGATCGGTTCCATGGGCAAGCCCGCGCCGATCTACGACGTTGACATTGTGGATCCCGACGGCAGATCCGTGGAGGTCGGCGAGGTTGGCGAGATCGTTGTAAATTTGCAGCATGGCTCGCCGTGCGGTCTTGCGCTCTGCTATTACGGCGACAAGGAAAAAACCGATGAATCATGGCACGATGGTTACTACCATACGGGCGATACCGCATGGCGCGATGAGGACGGCTTCTTCTGGTACGTCGGCAGAGTGGACGACGTGATCAAGT
Organism: Oscillospiraceae bacterium; assembly: GCA_017445385.1. Lineage (GTDB taxonomy): Bacteria > Bacillota > Clostridia > Oscillospirales > Oscillospiraceae > RGIG3566. Next base: position 123,928 of record JAFSUG010000030.1, read on the forward strand.
CCTCCGGCTACCGCATTGGGCCGTTCGAGATCGAGAGCGTCATTATGGAGCTGCCCTACGTGCTTGAATGCGGCGTATCCGCCGCGCCGGACGATGTGCGCGGACAGGTTGTAAAAGCGTCCATCGTTCTCGTTCCCGGCACGGAGGGCACGGAAGCGCTCAAAAAAGAGATTCAAAACTACGTAAAAACGCATACTGCGCCGTATAAATATCCGCGAATCGTCGTCTTCCGCGGGAGCTTACCCAAGACGGTCAGCGGAAAAATCCAGCGCAGCAAGCTGTGAGGTGCGCAAATGAAGATTACTTGTATTCAGATGGATATGCGCTTTGCCGAGCCGGAAGAAAATTTCCGGAAGGCGGAGCGGCTTATATCCGAAGCGGCGCAGTCGGGCAGCGACGTGATCGTTCTGCCGGAAACGTGGAACACCGGCTTTTTCCCGAAAGAGAACCTCGCGGCGCTTGCCGATGACGACGGTGCTGCCGTGAAGCAGCGGCTCGGCGCGCTTGCAAAGCGCTTCGGCGTGAACCTTGTTGCAGGCAGCGTTGCAAACCGCAAGGCGGACGGCGTTTACAACACCGCGCTTGTTTTTGACCGCGGCGGAAATCTTGCCGCAGCCTATGATAAAACGCACCTGTTTACCCCGATGGGGGAGGATCGGTATTTCAAAAAAGGCGATCATTTAGCGCCCTTTACGCTCGACGGCGCAAAGTGCGGAATCATTATCTGCTATGACATCCGCTTTCCTGAGCTGGCGCGGACTTACGCTGTCGGCGGCATGGACGTGCTGTTCGTGGTATCCCAATGGCCGAACGTGCGCACTGCGCATCTGCTGGCGCTGACAAAGGCGCGCGCGATTGAAAACCAAGCGTTTGTCGTCTGCTGCAATTCCTGCGGAAAAGCAGGGGAGACGCAGTACGGCGGCAACTCTTCGATCCACGATCCATGGGGCGAAACGCTTGCGATTGCAGGCGAGACGGAAGAGCTGATCACCGCCGAATGCGATCTTTTCATCCGCAAGAACATCTGCGAAACGATCAATGTTTTTCGGGACAGACGCCCCGAACTTTATAACGTAACAAAATAAAAACGATATATGAAAAGGAGTCGATGAAGATGACGTACAATTTCCCGGTGACGAGAACACAGCATCCGAAGCCGCGCCCCGAAGACGAAACGAAGCTCGGCTTTGCGCGCTACTTCACGGACCATATGTTCGTGATGGACTACGACGAGGGTCAGGGCTGGCATGACGGCCGCATCGTTCCGCATGAGCCGTTTCTGATCGAGCCGGCATCGTGCGTGCTGCACTATGCGCAGATGATGTTTGAGGGCATGAAGGCATACCGCACCCCGGACGGCAGCGTTCAGATTTTCCGCCCGGATATGAACATTGCGCGTATGGCGCGCACGAATGAGCGTATGTGCATTCCGGAGCTGCCGGGCGATCTGTTCCTTGCGGCTGTGAAGGCAGTGATCGAAGCGGATGCAGACTGGATCCCCACCGCGCCCGGCACGGCGCTGTATATCCGTCCGTTCATCTTCGGCGATGAGGTTTCCTTCTCCGTTCTGCCGGCGAAGCACTATAAGTTCATGATTATCCTCAGCCCCACCGGCTCTTACTATGCCGCAAACGACGGCGGCATCACCACAACGCGCATCTACGTGCAGGACAACTATATCCGCGCGGCAAAAGGCGGCACGGGCTACGCAAAGGTCGGCGGCAACTACGGCGGCGGCATGCGCGCAAGCCAGGACGCGATGAAGTACAACTGCAAGGACGTCCTTTGGCTGGACGCTGCCGAGCACAAGTACGTTGAGGAAATCGGCACTTCGAACGCCTTCTTCCGCATTGCGGACGAAGTCATTACCGCGCCGCTCGATTCCGGCACGATCCTGCCCGGCATTACGAGAAACTCCGTGATTCAGCTTCTGAAAAAGTGGGGCGTAAAGGTCAGCGAACGCAAGCTCTCCATCGATGAGATCGTTGAAGCGAGCAAGAATGGCACGCTGCAGGAAATCTTCGCCTCCGGCACGGCGGCGGTCATCTCGCCGATCGGCTGGCTCAACTACAACGGCAAGGAGATCGAGGTTGCCGATACGAAGGTCGGCCCGATTGCGCAGAAGCTGTATGATACGCTCTACGGCATCCAGACCGGCACGGTTGAGGACTTCATGGGCTGGACGTATCCTCTTGGCATCACCGTAGGCAAATGAAGCGCGTAACGCTTTTCTGCGGCCACTACGGCAGCGGCAAAACGAACGTTGCGGTCAATATGGCAGCCGAACTGAAGCGGCAGGGCAAAACCGTTGCGCTTGCGGATATTGACATTGTCAATCCCTATTTCCGCTCCGCCGACTCGCGGCAGGAGCTGGAAGGGCAGGGCATTGAGGTCATCGCGCTGCCGTTTGCCGGCAGCAACGTGGATTTGCCGGCGCTGCCGCAGGAGGTCTACGGGCTTGTGCAGCGGCGCGACGTTTACGCGGTGCTGGACGTTGGCGGCGACGATCGCGGCGCTTACGCGCTCGGCAGATACGTTCCGTATATCCGCGAGGAAAACAACTACGAAATGCTCTTCGTTGTGAATTTCTGCCGTCCGCTGACGCGCGACGTGCAAAGCGCCGTGGAGGTGCTGCGCGAAATCGAGGCGGCATCGCAGCTGCCGTTTACGGGGATCGTCAACAATACGAATCTCGGCGATGCAACCACCGCCGAAACGGTGGAAAGCTCTCTGCCGCTTGCGCAAACGCTTTCGGAGCAGGTAAAGCTCCCGATTTGCTTTACCGCCGTAAAGCGCGACCTTGCCGAGCGCGTTCGCGCAGAGAACGTATTTCCGCTGAAGCTGCAACCGAAACTCTTTTGAAAAGGAGCGAATGATATGCCGAAAGTTACGTTTCGGGAAGACATTTGCAAGGGCTGCGGCCTTTGCGTAGAGGCTTGCCCGAAGAAAATTCTTGAAATCGCAAAAGACCGTATCAACAAAAAAGGGCATAATCCCGCGCGGATGACCGACCAGGAAAAATGTATCGGCTGCGCGTTTTGCGCAACGATGTGCCCCGATTGCGTGATTACGGTAGAAAAGTGAGGTGTCTGAAATGGGAAATAAAGTTCTGATGAAGGGCAACGAAGCGATCGCCGAGGCTGCGATCCGCGCAGGCTGCCGCCATTATTTCGGATACCCCATCACACCGCAGACGGAGGTTGCCGCCTATATGGCAAAGCGTATGCCGAAGATCGGCGGCGTTTTCCTGCAGGCGGAGAGCGAGATCGCCGCAATCAACATGGTTTACGGCGTTGCCGGCACGGGCAGACGGGTTATGACGTCTTCGTCCTCGCCCGGCGTATCGCTCAAGCAGGAGGGCATCTCCTACATTGCTGGCAGCGATCTGCCGTGCCTGATCGTGGACGTTCAGCGCGGCGGCCCCGGTCTTGGCGGCATTCAGCCGTCGCAGTCGGATTATTTCCAGGCGACGAAGGGCGGCGGCCACGGCGACTATCATCTGATCGTGCTTGCGCCGTCCTCGGTGCAGGAAATGGCGGACTTGACCGCGCTCGCGTTCGAGCTTGCGGAAAAGTACCGTATGCCGGCAATGCTGCTTGCCGACGGCACCATCGGGCAGATGATGGAGCCGGTTGAGCTGGCGGAGCCGCAGGAGCCCAAATTTGAGGAAAAGCCCTGGGCGGTTACCGGAACAAAGTGCAAGCGCGAGCATCACATCGTCAACTCGCTCTATCTCGCGCCCGATGAGCTGGAAAAGAAGAATTTCGAGCGTTACGAGCGTTATCATACGATTGAGCAGACGGAAGCGCGATACGAGTCGTTCATGATGGATGATGCCGAATACTGCGTTGTTGCGTTCGGCATTGCCGCCCGCGTTTCGAAAAACGCGGTGGTCGCCGCGCGGAAAAAGGGCATCAAGGTTGGCTTGATCCGCCCGATCACGCTTTGGCCGTTCCCGAAGGCAGCGCTTGAAAAAGCCGCGGCGCAGGTGAAGGGCTTCCTCTCCGTGGAGCTTTCCATGGGGCAGATGATCGAAGACGTGCGCCTTGCAACCCATGACGCGCGCAAAGTGGAGCTTTGCTGCAGAACCGGCGGCATGATCATGTCGCCCGATGAAGTGCTTGCGGCAATCGAAAAGCTGACGGGAGGCGAGAAGTAATGGTCGTATTTGAAAAACCGAAGAGCCTGACGCAGAAGGAATTCCACTATTGCCCGGGCTGCACCCACGGCATTATCCATCGGCTGGTTGCCGAAGCGATCGATACGCTCGGCATTGAGGGCAGCGCAATCGGCGTTGCGCCGGTCGGCTGCGCCGTTATGGCTTACGATTACTTTACCTGCGATATGGTGGAAGCGGCGCACGGCCGCGCGCCTGCCGTTGCAACCGGCATCAAGCGCAGCCTGCCCGAATGCGTTGTGTTTACGTATCAGGGCGATGGCGACCTTGCCTCCATCGGCATGGCGGAAACAGTCCACGCCGCAACGCGCAACGAGAACATAACGGTTATTTTCGTCAACAACGCGATCTACGGCATGACCGGCGGTCAGATGGCGCCTACGTCTCTGCCCGGGCAGGTTACGCAGACATCGCCCTACGGCCGCGACGTTAAAACGGCAGGCTATCCCGTTAAGGTTGCGGAGCTGCTCTCCGCGCTGGACGGCCCTTCGTATATCGCGCGCGTTGCCGTTAACAACGTGAAGCACGTGCTGGAAGCAAAGAAGGTTATTCAAAAGGCGTTTGAAAATCAGATCCGGGGCAAGGGCTTCTCACTCGTTGAGGTGGTTTCCGCCTGCCCGACGAACTGGGGTATGACGCCGCAGAAGGCGCTTGACTGGGTGGAAGAGAAGATGATCCCGTATTATCCGCTCGGTGTATTCCGCGATAAGACCGCAGAGGAGGTGCAGGCATGACTACGCAGATTCTGATTGCGGGCTTTGGCGGACAGGGCATCTTGTTTGCCGGCAAATTCCTTGCGAACAAGGGCTTGATGGAGGGCAGACAGCTCAGCTGGCTGCCGTCTTACGGGCCTGAAATGCGCGGCGGCACTGCGAACTGCAGCGTTGTGCTTTCCGATGAGCCTGTCGGCTCGCCGATCGTCAACAACCCCGACGTGCTGATCGCCATGAACCTGCCGTCCCTTGATAAATACGAGGACGCGGTCGTTCCCGGCGGCACGATCTTTGTGGATTCCACGCTGATCGAGCGCAAGGTGGGGCGCACGGACGTGAAGGTTTTCTACGTTCCTGCAACGAAGCTGGCGCAGCAGAACGAGCTTGGCAATCTTGCCAACATGGTTATGGTGGGCAAGGTTATCCGCGAATGCGCGCCGGTTGCGCAGGAGGGGCTCGAGGACGCGGTTCGCAGCGTTGTTTCCGCAAAGCACGCAAATATGTTCGATATCAACCTGAAAGCGATTCAGATCGGCTTGGAACTGAATTAAGCAATAAAAAAAACAGCCCTTTTGGGCTGTTTTTTTTATTGCTTAGCTTAGCGTTGTTCCGGTGACGAAGCTGATTGCGAGGATTGCAAGGATCGCAAGCGGAGCGACGTAGCGGACGATGACGCGGTAGAGCTTTGCGAATTTGAAACGCACGCCGCTTTGCTCAACTTCGGCAATGATGCGCTCCGGCTTCCAGACCCAGCCGACGAAAATGCAGATGCCGAGCGCACAGTCGGGGATCATGAGGCGGTCGGTCAAAAACTCCATTGCGTCGCCGAAAGCGGGGAAGGAAATGCCGTTTGCCGCATCGAACCAGATGCCCTTGATTGGGAATGCCGCCTGCGAGCAGGTGTAGAGGCAGCCGAGCAGGAACATCACGAGGCAGACGGCAATCGTTGCGCCGGTGCGTTTCCAGGAAAAGCGCTCGGTTAAAAACGCGACGATGCTTTCAATCAGCGACGTGCAGGAGGTCAGCGCGGCGAAGAGCAGCAGCAGATAGAACAGAACGCCGAAAAACTGACCGCCGGGCATCTGCTCAAACACGCGCGCAAGGGAAATAAAGGCGAAGCTGCCGCCCTTGCCGATCTGCTCCGGCCCGAGCGTTGCGAAAACGGCAGGGACGATGATAAAGCCGGCAATTATGGCAACGAGCGTATCCATCAGGCAGATGATGACCGAGTTCTTTTCGATGTTTTCGTTTTTTGAGAGATAAGAGCCGTAGGTGACCATGATCGCCATGCCGATCGACAGCGAGTAGAACGCCTGACCGAGCGCGGCAAGCACGGTTTGGAACGTGACGTTTTCCCAGCGGAAGCTCAGCAGAAACGCAAGACCGTCCTCAGAGCCGGGGAGCGTTACGGAGCGGACAAGCAGAATCAGCAGAAGAATAAACAGCGCCGGCATACCGATCTTGTTAAAACGCTCCAGTCCGCTTTCAACGCCGCGTATAATGACGATGGCATTGATGAGCATAAAGACCGCGGCAAACACAATTGCGATCCACGGGAAGAAAGTTTCGCCGGATGGCAAAGCGCCGAGCATATTTAGAAAATAGCCCGTTGAATCGGCGTAGATCATCGGGGCGTCAGTTATGTAGCCGAAAACGTAACGCAGCACCCAGCCGCCAACGTGAGAATAATAGCTCGTTATAATGAATGCGCCGACCACGCCGATCCAGCCAGCCCAAGAAAAACCCTTATGACCGAGCTTTTCAAAGGAGGTGACAACGTTTGCCTGGCTTGCGCGGCCGATGGAGAGCTCTGTGAGCATCAAGGGAATACCGAGCGCAACTACGATGATCAGATAGATTACGAGAAATGCGCCGCCGCCGCCCTCATAAGCTCTGCCGGGGAACTTCCAAATATTACCCAAACCGACAGCGGAGCCGGCTGCCGCCAGGATAAAGCCGATCTTGCTGCTCCACTGCGCGCGTTTCTTTTCCATGAAATAACTTCCTCCAAATATTGGTAATTACAGTTCGATTATAATTATTCGCGCAGCAGGTGTCAACAAAAGAACGCAAGAGATTTTCTCTTGCGTTCTTTTATCCGACTGCTTCGATCAGCTTTTTGTAGCGGTAAATCATTGCAAACAGCAGGAACATATTGACAAAGAGAAAAACGTGCTCACGCGCGCTGTGCCTGCCGTAGATGTTGATATAGTAGGTGCTGTAGTTCCAAATCTGAATGACGGCAAGCGTTGTCATAACGTAGGCGGCGAATGCCGCCGGCTCTACGAAGCCGCCGGAAAAGCCATGCAGCAGCGAATTGTTGCGCCCGATGATATAAACGAAGATGAGGTCATAGATCAGCTCGATATATTCGACTTTTTTCTCTTTCCTGTCGATCAGCTCATGCAGCGTCCCGAAGCCTCCTTTTTCAAAAGAATTATAGAAGATTGCGAAAAACTTTGCAAGCGGCGAAAAAGAAGACGCCGAAATCCGGTTGGGATTTCGGCGTCTGGACGCTTTTTTACAGCAGATGCGCGACGACCTTCGGGAAATCGCGGTAATCGTCAATCGTGAGGTAGGGGAAATCGGACTGATAGACCGATTCATCATTGCCGCCCTGGCCGTAGTCATCGCCGATATAGACGACTTCGTCATGCTTGAGCCCGTGCTCGGCGCAGTACTGATCGAGCGCGTAAAACTTGTTGTAGGGCTTTGGCGCCATATCGAACGAAGATGAGCCGCCGACGAACACGACGTAATCGGAGAACGTTTCGCAAACGTCGGCATAGATCGTGCGGCGCTTTTTGCGGTCGGGATCGAACGCCAGCTTATCCGCCTGCTCCGCTTTCGTGCCGAGGATGGGGAAGGTAATGCAGCCGGAGGGGTGATACTCTACGTTGTCGCCGGCAAATTTCGTATAGCCGTATTTTTCGCGCAGCATCGTAACGCGGAGCTCAACGCTTTCGCGGTCGCAGGGGAAAGAGAGGTCGCGGACGATGTCGATATCGCCGGTTTTCGCGTTGTAGGTGCCGTATTGCAGACCGTAGTTGCCGATCACGTCCAGCGGGAATTTCTCAAGCTGCAGGAAAATGCGCATGACCTGCCCTGCGCCGACCATCAGCAGCTTATACTTTTTGCCGAGCGCAACGAGCGCGGCGCGGTTTTCCGGCGTAAGATGCTGCTTGTGCTGCGTCAGAGTGCCGTCAAGATCCATTGCGATGACTTTTGTGCTCATGCCTTTTCCTCCAGTGTGTTATACAGCCAAAGAACGCTGTAGCGGTCCATCAGATCCATTGCGTAGTGGATCGCGTCTTCTAACTTCTGCGATGAATACTGCGCATAGAAGCGATCCATCGGAAGCTCTACGCTCGCAAGATATGCGATCAGCTCCTTCGAGGAGGGAACTTCGCGCAGCACGTTGCAGATGGCGTCCCATTTTGCCTTGTAATCGGCAACGCGGTCCTCTGCGTGCCAGCCGAGTTTCTTTTGCAGCGCGATCACGCCTTCGGCGGCAGAGCCGTAAACGCGGCGGATCTCCTTGCTCCATGCTTCTTCATCGAATTTGTTTTCCGCAAAGGACAGCGTTTTCTCCAGCAGCTTTTCGCGCAGCTGCTCGGTAACGACGGCGGAATACGCAACGTCGATGCCGTGGAGGAAATACGGCTCATCGCGGACAAGACCGACCACCTCAAAGTAGTGCGAGAGGTGATGCTCGCTGCCGGATGCAGGACGGGAGTTTCCGGCGTATGCCATTGCAACGCCCACGCCCACGAGCGCGTTCATCAGCGTTTCAATCGCGTCGGGATCACGTGCAAGCAGACGCGCGCCGAGGTCCTTCGTCTGCATGAGCATATCGTAGGTCTGGTCGTAGACTTCCTGGCAGAAGTATTCATCATTTACGACAACGGCAAGCTTCCAGTCGTTCAGGCAGGAAAACTTGCCGAGAATGTCGCCGTAGCCGGCGCGGATCATATCCATGGGCGCGTCCTTGAGAACGTTCACGTCGCCGAGGATCACATCCGGCACGTGCGCGGAATAGGTGACCTTCATGCCGCCAAGATCTCCGCGCCGCTTTCCAGCACGAGATCGGGTTTTTCTTCGCTCTGCGCAAGCATCTGCCGCGTTGTTTCCCCGGAGAGCACCAGGATCGAAACCGCGCCGGCATTGATGCCGCATTTAATATCCGTATAAAGCCTGTCGCCCACGACCGCGACCTGCCGCGGCGCAAGGCCGAATTTATCGCGCGCAAGCTCCACCATCAGCGGTTCCGGCTTTCCGATCACAATCGGGCGGCGGCCCGTTGCGTGTGCAAGCATTTCGATCACGCTGCCGCAGTCCGGAATGCTGCCGAACTCCGTGGGGCAGACGAAATCGGGGTGCGTTGCAATGTAGGGCATATCGGGATATTTGGAGAAGAGCTTGCAGATGTCTTCCGGCTTCTTGAAATTCAGCTCCGTACCGAAACCGAGCACAACAACGTCCGTCTGCTCGATATCCTGCGGAACGGCAAAGCCTGCCGCGCGGAATTCTTCGATCAGCGATTGTGTTCCGCAAACGTAGAGCCGCTTGCCGGCGTGGTTCTGATTCAGATAGCGGATCGTTGCCTGCGCGGAGGTTACGAAATCGTCCTCCGCTGCTTCGATGCCGAGCCTGCCGAGCTTTTCAACGTAAGCGCGGACGCTTCGGGAGGAGTTGTTCGTAATAAACTGATAGTTTCTGCCGCTCGCGCGGATTGCCGCGAGAAGCTCTTTCGTAAAGTCAAACAGATGATCGCCCAGGTAAACCGTGCCGTCCATATCGAAAAGATAAAGACGGACGTCTTTCAGCAGTTCATATCGCACCTCGATTTGCTCTTTCTGTTCGCCGAAGACGGACAGAACGCGCTGTTAATTGCTTTTTTGCCGCCTTATATTCTATCCTTGTAATCAATAAATGACAAGCATTTGCCCGCTGAAATCGCAAGATTTCACGCGGGGAAAACCGTCTGCCATGGACAGACGGCAATCTTGCAAATGCTATGGCGCAAAGGGATGTGCGCAGCGGCAAAATACCAAAATTTCAGTTGAAATTGACTGCGCAATGGGATATACTTTTAGCAAATTACGAGCAGGGAGGATTGCGTATGCAGCTGTCTGATATTGAAATTGCGCAAGCCTGCAAAGCGAAAAGAATTACGGAGATCGCAAAGCTTGCGGGCATTGATGAAACATATCTGGAATGCTACGGCAGCACGAAAGCAAAGGTGGATTACAGCCTGCTGCGCGAATCGGACCGCAAGGACGGAAAACTGATTCTCGTTACGGCGATCAATCCGACGCCCGCGGGCGAGGGAAAAACAACCACGACCATCGGACTTGCAGACGGACTGCGAAAGCTCGGCAAGAACGCGATCGTTGCGTTGCGCGAACCATCGCTCGGGCCGGTTTTCGGCATCAAGGGCGGCGCTGCCGGCGGCGGCTATGCGCAGGTTGTGCCGATGGAGGAGATCAACCTCCATTTTACCGGCGATTTCCACGCGATCGGCGCGGCGAACAACCTCCTTGCGGCGATGCTGGATAACCACATTCAGCAGGGCAACGCGCTTGGAATCGACGTGAAACGCATTGTTTGGAAACGCGCGGTTGATATGAACGACCGCCAGCTTCGCAATATTATTGACGGTCTCGGCGGCAGAATGCAGGGCGTTCCGAGGGAGGACGGCTTTGAGATCACAGTTGCCTCGGAAGTGATGGCGGTACTCTGCCTTGCGGAGAGCATTCCCGATCTCAAGGCGCGGCTTGGTAGAATGGTCGTTGCCTACACCTACGGCGGCGCGCCTGTGACGGCGCACGATCTCAGGGCGGAGGGCGCGATGACGGCGCTGCTGAAGGACGCGCTGAAACCGAATCTCGTGCAGACGCTGGAGGGAACGCCGGCGTTCGTGCATGGCGGTCCGTTTGCGAATATCGCGCATGGCTGCAACAGCGCGATGGCAACGCGCATGGCGCTGAAGCTCGGCGACTATGCCGTGACCGAGGCAGGGTTCGGCGCGGATCTCGGCGCGGAAAAATTCCTCGATATCAAGTGCCGCTATGTTGGGTTAAGTCCCGCTGCGGTTGTGGTTGTCGCAACGGTTCGCGCGCTGAAAAATCACGGCGGCGTTCCGAAAGCGGAGCTGAACGCGGAGAATCTTTCGGCGCTGGAAGCAGGTCTTCCGAATTTGCTGCGCCACGTCGAGAACATCCAAACGGTATTTGGGCTGCCCTGCGTTGTTGCAATCAACGCATTCCCGACCGATACGAAAGCGGAACTTGCGCTTGTGGAAGAAAAATGCCGCGAACACGGCGTAAACGTTGCCCTCAGCGAGGTTTGGGCAAAGGGCGGCAAAGGCGGCACGGCGCTTGCCGAGCAGGTGCTGAAGCTCTGCGAGCAAAAAAATGATTTCCGCTTTGCCTATGATACGGAAGATACCATCGAAGAAAAGCTGACGGCGATTGCAAAGAAAATCTACCATGCAAGCGGCGTTTCGCTGACGGCGAACGCGCGAAAGCAGATGCAGGAGCTGGAGCAGCTCGGCTTCGGAAAGCTGCCGATCTGCATGGCGAAAACGCAGTATTCGTTCTCTGACGATCCCACGCTGCTTGGCGCGCCGACCGGCTTTACGATAACCGTCCGCAATCTGAAGGTTGCAGCCGGCGCAGGGTTCCTCGTTGCGCTGACGGGCGATATACTCACGATGCCGGGGCTTCCGAAGGTGCCTGCGGCGGAGAAGATCGACGTGGATGAAAACGGAAAAATCACAGGTCTGTTTTAAGGTATAAAAAATCGGGTGCGCTGCACCCGATTTTTTATTGCCCTAAGAGCGCGGCAGCTTTTTCCGCAACGATGCGCTCTTCATTCGTTTCCGTTAAGAAGATGCGCACGCGAGAGCCGTCCTTGGAGATATCCTCGCAGCCGGCTCGGTTTTTATCGGGATCAAGTTCAATGCCGATAAAGGAAAGCCCGGATAGCGCAAGCGCGCGCACGGCCGCGCTGCCCGTTCCGATGCCGCCGCCGAAAACGATTGCGTCAACGCCGCCCATTGCCGCGGCGTAGGCGCCGACGTATTTGCGGATGGAATAGGCGTAGCTTTTGAGCGCGGTTTCGGCGTCCTCGTTGCCTTCTTTCGCTGCTTTTTCCACGTCGCGCACATCGCCGGAAAGGCCGTCCGTCATGCCGAGAAAGCCGCTCTTCGTTTCGAGCATGGTTTGGATCTCGTCAAGTGTCATACCGCCGTCTTTGGCAAGGTAGAAGATCACGTAGGGATCAATATCGCCGCAGCGGTTGTTGTGCATCACGCCGCACTGGAGCGAAAGGCCCATCGAGGTATCCACGCTTTTGCCGTTTTTTACGGCGCAGATGCTGCCGCTGCCGCCAAGGTGGCAGGAGATGATCTTGCTTTCGCCTTTCCCAAGCCGCTCTGCGGCGAAGCGCGAAAGGTATTCATGCGATGCGCCGTGGAAGCCGTAGCGGTGAATATCATATTTTCGGCTGACGGAGATCGGAATGGAATAGAGCGACGCTTCTTTGGGAAGGTCTGCGTGGAACGCCGTTTCGAACGCGCCGATCAGCGGCACGCCCGGCATTGCTTTTCGAAACAGGCGAATTGCCGCAAGGTACGGCGGATTATGCGCCGGCGCAACGGTGTTGAACGCTTCCATTGCGGAAAGCACCTCGTCCGTCAGATACTGCGTGCCGGTTACGCCGCGCGCATGGACAACCTTAAAGGCAACGCAGTCCGGCGTTTTGCCGCCGAGCGCACGCAGCATGGCTTCGATCGCTTCCAGATGGGTTGGAAGCGGCAGGGAAGTAAACTGCTTTTCGCCGTTTTCCGTTACGTAGAAAACGCTTTTTTCCGTTCCGACGCGCTCTGCGCCGCCGCGCGCAAGCACGGCAAAATCGGAATCGAAAAGCTGATATTTGAGCGACGTGCTGCCCACGTTGCAAACGAGAATATTCATAGCCGCGTTCCTTTCGCTTTTTGCTCTATTATATCATCTAATGCGCCGAAAGCAAGAAAAACGGCTTCCCATGTGGGAAGCCGTTTTCGTAAGATCAATTACTTGTGATCGACGGAGTACATGTGCTTGATGAGCTCGAGAACCTTGTTGGAGTAGCCCATCTCGTTGTCGTACCAGGAAACGACCTTCACGAACGTATCGGTCAGAGCGATGCCTGCCTTTGCGTCGAAGATGGAGGTACGAGCGTCGCCGAGGAAGTCGCTGGAAACGACGTCTTCGTCGGTGTAGCCGAGGATGCCCTTCAGCTCGCCTTCGGAAGCCTTCTTCATGGCTGCGCAGATCTGCTCGTAGGTAGCGGGCTTCTCGAGGTTAACGGTCAGGTCAACAACGGAAACGTCCAGGGTGGGAACACGCATGGACATGCCGGTGAGCTTGCCGTTCAGAGCCGGGATGACTTTGCCGACTGCCTTTGCAGCGCCGGTGGAAGAGGGGATGATGTTGCCGGTAGCTGCACGGCCGCCGCGCCAGTCCTTCTGGGACGGGCCGTCAACGGTCTTCTGGGTAGCGGTGACGGAGTGAACAGTGGTCATCAGGCCGTCTTTGATGCCGAAGTTATCATGCAGAACCTTTGCGATGGGAGCCAGGCAGTTGGTGGTGCAAGATGCGTTCGAAACGAAGGTCATGTCGGGGGTGTAAGCGTCCAGGTTGACGCCGCAGACGAACATCGGAGTGTCGTCCTTGGAAGGAGCGGACATGATGACCTTCTTAGCGCCGGCGGTGATGTGGCCCTGTGCCTTTTCCTTCGTCAGGAACAGGCCGGTGGACTCAACAACGTACTCTGCGCCAACTTTGCCCCAGGGAAGAGCAGCGGGATCGCGCTCTGCGAAAACGGGGATCTCTTTGCCGTTGACAACGATGCCGGTTTCGGTGGAATCAACCGTACCTGCGAATGCGCCGTGCATGGTGTCGTACTTGAGCATGTACGCCAGATATTTCGGCTCGCACAGATCGTTGATGCCGACGATCTCGATTTCGGGGTGGTTGATGGACGCACGGAAGACCATGCGGCCGATACGACCAAAGCCATTGATACCAACTTTGATAGACATAAGGGTTTACCTCCATTTTTGAATGTCCAACCGCGAAAACGCAATTGGCATAATTTAACTTGTGGTATTATATCCGATTTTTGTCATTCTATCAAGTATCTTTTTAAGGAAAAGCCTTAAATTTACATTTTTTGTACAAAATGACACAAACCGTGCAGGGTTTCTTTCATTTTACTGCGCAGCCTTCAATCGCGCGATGCCGTCCGCGATGCGGCGGAGCGATTCTTCCTTGCCGAGCAGGGCGCAGAGGTCGGTTGCGCCGCCGGGCGTGGACTCCTTGCCGGAAACGGCAACGCGCAGCGGCCAGAGCACGATGGAGTTTTTTACCTCCAGCTTTGCTGCAAGCTCGGTCAGCGCGGCATAGAGACTTTCGTTTGTCCAATCGGTGAGGTTTTCCAGAACGGGTACGCAAGCTTCCAACGCGGCAAGCGAGTTTTCGAGCGTTGTTTTGGACTTTTTGTGAACGTAGAGCGCAACGTCGTAATCTGGCAGCTTTGCAAGGAAGTCTACGCGCCCCGGCAGATCGGTAAGGATCTCGCAGCGCGACTGCACAAGCGCGGCAACGGTTTTCAGGTTGATTGCCGGATTCGGGATTGCTTCGCGCAGGATCGGCTCGGCTTTTTCGAAGAAGACTTCCGGCGGCAGCTTCTTCATGTACTCACTGTTCATCCAGCGCAGCTTTGCAATATCGAACACGGCAGGGGATTTGGAGATGCCGGCAATATCAAACGCCTCGGCAAGCTCGGACAGCGTGAAGAATTCACGCTCGGCAAGCGCACCCTTCGGCGACCAGCCGAGCAGCGCAACGTAGTTGAGCACGGCCTCGGTGAGGTAGCCTTCGTTCATCAGATCCTCGTAGCTCGGATCGCCGTGGCGCTTGGACATCTTATGCTGCGCATCGCGCATAACGGGGGAGCAGTGAATATAGGTGGGCACGTCCCATCCGAACGATTCATAGAGCAGGTTATACTTCGGCGCGGAGGACAGGTATTCGCTGCCGCGCACAACGTGCGTAATGCCCATGAGGTGATCGTCAATCACGTTTGCGAAGTTATAGGTGGGCAGTCCGTCGGACTTGAGCAGAATCTGATCGTCCAGCTCGCTGTTTTCAACCGTGATATCGCCGAAGGAGGCATCGTGGAACGTCGTCGTTCCTTTCTGGGGGATCTTCTGGCGAATGACGTAAGAGGCTCCGGATGCGATTTTTTCCGCGATCTCCGCATCGGTGAGCTTCGGGCAATCGCAAACGTGCTTCTGAATCTCCTTCGGGTCTGCCGGCTCGGTTTCGTCCTTGCCGCAGAAGCAGCGGTACGCGCCGCCCTTGGAGATCAGCAGCTCGGCGTATTTACCGTAGGTATCGCGCCGCTGCGACTGAATGTACGGCGCAACCGGACCGCCGACGTCCGGCCCTTCGTCATGCGTCAGGCCGCACTGCGCCATCGTGCGATAGATCACGTCCGTTGCGCCCTCGACAAGGCGACCCTGGTCAGTATCCTCAATGCGGAGGATAAACGTGCCGCCGGCATTTCTTGCGATCAGCCACGTATAGAGCGCCGTGCGCAGATTGCCAACGTGCATATAGCCCGTGGGGCTGGGGGCAAAACGCGTGCGGACTTTACCCTTGGGGATTTTGGCTTCCATTTCTTCAAAGTATTTCATATCGAGTTCCATTTCAGTGTTCCTCCATGGTGAAATTACGAACCATCCGCTCTAATACGGCGGCGGAGAGGTCGGCGGTCTGCTGCTCAAACTCCGTGAATGAGCCGTGGGAAGTACCGTCGGCAAGGTCGGAGATCGCGCGCAGTACGATGAACGGTACGCCGGAAAGCGCTGCTGTCTGCGCGATGGCGCCGCCCTCCATTTCGGCGGCAAGCGCATGGAATTCCGACGCGATCGCGCGTTTTAATTCCTGCGATGCGATAAACTGATCGCCCGTTGCAATGCGCCCGGCGCGGATCTTTTCCGCGGCGATGAAATCCGCAGCCGCAATTTTGAAGGCGTTTGCAAGGCACGGATCGGAGCAGAAAACGGTGGGGTGATCGGGATCGCCGTCGGCAAAAAGACTGCCGCGAACTCTGCCGAACGGCGTAACGTCAAAATCGTGCTGCACAAGCTCCGTGCCGATCACGATATCGCCGACCGCGAGCCCTTCGCCGATGCCGCCTGCAATGCCGGTATTGATCATGTAATCCACCGCGAAACGATCGATCAAGATCTGTGCGCAGCGCGCGGCATTGACTTTACCAACGCCGCTTTTTACGAGAACGACTTCGTTTTCGCCGAGCGTTCCCTTATAAAACGTCAGTCCGGCAAAATCGGTTTTTTCCGCGCCGGAAAGCGCATCGCGCAGCTGCGCAACCTCGCTTTCCATCGCGCCGATCACGCCGAATTTGATTTTACGGTTCATTGATCTTTCTCCTCTTTTCGGAATCTCAAATTCGATACTATAATAATTTTAATTGCGAAAGCTGTCAATGTTTTCTTGTAAAAAGCAAGCAAATATGGTAAACTGTTCCTGCTTATGCTTTTACGCAATTTATAAAATCAGAAGGAATGAGATCATGGATCAGAAAAAACGCATTTTCAGCGGCATTCAGCCGAGCGGCGATCTGACGCTCGGCTCGTATATGGGGGCAATCAAGAGCTGGGCTGCCCTGCAGGAGGATTATGATTGCCTGTTTTGCATCGTGGATATGCACGCGATCACCGTGCGGCAGAACCCTGCCGATCTCCGGCGGCGGACGCTGGAGCAGATGGCGCAGTATATTGCCTGCGGACTCGATCCCGAAAAGAATATCATGTTCGTGCAGAGTCACGTTCCGCAGCATGCGGAGCTGAGCTGGGTGCTCGGCTGCTATACGCAGTTCGGCGAGCTGAGCCGCATGACGCAGTTCAAGGATAAATCCGCCAAACACGCGGACAATATTACGGCAGGTCTGTTTACGTACCCGGTTTTGATGGCGGCGGATATTTTGCTCTACCAGGCGGATCTCGTACCGGTTGGGCAGGATCAGAAGCAGCACGTTGAGCTCTGCCGCGATATCGCTGCGCGCTTTAACAATTCCTTCCCCGATACCTTCACGATCCCGGAACCCTTCATTCCCAAGATGGGCGCGCGGATCATGAGCCTCGGCACGCCGGAGAATAAGATGTCCAAATCCGAGCCGGACGGCTGTGTGTTCCTGATGGATTCGCCGGAGGATATCGCGCGGAAGTTCAAGCGCGCCGTGACAGACTGCGAAACAGCCGTGCGCTACGATAAGGAGAATAAACCCGGCGTTTCCAACCTGCTCACGATCTACTGCGCTGCCACCGGAAAAACGATCGAGCAGGCGGAAGCGGACTTCGCAGGGCAGGGCTACGGCGTTTTCAAGCCGGCTGTGGGCGAGGCGGTGATCGAGCTGCTGCGCCCGATCCGCGAGGAGAGCCAGCGGCTGCTGAAGGATAAAGCGTATCTGGAAGCGGTCTGCAAGGACGGCGCGGAGAAAGCATCGTATCTTGCAACGAAAACGCTGCGCAAGGTCTATAAAAAAGTTGGGTTCGTTGCCCGGTAACGAGGGATAGATTATGGATAGAAGTGTGATCATTAAGCTGCTGATGGCGCTTGTTGTTGCTGGCGTCGTCGCGTTTCTTTCAACGCCGCTTGTGAAAAGTCTTGCCTATAAAATCGGCGCGGTAGACGTCCCGAAGGACGGCAGAAGAATGCATAAAACGCCGATCCCGCGTCTCGGCGGACTTGCGATTTTCTTTGCGTTTATGCTCTCGACGCTGCTGTTTGCGAAGATCGATCAGCAGATCCGCGGCATTATGCTCGGCTCGGCGCTGATCGTGATCGTCGGCGTTTTGGATGATATTTATGCGCTCAAGGCGATCCCGAAGTTTTTGGTGCAGATCGTTGCGGCAGGAATCGTTGTTGCGCACGGCTGCACGATTCAGTTCCTTTCCAACCCGAACGTTTTCAGCGATGCAACTTACCTGAATCTCGGATGGCTTTCCTATCCGCTCACGATCATCTGGATCGTTGCGATCACGAACGCCGTTAACTTCATCGATGGACTTGACGGTCTTGCGGTTGGCGTGAGCGCAATCTCCACGGCTTCGCAGCTCGTGATTGCGCTGCTGGTTGCGGAGGGAAATATTGCCGTGATCCTCGCCGCGCTGCTCGGCGCGTGCATGGGTTTTATTCCGTATAATCTCAATCCGGCGAAGATATTTATGGGCGATACCGGCGCAACGTTCCTCGGTTTCGTTATGGCGAGCCTGTCCATTATGGGACTTTTCAAGCTCTACGCCGTTATCTCGTTTGCGGTTCCGTTCCTGATCCTCGGCATTCCGATTTTTGATATTTGCTTTGCCATCTTGCGCCGCCTTGCGAAAGGGCAGAACCCGATGCAGGCCGACCGCGGACACATCCACCACCGCATCATCGATATGGGCTTTAATCAGAAGCAGTCTGTTGCGATCACTTATATGCTTACGGCGATTCTTGGCCTCTGCGCCGTTGTGCTTGCCACAAACGGCGAGATGCGCGCGCTCGTTCTGATTGGCTCGATTTTGCTTGTTGGCGGCATCGGCGTTTCGATGATTTTTTCCAAGCGGCAGGCGGACGCGCCGCAAGAGGAAGAGAAAAAGGAAGATACAGAAAATGAGTAAACTGAAAATCATGTCCGTTTTCGGGACGCGCCCGGAAGCGATCAAGATGGCGCCGCTCGTTCAGGAGCTGGCAAAGCACCCTGAGATTGAAAGCATCTGCTGCCTGACAGGCCAGCACCGCGAAATGCTCGATTCCGTTATGGAGATTTTCAATCTCAAGGGCGACTATGACCTTGATATTATGGAAAAGAGCCAGACGCTCTCCACGATCACAACGAAAACGCTGCTCGGCATGGATCGCGTAATCGATACGGCAAAGCCGGATATGATCCTTGTCCACGGCGATACCTCTACGACGTTTGCCGGCGCGCTCGCGGCGTTTTATCATCAGATCCCCGTGGGCCACGTGGAGGCGGGCCTTCGCACGTGGGACAAGTATTCGCCGTTCCCGGAGGAGATTAACCGCACGCTGACCGGCGATATTGCAACGCTCCATTTCGCGCCGACGATCGCAAACCGCGAGAACCTGCTGCGCGAGAGCATCCAAGGCGAGATCTTCATCACGGGCAATACTGCCATTGACTCGATGAAGTATTCCGTTCGTGACGATTACCGCTTCCATACCGAGGCGCTGAACGAGCTGGATTTCAAAAACCGCCGCGTGATCGTGCTTACCTGCCACCGCCGCGAAAATTACGGAAAGCCGATGGAGGACATCCTATCCGCGATCCGCGAGCTTACGCTTGCGCATCCGGAGATCGACGTCGTCTATCCCGTGCATTTAAGCCCGGTTGTGCGCGAGTGCGCAGGGCGCATTCTCGGCGGACTGAAAAACGTACATCTGATCGACCCTGTGGACGTGCAGGAAATGCACAACCTGATGGCGAGAAGCTACATGGTCATGACCGATTCCGGCGGCCTGCAGGAAGAAGCGCCGGCGCTTGGCAAACCCGTGCTCGTTTTGCGTAGAGAAACCGAACGCCCGGAGGCGATCGGCGCGGGTACGGTGAAGCTGGCAGGCGTGGAAAAGGAAACCGTTTACGCCATGGCTTCGGAGCTGCTGGAAAGCGAAGAGGCCTATCATAAAATGGCAAAAGCCGTCAACCCTTACGGCGACGGCAATGCTTGCCCGCGCATTGCGCAGGCGATCTTATGGCATTTCGGCCGGACGGCGGAACGTCCTGCTGATTTCATGGCATAATTATCAATTGAGAGGGGGCGGCGCGATGCGTAGACAGAATCTGCGCGCGGTGCTGTGGATGGCTGCCGCGGTGCTTTTGGTGCTTGCGGTGATCGGGATCCTTGCGTATATGGATCAGAGCAGCCTCAACCGCAGCGGGATCGTGCTGCCCTCCGATACGCCGTCCGATCAAACGGAAAGCGAAGCGGTTGGCGAGCAGTTCGCGGCGGTTACGCCGGATAACGCGCCTGCGCTCGTGCGCGCGATGCAGCGCCCGGAGCGGTATCACCAGTCGCTCTCGATCGAAACGATCAGCGGCAGCGCTTCATCGGTGCGCACGGCTGAGATCTGGTATGCCGGCGGTGTATGGAAAATCGAGCAGACGGAGGGCGGACAAGTCCGCCACCTGTTGACCGATGAGAAGACGGCGTATCTCTGGTACGGCGATGATTTGCGGACGGTACGCGCACAGGAACTTCCTGCAAACGTGACGCCGGACGATTTAACAGGAATTCCAACCTATGAAACGCTTACGGAAGCATCTCCGCAGAGCGTTTTGGAGGCGCACTATGAAGCGCCGGAAGAGCTGGAAGATGCGCCGTGCCTGTTTGCGCAGACGGCGCAGATGCGCTATTGGGTGGATCTTGCGGAAGGGCTGCTGCGCAAGGCGGAGCGGCTGGACGGCGAGAATACAGCCGTTCGGATCACGCAAACCGCGCTTTCATTGCCGGAGGCGGAAGACCCCGCGCTGGCGCGCGCTATGCGACTGCCGAACGGACAGACGCCGTTTGCGCCTACTGCAGAAGCAAAAACGCCGCAATCGTAATCAGTGTTGTAAGGCGGTCGCTTTCGTCGCCGCTCAGCAGCAGCAGTATCAGAACCGCAAGCACGAGCAGGTCTTCCGTTTCTAAGCTTTGGAGCATCGGAAGGTGCATGCCGCGCTGCGGCTCGGAACGCAGGACTGTATTTTCAGGCGTTTCGCAGCGGCTGTCGGGCTGCACGATCGTTTCGCGGCGATATGCGCCGTCAGCGCCGGGTACATAGCGATTATACGTCATACTTCACCTGCCGTTTCCTGCTCGGGCTTTTGCTGCAGCGCAAACCGAGCTAAATTGGATAGGCGCGCAACTTCGATCGCGCGCTGCAGCTTTTGGCGGCGTGCCGGCTGCAAATACGGCGCCAGCGCCTGCAAAAGCGCCTCACGGCGGCTGTCTGCTGCCGTGGGGGGCAGATTGGGAAGCTGCGGAGCGGTTTCGCCGCTGTCCTCCGCCGGAGACAGCCCGAGGCCCTTGGCAATGTCCATGACCTGCGCAAGCTTTTCCGGATCGTTCAGTACGCCGAGAACTTTTTCTTCCAGATCGTCCATTGTGTCCCTACTTTCTGTTGATCTGATCGATCAGAGAAGCGATTTCGGGCGACTGCATTGTTGGTGCAAGCAGCTCCTGCGCGTGCTGCATATCGCCGCGCTTGACCGATTCCGCTGCCTGGCGAAGCAGCTTTCCGCCATCACGGTTGAGCAGCTGCAAAAGAGCTTTTCCCTCTTTCGAGCCGAGTACTTTTTGAATATCCGCCTGCGAAAACGAGGGCAGACCGGTTTGATCGTTCATAAAAACCTCCCATGCGGCTTGATAATAATGTATATGCGCGATGATTGCGAAAGGTGAAAGAATGAAGCTTCTGATTTTGTCGGATTCCCATGGCGAGCAGCGATACATGGAAGAGGCGGTTTACCGCGAAATGCCGGATCATATCGTACATCTCGGCGACGTGATGCGCGATGCGCAGGCGCTGCACGATTGCTTTCCGGCAATCCCGATGACGAGCATGCCGGGCAACCGCGATTTTAACACCGTCGATCCGCCGGTGATCGTTACGGTATTCGGCGGCGTAAAGTTTTTGCTGACGCACGGACATACGCTCGGCGTAAAGTTTTCCGCGCTGAAGCTGCTGCTTGCCGCGCAGGAGGCCGGCGTTCGCGCCGCGCTGTTCGGGCATACGCATCAGGCGGTAAACTTTGAGCAGCAGGGCGTTTTGCTGATGAATCCCGGCGCTGCCGGCGGATTCCAGCCGTCCTACGGCGTAATCGAGATTGAAAACGGTGAGATTTCAAGCCGCATTGAGCGGTTTTAGAGGTGCGGAAAATGATTTTAGCGATTGATATTGGCAACAGCAACGTTGTGATCGGCTTTGTGCAGGATCGGAAGGTTCTGCATAAGGTTCGGATTGCAACCGACGTGAAAAAAACCTCCGATCAGTATTGGATGGATCTGAAAAACAGCCTGGAGCTTTTCGGCTACAAGGCGGAGGATATCGAAGGCGCGATTCTCGCCTCCGTTGTTCCGCCGGTGCTCAATTCCTGCAGAACGGCAATCAAAAAGCTGACCGGCATGGAACCGCTTGTAATCGGACCGGGCGTGAAGACGGGCATCAATATCCGAACGGATAATCCGGCGCAGGTCGGCAGTGATCTGATCACCGCGGCGGTTGCGGCGGTGAAAGAGTATCCGCTGCCGCTGCTGATTGTGGATATGGGCACGGCAACTACGATTTCCGCGATTGACGCTTCCGGCTCGTTCTTAGGGGGCAGCATCAGCCCCGGCGTTAAGATCTCCGCAGAAGCGCTTTCCGGCAGAACGGCGCAGCTTCCGGGAATCAGCTTAGAAGCGCCGAAGCACGCGATCGGCAGAAACACGATCGACTGCATGCAAAGCGGTTCGATGCTCGGTGCGGCGGCAATGCTCGATGGCATGATTGCCCGAATGGAAAAGGAGCTCGGAGAGAAGGCAACGGTTGTTGCAACGGGCGGCATCGCGCGCTACGTGATCCCGATGTGCGAGCGCGAAATTCGCTACGACAACGATCTGCTGCTGAAGGGGCTTGTGATCCTATACGAAAACAATAAAAAGTGCTGATGATCTTTGATCATCAGCACTTTTTTTACAGCATTGTGAAAAACAGGAGCGTGCAGAGCGTGATGCAGACTGCCATAACGATTGCGGAGGCGGAATTGATCACACGCTCAAGGATACGGAAAAAGCCGGAAGCGGCGGAGAATTCGGGCTCGACGGGCATTGAGACATAGGGACGGATGTCAATTACGTTCGAAGCAATTTTTGTCTGTTTCATAGCAGATTACCTCCTTTGTGCCTTCAGCTTATCAATTTATAAGTCCGTTAAAACGGACACAAAAACAGGTGTAATTTGCAATTTGTAACAATTTCGGTTATACTTGACATAACTCGTAATTATTTTGTAAATTTTAGCGTTTGTAAGTGAGGACTTCTATTTGAAACGAATCATTTGCCGGATCATTGCGCTCATGCTGGTTGTTTCTATGCTGCCTTTTGCCGCAGCGGATGAGGCTGCCCCCATGACGATGAGCGAAGAGGGCATTGCCTTTCTCAAAACGCTGGAGGGCTTTACCGCATATCGCATCTGGGATCATACCCAGTACACGATCGGTTACGGATCGGCGGTCGGCACGGGAGAATACCCGAACGGCATTACGCGCGATCAAGCGGATGCGCTGCTGCGCCAAATGCTCGATAAGCTCGGCGCGAAACTGAATAACTTCATCAGCGCGAATCATATCGCGCTCACGCAGCCGCAGTTTGACGCGCTGCTTTCGTTCACCTACAACATCGGCGCGGGTTGGCTGTCCGGCTGCAGGCTTTCACGGCTGCTGATCTCTAGCAAGTTTACGGAAGCGGAGTTTGCAAGCGCGCTCGGCATCTGGTGCCACACAGGCAGCCAGATCCATTACGGCCTGCTGACGCGCCGCATCCGCGAGGCAAAAATTTTCCTCTATGGAGATTATGCAGGGAAGACCTCGCGGCAGTATCGCTATTTGGTATTCCGCGGAAACGGCGGCTCGGTTGAGATGGACGTTGCGCTCTATCCGCAGGGTTCGCCTTACGGCAAGCTGCCGTCCGCAACGAAAAAAGATCGGATCTTTGCCGGGTGGCAGCTCGGCAACGGCAAGATGATCACCGCCGAAACGATTGTCAGCGAAAACGGCACGGCGACGGCGCAGTGGACAACGCAGGCGCCGGCAGCAGGCGTTTTCAAGGATGTTACGAAAGCAATGTGGTTCTACACCTGCGTAGATGAGCTGTATAACGATCATCTGATTTCCGGCTACGGTGACGGGACGTTCCGCCCGAACGCGAAGGTGACAGCCGGCGAGGCGCTGAAGGTGATTCTGCTTGCCTGCGGCGAGAAAGAACAGCCTGCCGGCGCGCACTGGGCGCAGGGGTATTTGGAGCTTGCCGAGCAGAAAGGTCTTGTGTCTGCCGAGCAGCTCCCGGATCTGAACGCGGAGATTACGCGCGGTCTTGTTGCGCAGATCGCGGCGAAGCGGCTCGGCATCACGGCAAAGGGCAGCGGCGCATTTTTCGATACGCAGGACGAATATGCGCAGGCGCTCTTTGAAGCGAATATTCTGCAGGGAACTGCGGACGCTTCTGGCGTTCGCCGCTTCTACCCGGAGCAGACGATCACGCGCGCGGAGCTCAGCGCGATCGCGTATCGGCTCAAAAACAAATAGTCCGTTTTATTGGACTTAAATCGTGCGATACTATGCTCGTATCAAGTGAAAGGAGCGAGTAAAATGGCTTGCACGATTCGAAACGTTTGCGATCACGTTGCGGTGTATTCCCTTGAGGGCGTTTTTCTTTTCAGCGCCGATACGCGCGAGGAAGCGATGCGTTTTCTCAAGGAGCTGGAGGATGCCGCGTAAAAAGAAGGTAGTTCTTTGAATATTCAGATTTTCGGAAAAAGCAAATGCTTTGACACAAAGAAAGCGGAGCGTTGGTTCAAGGAGCGCAGAATCCGCTTTCAAAGCATCGATCTGCTGCGATATGGAATGTCCGGCGGCGAATTTGACAGCGTTTTGCGCGCGGTCGGCGGTATTGACGCGCTGATTGATTGGAACGCGAAAAGCCCCGAGATTGACCTGATGCGCTATATGGACAGCGCGGCAGCAAAGGAAGATAAGGTCTTTGATGATCCGCGCCTTATGAAAACGCCTGTCGTGCGCAACGGCAGACAGGCGACGGTTGGCTATTGCCCCGAAGTTTGGGAAACCTGGGAATAAGCTTCACGCGTTTTTTCCGCATCTTCGTTTGCCTTGCGGCAAAGCGCGCGCGGCAGTCCCTGCGCGATGGCAGGGAAGGGGTTCGCGGTATCCGCAGTTGGCTGGATGTTGTACGTTCCGTATTTGTTGATCAGCTCAAAGCAGTCTGAAGGCTGATCGAAAAACGGCATGGAATTCGGATTGGACATCGGCTTTCGTTTCATAAAAAAACCTCCCATTTCAGCGATCGGTTTCGGTCGCTGTTTTTGTTTGTAGGAATAGTATTTCCGCATTGCGCGTGAATAGTCCGTGAAAATCAGCGCAAACTATCTCTGCAAGCAATCGCTTTCGGCTTTTGCGAATGAATCTAAGGAGGACAAAATCATGGAATTTCATGAAACTGCAAACCACTGCATCGAATGTTCGGTTACGCAGTGCCAGCATCACTGCCAGCAGGAAAACTTCTGCGCGCTGAATCAGATCAAGGTCGGCACGCACGAGAAGAACCCCTCAATGGAGCAGTGCACGGACTGCCTTTCCTACGTGAAAAAATAAAGCAAACCAAAAGCAAGCACCGGCCTTTGGGCGGTGCTTGCTTTTGGTTTGAAGATATTACCAAAAAACGCAGAAATTATCGTGTGGATTTTCGGTAGACAAGCGTTTTTTCTTGTGCTACAATAAATTAAACTGTGCCGTTTATCGGCAAAAGACAGGTAAAGGAGCTCCGAAGTTGAACAACAAAGAAACCGATCGCACGATCGCAATTCAGGCGCTATGGAAAATGTTCCTGCGCAGATTGCCTTGGCTGCTTTTCGCAATGCTTTTGTGCGGCGCGCTCATGCTTGGTTACTGCGCGTTGCTCGCAACGCCGAAATATACCGCCTCTACAACGCTCTACGTTTACAGCGACGGTACAATCAACCGCAATGAATCAATGAACGTTACATATTCCGAGCTTTATGCGGCGCAGTACCTTGCAGACCCTTATATCGCCGTGCTGAACAGCGATACGATGATGCAGCTGATCGCAAATCGGCTGGGACTTGAGCAATCGCCGCAGTCGCTGCGCAACGCGATCCGAATTACAACGGAAGAAAATTCGCTCGTTCTAACGATTTCTGCAACGCACGAGGATCCTCAAACTGCGCAGAATATCCTCCTGGCGCTTGTAGACGAAGCGCCGAAAGAGATCGAGCGCGTGATCCGCGCCGGTGGTATTTCCGTAATTGACTCGGCAAAGCTTCCCACAAAGCCCAGCTCGCCGAACATCCTCCGCGATACGCTTGCAGGCGCGCTCGGCGGGATGCTGATCCTGCTGCTTGTTTTTGTGGTGATAGAGCTGACAAGCTCTGTTGTTCGCAATGAGGAAGAGCTGCAAAAAATGATTTCCGTGCCGGTTCTCGGCACGATTCCGAAAATCGAGTTTCATTCCAAAGAAGAGAGAGCGTAACGATGCTACAGAAAAAGAAAGACTCTGTCAGTACGGTTTTTAACGCCAACAGCCGTCAGAAAATCTTAAATGAGAATACACCGTTTGCCATCCGCGAGGCTTACCGCTATTTCCGAACAAAGCTCATTTTTACGGGCAAAGGCGAGCAATGCCCGGTGTTTGCTTTTACAAGCGCGAACGCCGGCGACGGCAAAACGATCACAACGATCAATACCGCCATTTCGTTTTCGGAGCTGAATAAGCGCACGCTTATCATCGACGCCGATATGCGCAACCCGTCCATTGGCCGCTATTTTTCCGTTAAGAAAAAGAGCGGACTCAGCGAGTACCTTGCCGGAATCGATGAATCCGCCGCGCTGAGCGAAACGGGCATTCAGAATCTGACCGTTCTGACCGCCGGCGCGGTGCCGCCGAATCCTGCGGAGCTGCTTGCGTCGCAAAAGCTGCAAACGCTGATTGAGCGTGCGAGAACCGAGTTTGACTGCGTGTTCATCGATACGCCGCCGGCAGGCATTGTTGCCGATGCGCTTTCGCTTGCGCAGTATTGCACCGGCTACGTTGTGGTTGTGCAAAACGGCGCAACGCGTCTGACTGAGCTGCAGGCAGTTCTGCGCGATATCGCGCAGCTCGGCGGCGACGTTTGCGGCGTTTTGATGAACGATGCGCTTGGCAAAGGCACCGGCATCCGCTATACAAAGAGTTATCGCCGCCGCAGTGATTCCTATTATCACGCCGATCCCTACGGCGATGGTGCAAAAACGTGAACATCGATTTTCATGCGCATATTCTCCCGGGCGCCGATCACGGCAGCGATGGACTCAAAACCTCGCTGCGTCAGTTGGAATTGGCGCGGCTTGCCGGAATAGACTGCGTTGTGGCAACGCCGCACTTTTATCCAACTGAGGATACAGTGCGGCGTTTTTTAGACCGCCGCGCGAATGCGGCGGATATGCTGCGCAGTCATCTTTCGGGGGATGTTCCGCAGATCCGGATCGGCGCGGAGGTTACGCTCTGCGCAGGGATGGATCACATGGAGGGCATTGAAGCGCTTTGCATCGCGGGTACAAAGGTGCTGCTGATCGAGCTGCCGCGCTGCGACCTTCGGCCGGAGCTTTTGGAAAGCCTTGAAAACCTGCGAAGCCGCTGCGGCCTGACGATTGTACTTGCGCATATCGACCGTTATGACAATAAGGCGGTCGACGCGCTGCTGGATGCTGGCTTTCTCTTTCAGCTCAACGCCGACGCGATCGTTCGGCGGTTTGGAAGAGGCAGATGGCGCGCGCTGCTGCAGAGCGGCGGTTGTGCCGGAATCGGAAGCGATATCCACGGCACAAAAATCGGGTATTCCAATTTCACGCGCGCGCGTGAGATTTATAATGACCAATGGGATACAATTATGCAATTCAGCCGGAGGCTGTTATCTGAAACGTAGGAGATGTTTCTCTTGAAACTGCATGGACAATATCATCTTACCAGATCTTCTTTATTAGTTGTGCTTGCGGACGTGGTTGCGCTGAACGCCGCCGCAATTTTAACATTTGCTTTGGTTGCGCTGCTTTCGCCGCAAGACTTTCGCGTTCTGAGCTTCGGCCGCATGACGAGTCTATGGATGCAAATCGCGCTGCCGTATACGATTATATCTGTTTTGGTGTTTTTTGCGTTCCGCCTGTATCAGATGATCTGGTCAATGGTCAGCCTGCGGGAAATTGTTCGCGTTGCGCCGGCTGTTGTGATCAGCTGCTTGATCGGTATCGTGCTCGATCGCAAAGTCAGCGCCCCTCCGCTGAAGTTGTCGGTCTGGTTCGTTATCTTTGCGTTCACGCTGCTGTTTGTCGTTGCCGTGCGCTGCTCTTACCGCGTCGTTCGCCTGTATCTGGGCAGACCGCAGGGCGCAACGCGGATTATGGTGATCGGTGCAGGAAAAGCCGGACAGGCAATTTTGAAGGAGATCAACAATACGCCGCTGCTCAATCGCCGCGTCTGCTGCGTGATCGACGATAATCCGCAAAAACGCGGCAAGTACCTGGAAGGTGTTCCGGTCGTTGGAAATTGCGCTTCGATCGGCAAAAATGTCGAACGCTTTAAGATCGATGAGATCATTTTCGCGATTCCCAGCGCGCAGCCTTCGCAGCGCCGCCATATTCTGGAGCTTTGCAATCTGACAAAATGCAAAACGAAGGCGCTGCCGGGTATCTATCAGATCATCGGCGGCGAAGTGAATTTCAGCACGCTGCGCGACGTGAGCGTGGAGGACCTGCTTGCGCGCGACGCAATCCGCGTTGACAATTCCGACGTGCTGGAGAATATGAAGGATAAGACCGTGCTTGTAACGGGCGGCGGCGGCAGTATCGGCAGCGAGCTTTGCCGGCAGATCGCCTCGCACCGCCCGGGAAAGCTGCTGATTTTCGATATCAGCGAGAACGGCGTATATGATGTTCAGCAGGAGTTGCGGCGGCAGTATCCGAAACTGCAGCTTGAAGTGCGCATCGGCTCGGTGCGCGATGCGGATCGTTTGGACGAGCTGTTCCGCGAATTCCGCCCAGACTACGTTTTCCATGCGGCGGCGCATAAGCACGTGCCGCTGATGGAGGACAGCCCCTGCGAAGCGATCAAGAACAACGTTTTCGGTACGCTGAACTGCGCGATGATGGCGGATAAGTATCATGCGGAGAGCTTCTTGCTGATCTCTACGGACAAAGCCGTAAATCCCACGAATATTATGGGCGCATCAAAGCGGCTTTGCGAAATGGTCATCGCGTACATGAGCGCGCGATCGGAAACGAAGTTCGTTGCCGTTCGGTTCGGCAACGTCCTCGGCAGCAACGGCAGTGTTGTGCCGCTGTTCCGCCGCCAGATTGAAGAAGGCGGCCCGGTTACGGTTACGGATAAGGATATTATCCGCTACTTTATGACGATTCCCGAAGCCGTTGCGCTGATTTTGCAGGCGCACGCCTTCGCGAAAAACGGCGAGGTTTACGTTTTGGATATGGGCGAGCCTGTCCGCATTGACGATATGGCGCGTCAGATGATCCGAATGTACGGACTGGAGCCGGACGTGGATATTCCGATCGTCTATACGGGACTTCGTCCCGGCGAAAAGCGCTATGAAGAGCTGCTGATGGACGAGGAAGGACTGAAAAAGACAAGCAACGAGCTGATCTTTATCGGAAAGCCGATGGAGCTTGATTGTGAACGGTTTGAACGCGATCTCACGCGGCTGCGTGCGGCTGCCGACGAGAATGACGAAACGATCAAATCGCTCGTTGCGGAGATTGTCCCGACGTATACGGGCGCGAAAGTGCCGGTTGGCGTATAAAAACGGAGGTTAAAAATGTTTGAGGGCTTTTCCCCGGAGACGATTGATTTTCTCTGGGGACTACGGATGAACAACAATCGTGAATGGTTTCAGGCGCATAAGCAGCAGTATCTCGATACGCTCTATACGCCGATGAAGGAGCTTGCAAAGGAAATATCGGAGCCGTTTATCGAGATTCCGGGCTTCGTTTGCAAAACATCGCGTATTTACCGCGATATGCGGATGCATCCGCCCACGCCCTACAAGGAAAGCCTTTGGACGTGCCTGCGGCAGGACGGCACGTTCTGGCTGCAGGAGCCGTGCCTCTTTTTTGAGATCAAGCCGGAGGGCTACAGTTACGGCTTCTTGTTCTGGCAGCCGACCGTTGAAATGATGAACGCGATGCGCGCGGATATGGCAGCGCGGCCCGATGCGTTTTTGGAGCGAATCCGGAAAGCCGAGCGCGGCAGCAAGGTTAAGGTTTCCGGCACCGCGTATAAGCGCCCGAAGCCCTGCGCTGATCCGCGCCTTGCGCCGTATTATTCGCTGCGCAATCTCTATGCGATCAAGGAATGCCCGGCGGATGAAACGATGTTCTCGCCGGAGCTTGCGAAAACGGTTCGCAAAGCGTTTGAGGCGCTCTATCCGCTTTGCGAATACGCGAAAACCTTTACGCAGCAATAATTCTTGGAAAAACAGAAAAGGATTTCGGAGCGAAACGGGAAACCGCACGGAAATGCGCGGTTTCCCGTTTTTTCTCAAGGAAATCCCGCCGTTTTTTGCTATCTGCGGCTTGCTTGATTGGGGCATATTAAAAAGGCGGCAAAAAAACGGAGGTGATTTTTTGAGACGAAAATCTTTACAAACATTATTATTATCTGTTTTCTTTGCGGCTATTCTTTTTACAGCCGCAAGCGCAAAAACGCTGATTCCGGGCGGCAATACGATCGGGATGAAGGCGTATGCCGCAGGACTCGTTGTTACGAAAGTGGAGCCGGGGTCTTCCGCTGAGCGCGCGGGCTTGCAGGCAGGCGACGTGATTCTTTCCGCAAACGGAAAACATCTTGAAAGTGCGGAGGCGCTGCAATCGATTCTTGCAAGCGGACAGCCGCTGCAGATTGCGTATTCACGAGGCGGAAACGAAAAAAGCGCGCTTTTAACGCCGGAGCGAAGCGAAGACGGCTACAAAGCCGGCGCGTTTGTGCGCGATAACGTTGCCGGCATCGGCACGGTGACTTACTATGATCCCGAAAACGGCGCGTTTGGCGCGCTTGGGCATGGGATCAGCGAGCCGGGCGGCGCATCGCTGCTCCCGATTACAGGCGGCGAAGTAATCCCATCGAGCGTTTCGGGCGTTCTGAAGAGCGTTGCCGGATCGGCAGGGCAGCTTCAGGGCGAGTTTGAGCCGCAGCGCGTGATCGGCAGGATCGGGAAGAACACGCCGTTTGGCGTGTTCGGTGAAATCGAAACGCCGCATGGAAAACCGATGGAATCGGCTGAACCGAACGAAGTGCATCCCGGAAAAGCCGCGATTTACGCAAATTTAGACGGGACGGACGTTTCGGAATATCAGATTGAAATTGTCCGCTGCTATGACGGAAACAGCGGCGGACGCGATCTGCTGCTCCGCATGACGGATCCGAAGCTGCTGGAGCGAACGGGCGGCATCGTGCAGGGGATGTCCGGCAGCCCGATTGTGCAGGACGGCAAGCTCGTTGGCGCGGTTACGCACGTGCTTGTCAATCAGCCTGATATGGGTTACGGCATTTACGTGGATACGATGCTCCGCGCGGCAGAGCAGAGAAAGGCGGCATAAATGAAGTCATTACTGATTCGAGATACAACGCGCGAAGAGCGCGAACAAATCGTTTTGCAGTCGCTTGCGTCGTGCGGCGGCGCGTGTGACGGCTGCAACGGCTGCGATAACCTCGGCGGCGGCAGGGTGGATTCGATCTACGCGCCGTATATTGAAGGCGAGATGGAGCTGAGCGAAATCAACGAAGCGTATCTGCGCGGCTTTGTCCGATGAAAAAACGGGCGCATTTTTCCGAATGCGCCCATCTTTTTTTCGCATTTGTCGAATCGTGTCGAACGCTGTCGAGCAAAAGTTCGAAAATTTAGCGATTTATGATTGAAAAAGTGAAAACGGTATGATAGTTTATAAACAGCGAAGCGATTGATCAACGCTTGAATCCGGAGGATAATTACTTTTAGGAGAGGTGCAAGAATGGAACAGCTTAAACGTGTTCTGATTGCGGACAGCAGTCCGGAATTTTGTGCGCGTGTTGCCGAGCAGCTCGGTCGTATGGACGGCTTTGAGGTTGCCGCCACGGCAAACGACGGCGCACGAGCGATTGATTTGATCCGCCAGTGCAAACCGGATTGGATCGTGCTGGATCTGATGCTGCCGGAGCAGGACGGATTTTCGGTTTTGAAAGCGGCTTCCGCTATGGAGCAGCCGCCTGCGGCGCTCGCGCTGACAAGCTATATGACCGATTTCGTTTCTTACATGGCGCAGGAGCTCGGCGTTAAGTATTTCTTAACGAAGCCCTGCAAGCCCGAGCTTGTATGCGAGCGTCTTGCGGAAGCGTCTTCCATACAGATGCCGCAGCCTGCGCAGCAGATCGATATTGAGTCGATGGTTACGTCTGTGATTCATGAGATCGGTGTGCCGGCGCATATCAAGGGCTATCAGTATCTGCGCGAGGCGATTATCATTGCCGTAAAGGACATGGACGTGATAAACGCGATCACAAAGGTTCTCTATCCGCAGGTTGCAAAGGCGTTTTCCACAACGCCATCGCGCGTTGAGCGCGCGATCCGCCATGCGATTGAGGTTGCGTGGGATCGGGGCGATCTGGAAACGCTGCAGAATTTCTTCGGCTACACGGTTTCCAATACGAAGGGCAAGCCGACAAATTCGGAGTTTATCGCGCTGATTGCGGATCGGCTTCAGCTGCAGATCAAGAATATGTCAACGCAGACCGTTGGCGCAAGATGAATCAAAATACGCGCTGTTCAAAAAACAGCGCGTATTTTATATAAATGCTGGACATTTCCCACAATATCTGGTATAATTGCCGCAGAAGAGGGGAAGTGTGCCTTATGAAATGTCCGTTTTGCGGAGATACAGAAAGCAAAGTTGTCGACTCGCGCCACAGCGAGGACGGCGCAAGCATCCGCAGAAGAAGAGAGTGCCTTGCCTGCGGCAAGCGCTTTACAACGTATGAAACGGTGGAAAGCCTGCCGATCATGGTTGTAAAGAAGGATAACAGCCGCCAGGCGTTTGATCGCACGAAAGTGCTCAACGGCATGATCCGTGCCTGCGAGAAGCGGCCGGTTCCGATGCCGGCGCTGGAAGCTGCCGTGGATGAGATTGAGCAGAGCGTTCAGAACTCGCTTGACCGCGAGGTTTCCACGGAGCGGATCGGCGAGCTGGTTATGGAAAAGCTCAAAGGACTCGATGACGTTGCTTACGTCCGTTTTGCTTCCGTCTATCGCCAGTTTAAGGACATCAACACCTTTATGCAGGAACTGAATAAGATTCTGGAAGAAAAGTAAAAAACGGCTGTGTAGGATTCCTACACAGCCATTTTTTAATCGTTTGAAATATGACGCTTGATTGCGGCGAAGGATTTGTCGCTTATAACGTGCTCGATGCGGCAGGCATCGTCCGTTGCGGTTTTCGGATCAACGCCGAGCTCGATCAGATATGCGGAAATGATCCGATGGCGCTCGTAAATCTTTTCCGCGATTGCCCTGCCGGAGGGCGTGAGAACGAGCGCGCCGTCGTCTTCCACGAGCAGATAGCCGGCGCTTTTCAGCAGACCGACCGCGCGGCTGACGCTCGGACGGGAGTAACCCATGTCGGCGCAGACGTCGATCGAGCGTACCGTGCCGCCCTTTTGTGATAGCCGTAAAATGGTTTCAAGATACATCTCGCCGGATTCCTGCAGCTGCATAGGATCACTTCCTTTTGCCGTTTTTCCCAGTATGCCACAGTTTTGCGCATTTTGCAAGTGCGTTTTACAGAACGTTTTCCAGCAGCGGATATTCCATCTCCTGAATATGGTCGAGCTGACTGATCGTTGCGGCGCATACGGCAAGAAATTCGTCGGTGTCTTTCGTTTCCGCAAAGGCGCAGAGCTCTGCGAGATTTCCTGTGATCCCGTCGGCTTCATCATGGCGGAGCACCATGCCGAGCAGCTTTTGGCTTGAGCGCCAGTACCGCTGCGCATCGGCTGAGAGCCGCTCTGCGCCGGGATAATCCTCCGCGCGCATACAGACCTGCGCCGCGCTGAGCGTTTGGCGGACGGTTTCAATCCGTTCGGAAACGGCGCTTGCGCTGAAAAAGCACCATGCAATCACGGCGATCAGCAGGGCAATTGCGATCCAAAAGCGCGTCATTGCGCAGCCTCCTTCTTGGCAAGGTATGCTTTTCCGGATTTGCTGAGCGTGAGCAGCAGTACTTTCTTGATCGGGCAGTTTTGCTTTTCAAGATACTCGGAAACCCACGCTTTATCCTTTTGCACCAGCTTTAAGTTTTCCTCTACCCATTTGCCGTCGCTGATGACTGTGACGGGCAGCTCCAACCGATCGACCGATACGCCGGCGTCTTTAGCGCTTGCAGGCGCATATTTGGGATAGAGCAGAGAGGAGATCTGCCCGTTCGTTTCGAGGATTGCGTATTGCACCGTGGAAAGATCCACGATCTCGCTTTCGCGCAGATGCTCCACAAGCTCGTTTACGGAAATGCGCGTTTTCTTAAGATTGGAATAGAGAATTTTTCCGTTTTCCATCAAAATGACCGGCGTGCCGCAAAAAAGTTTTCGGAATGCGGTGCTGCGCAGCGAAAGATAGGAAAACAGCAGCTCCAATGCGCCAACGGTCAGAATCGGGATCAGCCCATAGAGCAGGGGAATGCCGATGTCCTGCATCGGAATCGAGGCGAGGTCGGCGATCAAAATCGCAACAACGAATTCCGACGGCTCCATTTCGCCGATCTGCCGCTTGCCCATCAGACGGATCATTCCAATCAGCGCAAGATAGAGGAGGATCGTCCGCAAAAATGAAAGAAACAAACTAAAACACCTCGAGATAGTTTGGCACCGAAGCGGCGATTTATACCAAATGTGTAAAAGTCCTTTGCTTTTTTCGCCGGTTGTGGTAAAATGATTAAAATGGGTGAAAAGGGGCGGTATTATGGAGGAAGAACGCTTGGATGATCTGCAGCAGACACAGGAAGAGCCGTATCGTCCGCGGCCGAAGCGCCAGCTCGTTTTGGCGTGGGTGCTGATCGCGATCGTGCTGTTTGCGTTTTTCGGTACCTGCTACTGGATGATGAACTATGGTGCCGGCTGATGATTATTCTCGGAATTGATCCCGGTTATGCAACAATCGGGTTTGGGCTGATTCAATCGGAGCGCAATACGCTGCAGCTGCTGCAATACGGCGCGATTACAACGCCTGCCGGAACGGACTTTTCCTGCCGCCTTCGCACGATCTATGATGATATGACGAAGCTGCTGGAAACGTTTCGCCCCGATGCGCTTTCAATCGAGGAGCTGTTCTTCGGGCATAACGTAACAACCGGTATCGGCGTAGCGCATGGGCGCGGCGTGATCCTGCTTGCGGCAGCGCAGCAGAACGTGCCGATTTTTGAATACAAGCCGGCGCAGGTCAAGCAGGCGGTTTGCGGCTACGGTAAGGCGGAAAAGCGCCAGGTCATGGAAATGACGCGGCGGCTGCTTCAGCTTGAAGCCGTGCCGAAGCCGGACGATGCAGCCGATGCGATTGCGCTTGCGCTTTGCCATGCGCGCTCATCAACTTCGCTGCTCAGCGGACAGAACTGGAGAGGTTAAGATGTTTTATTATTTGAACGGGACGGTTGCCGCGATGGAGGAGAACCTCGCCGTAATCGACTGCGGCGGCGTTGGCTATGCCTGCCATACGACGGCGCTGACGCTTTCAAAGCTGAAGCTCGGCGCGCAGCAGATGCTTTATACGTATCTGAACGTGAAAGACGATGCGATGGATCTTTACGGTTTTGCATCGCGCGATGAGCTTGGCGCGTTTACGAAGCTGCTCGGCGTTTCGGGCGTAGGCCCGAAGGCGGCGGCTTCCATCCTTTCGGTTTTAACGCCCGAAAAGCTGCAGCTTGCCGTTATGACGGGCGATGAAAAGCTCTTGACCGCCGCAAACGGCGTTGGCAAAAAGATGGCGCAGCGTGTGCTGCTGGAGCTGAAGGATAAACTCGGCGCGGTAGAAACCGTGGAGTATTCCGCGGCGGGTACTGCTCCGAGCGGCGGCAAGGCTAACGAAGCAGGCGCTGCGCTTGCGGCGCTTGGCTACTCCGCAAGCGAGATCGGCGCTGCGCTGCGCGGAATCGACGTTGAGGCGCTTTCCGTTGAGGAGATCGTTCGCAAGGCGCTGCGCAATGCAGCCGGGAGGTAAAATCGGATGAGTATTGATTTTTCGAATGATTATTCCGCGCCGATCGTTACAACATCGCTGACGCCGCAGGATGACGGCGAGGTTTCGCTTCGCCCGAAATTCCTCTCGGATTATACGGGGCAGGAAAAAGCTAAGCAGAACCTATCTGTTTATATTGAGGCGGCAAAGCGCCGCCAGGAATCGCTCGACCACGTATTGCTCTACGGCCCTCCGGGGCTCGGCAAAACAACGCTTGCAGGGGTCATCGCAAACGAGATGGGTACAAATATCCGCGTAACGTCCGGCCCGGCGATCGAAAAGGCAGGCGATCTTGCCGCGCTGCTTACGAACCTTTCCGATGGCGACGTGCTGTTTATTGATGAGATCCACCGGCTGAACCGCGCGGTAGAGGAGATTTTGTATCCTGCGATGGAGGATTATTCCATCGATATTATCGTAGGTAAAGGCCCTTCGGCGAACTCGATCCGGCTCGATCTGCCGCGCTTTACGCTCATCGGCGCAACCACGCGCGCAGGTCAGCTTTCAAGCCCCCTGCGCGACCGTTTCGGCGTGCAGCTTCGGCTGGAGCTCTATACGCAGGACGAGCTTGCGCGCATCATCCGCAGATCGGCTTCGCTGCTCTCAATCGAGATCGACAGCGACGGCGCAGCGGAGATGGCATCGCGTTCGCGCGGCACGCCGCGAATCGCAAACCGCATTTTGCGCCGTGTGCGCGATTTTGCGCAGGTGGAATATGATGGCGTTATAACGCGCGAAGCCGCCGACCACGCGCTGCAGCGCATGGAGATCGATCAGCTCGGCTTGGACGCGGTTGACCGCAGAATGCTCACCGCGATCATTCAAAATTACGGCGGCGGCCCGGTTGGACTGGAAACGCTTGCGGCTACGATCGGCGAAGAAGCCGTAACGCTGGAAGACGTTTACGAGCCGTATCTCATGCAGATCGGTTTTTTGGCGAGAACGCCGCGCGGACGCTGCGCAACGCCGCTTGCTTATGCGCATCTCGGCATTGAGAGTCCGCAGACACAGATGGAGTTTTAGGAGGATAAATCGTGGGTAAACTGTTTGGTACGGATGGAATCCGCGGCGTTGTCGGCGAAACGCTGACATGCGAATTGGCTTACAGAATCGGTCAGGCAACGGCGCTGTCCCTTGCGGAAAGCAAGGCAAAACGCCCGAGCATCGTGATCGGTATGGATACGCGCATTTCTTCGGATATGCTGGAAAATGCGCTTACGGCAGGTCTCTGCGCCTGCGGCGCGGACGTTATAAAAATGGGTGTGATCCCCACGCCTGCCGTTGCGTTTTTAACGGTGCATCTCAAGGCGGACGCAGGCGTTGTGATCTCCGCATCGCACAATCCGTTTGAATACAACGGCATCAAAATCTTCTCAAATGAAGGCTTTAAGCTCAATGATGATTTAGAGGCGCGAATCGAAGATCTGATCCTTTCCGAAGGAGCGCTTCCCGTTAAGACGCGCGGCGAG
The DNA here is from genome assembly GCA_017445385.1 of Oscillospiraceae bacterium. Taxonomy (GTDB): domain Bacteria; phylum Bacillota; class Clostridia; order Oscillospirales; family Oscillospiraceae; genus RGIG3566. The sequence goes on from JAFSUG010000030.1 coordinate 161,438, forward strand.
GTCGGCAGAGTGAAAGACGGCAAGCAGTACACGGAGCTTTACCTCGATCACCTTGCATCAACGGTTGGAAAGATTTCCGGCTTAAAGGTTGTTTTCGACTGCGCAAACGGCGCCTCCTCCGCAACCGCGCGGCGGCTGTTTGACCGCTTCGATCTGAAGGCGGACTACATCCATGATACGCCCGATGGCGTGAATATCAACGATCACTGCGGCTCTACGCATCTGCAGTCGCTTTCGGATACAGTCGTGCGCGGCGGATTTGACCTCGGTCTTGCGTTTGATGGCGACGCTGATCGCTGCCTCGCGGTGGATGAAACCGGCGCGCCGATCGACGGCGACCGCATTATGGCAGTCTGCGCAACGCAGCTGCGCAAAGAAGGAAAGCTGAACGGCGGCGGCTTTGTTGCAACGGTCATGTCCAACCTCGGGCTGCATCAGTTTGCGCGCGAAAACGACCTCAAGCTGCTATGCGCCGCTGTTGGCGATAGAAACGTGCTGGAGCTGATGCAGAAAGAAGGGATGCGCCTCGGCGGTGAACAGTCCGGGCATATCATCTTCCTCGATCATATGACGACCGGCGACGGTCAGCTTGCCGCGCTGCAATTTCTGCAGCTGCTGTGCAAAACCGGCAAGCGCGCCAGCGACGTAACGAAAGCGGTTGAGCAGTATCCGCAGGTGCTGCTTAACGTTGCAGCGCCGCATGATAATCAGGCGAAGGCCGCGCTGCTGGAGAACGAAACGCTCATGCGCGATATTGCTGATGCAGAGCAGGAGCTTGGCGCAGACGGCCGCGTTCTCGTTCGTCCGTCCGGCACGGAAGCGCTCGTCCGCGTTATGGTGGAGGCGAAGTCGCTTGATTTGGCGAATGCGCTTGCGCGAAGAATCTCGAATACCGTCGAAAATTTACAAAAATAAATTTTTTTCAAGAAAATTTTCGTTAACTATTGACAAAACAATCGGAAATGCTATAATTGCATTTGTGGAGAGTTCCTCCGCAACGTCTTAGTCTCGTGCTTTCTGGTCACCTCGGAACAATGCGGCTGAGATCTGTTTATGGTGTTATCGGATTTTCCGCTGACATAGATCAAAATTGACGCATCGCGTCGTATATCGCAAAAGAGAGGTAACATTAAATGTACGAAGACAAGACTTTAGTTTGCAAAGAATGTGGCAACGAGTTCGTTTTCACCGCCGGTGAGCAGGAATTCTACGCTGAGCGCGGATTCCAGAACGAGCCGCAGCGCTGCAAAGCCTGCCGTGACGCTCGCAAGAACGCTGCCCGTGGCCCGCGTGAATACTTCACCGCTACCTGCGCAGCTTGCGGCGGCGAGGCAAAGGTTCCGTTCGAGCCGAAGACCGATCGTCCGGTCTACTGCAGCGAATGCTTTGCAAAGATGAGAGAGAACGCCTAATAGAGTTCTTAAACAATCAACACAGCGTATCGCATTTGCGATGCGCTGTGTTTCGCTTTGAAAAGATCGTTTGAAAAATTTTTGGAAAAAGGCTTGCAATGCGCCATCGTTTGTGATAGTATAACTGGGCACGCGAGTGCAAATGCGCCGGTAGCTCAGTTGGATAGAGTGACTGGCTACGAACCAGTAGGTCGGGGGTTCGAGTCCCTTCCGGCGTACCAAAAACAAGGAGTTCCATCCGGAGCTCCTTGTTTTTTATTCAAAAAGGAAGGGACTCGAAAGGCGGCGCAGTATTCTCCTTTTCTTCTTATTGACAGATCGGTATTGCAGATGCTAAATTATGCGTATTCGAAACTGTGCTTTTACGGAGCAAAGGAGAAACGCCATGCCCATTTGTATCTCGCCTGATCTGCCTGCGGCGAAAACGCTTGCGGATGAAAATATTTTCGTTATGGACACCGAGCGCGCAAGCAGCCAGGATATTCGTCCGCTGAAGATCCTTGTGCTGAATCTGATGCCAACGAAGATCGTTACGGAAACGCAGCTTGCGCGGCTGCTCGGCAATACGCCGCTGCAGATCGAGATGGAGCTGCTCTCCGTCAGCCGCAAGTCGACGCATACCTCGCAGGAGCATATGCTCGCGTTCTACCAGCCGTTTGCGGACGTGCGCGAAAAGTTTTACGACGGCATGGTGATTACCGGCGCGCCTGTGGAGCAAATGGTGTTTGAAGACGTGGATTACTGGCAGGAGCTTTGCCAGATCATGGAATGGAGCAAGTCCCACGTTTACAGCACGCTGCATATCTGTTGGGGTGCGCAGGCTGGACTTTATTATCACTACGGCATCGAGAAGCTGCCGCTTGAAAAGAAGCTGTTCGGCGTTTTTCAGCACCGCGTTTCGCACAAAGGCTCGATCCTGTTTCGCGGCTTTGACGATACGTTTTATGCGCCGCATTCGCGCCATACAACGATCAGCCGCGCGCAGATCGAGGCTGAACCTCGCCTGAAGATTTTAGCGGAGAGCGACGAAGCAGGCGTTTACGCCATCTCGAACGATGGCGGACGGCAGATCTTTATTACCGGCCATTCCGAATACGACACGCTGACGCTCGATGCGGAGTACCGCCGCGATAAGGCGGCCGGACTGCCGATTGCAGTGCCTGTAAACTACTATCCGAACGATGACGATACGAAAGCGCCGCGCAGCACGTGGCGCAGCGGCGCGAATCTGCTGTTTTCCAACTGGCTGAACTATTTTGTCTACCAGGCAACGCCGTATTCGCTCGATACGCTGACTGCGTTCTGATATGGCTTGGAAGGATTCTGCGCCGGTTTTGATCGGCGAGCGCATCAACCCGACAGGGAAGCGAACGATGCAGGAACAGCTGCGTATCGGACGGTTTGACGCGGTGATCGCAGAGGCAATCCGCCAGAGAAGCTGCGGCGCGAATATGCTGGACGTGAACGTGCATACAGACGGCACGGATGAGCAAAGCCTGCTTGCCGATGCGGTCAGCGCGATACAGGACGCTTGCGAGCTGCCGCTTGCGATTGATACGGCGAACCTTGAAGCGATGAAAGATGCGCTGAAGCGCACATGCGGTAAGGTTTTGCTCAATTCGATGACGGGCATCGCGCAGCGGATGGATGATTACTTTGCGCTGCTTTGCGATTACGGCGCGTCCGCCGTTGTGCTGACAATGGACGAAGAGGGCGTTCCGAGCGATGCGGAAGGACGGCTGTTGATTGCGACCGCGTATTGGAACGCGCCGTGCGATTCGGGATAGATGAATCCGATCTGATCTTTGATCCGATCGCGCAGCCTATTGCGTATGCGCCCGAATCGGACGCGGTTACACTGGATGCGGTTTCGCTGATTTCCAAAAAGCTCGGCGCGGCAACGATCCTCGGAATTTCAAACGTATCTTACGGACTTCAGAATCGGGAAGCGGCAAACGCCGCGTTTTTGCGGCGCGCGCTGCAGTGCGGCTTGACGGCAGCAATTGCCGATCCCTGCTCGGAAGCGATCCGAAAGCTGTTTGCGTAAAAAAGCGGACGACGCAGTCGTCCGCTTTTTTTCATCCGTTTTTCAGCGTGTTGGTTACCTGGTTCACGCCGCTTTTGATCGTGTCGGCAACGTCGCTTGCCACCTGATAGGGCTTCGAGCGCTTCGGCATCATCATAACCGCGGTTGCGCCGGCTAAAAGACCAACGCCAAGACTGATTGCTGCTGTTTTGAGTTCCATCTGCTTCACCACCTCAAAGATAGTATGCCCGCACCCGAACGTTTTCAAACGAAAATGTTGCGTTTGTGCAGCATTTGTGGTATAATCCATACATAAAAGATTCTGGTAAAAAGGAGGTAGCTTTATGTCGATTGATGTATTACAGGAAAAAATCCGCTCGATGAAGAACCCTTCGATGATCGGTCTTGACCCGATTCTGGAGCTGCTCCCGGAGCAGATCAAAGAAGACGCTTTCCAAAAACATGGACAAACGCTTGCAGGTGCAGCGGAGGCATACCGCGTTTTTTGCTGCGGAATTCTCGATGCACTGAAAGAAGCCGTTCCTGCCGTGAAGGTGCAGACCGGCTGCTTCCAGGCGTTCGGCGCTGACGGCGTCCGCGCGATGGAGCAGGTGCTTGCGTACGCCAAAAAGCTCGATTACTACGTTTTGATGGATACGATGCGCGGCGATATTGATTGCACGGCTGAGGCGCTTTCGGAGTCTTACTTCGGCGGCGTAAAGGTCGGTGAAAACGTTTATACGCCGTATCCCTGCGACGCTGTTATGACGAACAGCTATCTGGGAAGCGACGGTATCATGCCCTTTACGAAGTATTGCAAGCAGGGTAAAAACGTCTTTTTGCTTGCGAAGACTTCCAACAAATCCTCGCGCGAGATGCAGGATATCGTAGCCGGCGGCAGAAGCGTTTATCAGGTGGTTCTGGACCTTGCGATGCGCTGGAGCATTGATCTGTTCGGTAAATTCGGATATTCCGAGATCGCCGTTGCCGTTAGCGGCAAGCATCCGGCTGTTTTGCAGGAGATGCGCCGCCAGTATGACCGGCTGTTCTTCCTCGTGCCCGGCTACGGCGCGCAGGGCGCAAACGGCCGCGACGTGCAGTACGCCTTTGACCGCTACGGTTACGGCGCAATTGTCTGCGCAGGGCGGAGCATCCTCTATGCCTTCCGCAAGGCTGGCGGTGACGGCGCGGACTATCAGAAGTTTGCGCTGGAAGCAGCGGAGCGGATGCGCACCGATATTACGCAGTACGTCCGCGTTCTTTAAGTACGCAGCAAGTTCGGCGGCAGGGGAAACCCTGCCGCCTTGATCGTTACATCCGATCTGTGATGTCGTCGATCATTCCGTCTTCACCGAAAACGCCGCCGTCGTTTTTTGAACGGTTCGAGTCGGTGATGGTGCCGTCACGGTTTGTGGAAATGTTGCCGTGATCACCTGTGATGCGGTCGTCCGTTCCCGCCATGCCGGCGCAGCCGGTCAGTGCGGCGGAAAGCGTCAATGCTGCAAGCGTCAGACAAATTGCCTTTTTCATCGTTTTTTCCTCCTGTATATGCAAAAAGGTCGCGTCCTTGCTCGCTTATTGTTTGCCGTCAGGAATAGAATATGCGTGAAAAAGTTGGAAAAAAAGAATGAGGGCGCTCTTTGCCCTCATTCTTTTTTCGTTCCGAATAGCTGGCCGAGCAGAATGCCGATAAACATCAGCGCGCAGCCGATGATGCCCTTGAGCGGTATGATCTCGCCGAGGATCAGCCAGCCGAAGATCGCCGCAAAAACGGACTCCATGCACATTGTAATTGCAAGCAGCGTCGGTCCGATGAGCTTTTGCGATAGAACTTGCAGCGTAAAGGCGATGCCGCAGGAGAACACGCCGGAGTAGACGATCGGCAGCCAGCAGGCAGCAAGCGTTTGCATCGTAGGATGCTCGAAAAGAATCGAAACAAAAAGGGAAAGCACCGCGCTGACCGCCATCTGCGCGGCGGCAAGGCGAACGCCGTCCTGCGTGGTGACGACGTGGTCAAGATAGAGAATATGGAACGCGGAAACAAACGCGCAAAGCAGCGTATAAATCTCGCCCATGCCGAGCCGGATCGGACCGTCCACGCAAAGCAGGTACAGACCGGCAAGCGCAATGACCGAAGCGACGGCAAGCAGGGGATGCGGTTTTCTGCCGAGGAAGATTGCAACAAGCGGCGTAAAGAGCACGTAGAGCGCGGTGATAAAGCCGGATTTTCCGACTGTGAAGCCTTCAACGGTCAAGCCGATCTGCTGGAACGAGCAGAGCGCAAACATCAGCGCGCCGCAGATGAGCCCCGAAATAAGCAGGCGTTTTTTCTGCGCCTTCGTGCGCGGAATGAGCGGATCATTCGGGTTCTTCCGGTCGCGGAGGTAGATAAACGGCAAAAGCACGATCACGCCGAGCGTTTGCCGCGCCGCCTGAAAGGTGAACGGGCCGATAAACTCCATGCCTGCCGATTGCGCAACGAACGATAAGCCCCAGATCATCGCGGCAAAGAGCATCATGAGTGTGCCTTGAAGCTGTTTCGGCACGGCGGTCACCACCTTTCAAACTTCGGTGCAAACAATAACACAGGATCCGAAAAAAGTCAAACCTTGTGCGGCAATCCTTTTTGTGATAGAATAGGGAAAAATTAAAGGGAAGTGAATGAATGGAACCTCTGTTTTTGCCGACGCTGCATACGTTTGAAAATAATAATATTTTTACCGGGAGCTACGGCTTGCTTCGGTTTCGTATTGAACCGTCAGTCGTGCAGATCAGCGCGCATGAGATCGATAATTCAAAAAGCAGTATGAAGGTTGAATACTGGCACGGGCAGTTCTGCTATGAAAAAAGCGAAATGGAAGGCGAAGCCGTCTTTCCGATGAGCGAAGAGGGCAGAGAGGCTATGCGCCGTTTTCTGGAGGAGCAAATCACCGATGAAGCAAACGCATAAAGCCGCGGCTGCGGTGATCCTTGCAGGCGTTTTTTGGGGCATTATCAGTATCCCTGTAAAAGCGCAGGCGCGCATCGGGCTTGACGCGATACAGATTTCGGCGATCCGCATGGCGGTTGCCGCGATCTGCTTTTTCCTTTTGATCGCGCTTACAAAGCCGCGGCTGCTGAAAATTCGGCTGCGCGATTGCTGGATATTCCTCTGCACAGGGTTTATCAGTGTTGGTATGTGCAATATGCTTTATTCTTATACCATGCTGCAAAGCGGCGCTGCGATCAGCGTTGTTTTAATGTATACCTCGCCGATTTTTATTATGCTGATGTCCGCGCTGTTTTTCCGCGAACGGATCACAGGGCGGAAAGCTCTCGCGCTCGTGCTGAGTATCGCCGGTTGCGTGCTCGTTACGGGGCTGATCGGCAGCGGCAATCCAATCTCATTTCCCGTTTTGCTGACGGGACTCGGCTCCGGGCTTGCCTACGCGCTCTACACGATATTCGGCAGAATTGCGCTGAAAAAGTACGACGCCGTTACCGTAACGGTTTATACGTTCATCTTCGGCGCAATCGGACTGCTTCCGCTTGCAGATCTGGGCGGCGCTGTTTCGCTGATGCAGGCGGATCCTTCGCTGATTGCGTGGTGCGTCGGCGGATCGATTTTTTGCGCGGTTGTGCCGTACTTTCTTTATACGTGGGGTCTGCAGCGGATGGAATCCGGCAAGGCGGCGATTCTTGCCTGCGTTGAGCCGCTTGTGGGCTCTGTGATTGGCATGACGCTTTGGAACGAAAGCCATGAGATCGGAAAGCTGATCGGTATTTTGCTGATCCTTGCGGCGATTACACTGCTGAGTCTGCAACAGAAAACAGAAAAAGAGGAAATCCGGTAAGCGGATTTCCTCTTATTTCTTTTCGATTATTTTGCTTCCACAGCGATGACTTCACGGCCGTTATAGAAACCGCAAGCCTTGCACATTCTATGCGGAAGACGGGGTTCACCGCACTTCGGGCATGCAACAACGCCGGGGATCGCCAGCTTCCAGTGGGAATTGCGGCGCTTGTCTCTTCTCGCTTTGGATACTTTACTCTTGGGAACTGCCATTTGGTACACCTCCTTGATCTTAAATGCCCCTTGGCATAATAGTACAAACTTATTTTTCGAGCAGCGATTGCAAAACCGCGAGCCGCGGATCAATTTCCGGCTTGCAGCTGCACGGACCGAGGTTCAGATCCGCTCCGCAGCGGCAGCAAAGCCCTTTGCAATCTTCTTTGCAGAGCATCTGCCCATCCAGCCCGAACACAAGGGCTGTCCTTATGATCTCATCGAGATCGGCGCGATTGTCCGTTACGGAGAACGTCCACAGATCCTCCGGCTCATCGCAGTCCGGATCGGCTTCCAAAACCGCATGGAGCGGAATGGAAAGCTGCCGCGTAAACGGCTTGGCGCATCGATCGCATACGCCGTGCAAAACGGTTTCGATCTGCCCGGTGAGCGTGAGTACGCCGGCGGCATTTTTAACGGCGCCGCTTGCCTTTACAGGCTCTGTAAGCGGATGCGTGATGCCGAACTGCATATCGCTGAAATCGTACTGCTCGGAAAATGCCAGCTCGCTGCCGTCTTTCCCGATCAGCTGCGCAAGCTCAAGCTGCATTCGCTTCACCTGCCAATCCTGCGCGGACAAATAGTTGCGCGGTAACTATTATATAGGCAAGGCGGCGTTCTGTCAAATATTTTTTTGCACAAAATAGAAGTTTTTTGCGAACGGAAAAATGTTGAATCGACTCTTTACATTTATGGCAATTTCATGATAAAATACGCCATAATTGCAGGAAAAGGAGACGGCTATGAAAGAGTATACCGTTGAAAAGAACGACGCCGGCCAGCGGCTGGATCGTTTTGCGGCAAAAACCGTGCCGCTGCTGCCGTCTTCGCTGCTGCAGAAGTATATTCGCCTCAAGCGCATCAAGCTCTGCGGAAAGGGCGCGAAGCGCGATACGCGCCTATGTGAAGGCGATACGGTCCAGTTTTACATCAACGACGAATTCTTCGATACCCCGAAAGCCGAAAACGCCTATCTTACGGTGAGCGCGCCGAAGTTAGAGATCGTCTACGAAGACGAAAACATCCTGCTTGTGGATAAGCAGCCGGGGCAGGCGGTTCATCCGCACGACGGCGCGGAATACGGCAAAACGCTGATCGACCATATTCAGGCATATCTCTATGCCAAGGGCGAATGGAAGCCGCGCGAGGAAAACACCTTTGCGCCGGCACTTTGCAACCGGATCGACCGCAATACAGGCGGCATTGTGATCGCGGCGAAAAACGCCGAGGCAATGCGCATTCTCAATGAGAAGATCCGCGACCGCGAGCTTGAAAAGCAGTATCTGTGCGTAACGGTTGGAAAGATGAATCCGCCTGCCGGCACGATTGCGTGCTTCTTGCTGAAAAATGAAAAAAAGAACCTTGTTTCCGTATACCATAAGCCTGTACCCGGCGCAAAAACGGCGATCACGCATTATAAGACCGTTCGTTCCAAGGGGGAGCTTTCGCTCGTGCAGGTGACGCTGGAAACCGGCAGAACGCACCAGATCCGCGCGAGCTTTGCCGACCGCGGCTGCCCGCTGCTCGGCGATGGGAAGTACGGCATCGGCGCAAAAAACCGCGCCTACGGCGAAACACGCCAATGCCTTTACGCCTATCGGCTCACGTTCTCTTTTCAGACGGACGCAGGCATCTTAAACGGCTTAAAGGATCAATCGTTTGAAGTGCGGAACGTTCCGTTCCGCTCGAAATATTTTAACTAAATGGAGGAAGCATGAATTGGAAAACAGAAAGAAACTCATCCAGTTCAAGAACATCGTCAAGAGCTTTGATGATGGTCTTGTCGTTCTCAAGGGCGTAAGCTTAGATATTTATGAGAACGAATTCGTAACGCTGCTGGGCCCGTCCGGCTGCGGTAAGACAACGCTATTGCGAATACTTGGTGGTTTTTTGCAGCCCGATGAAGGCGAAGTGCTTTTTGACGGCGAAAACATCGTAAACGTACCGCCCTATAAGCGGGAGATCAATACGGTGTTTCAGAAGTATGCACTGTTTCCCCATATGAACGTTTTTGATAACGTTGCGTTTGGCCTGAAGATCAAGAAAGAGCCGAAGGACGTTATCGAACAGAAAGTAAAGCGTATGCTGCGCCTTGTGAACCTGGAGCAGTATGCAAAGCGCAACGTTACGGAGCTTTCCGGCGGTCAGCAGCAGCGAATCGCCATTGCGCGCGCGCTCGTAAATGAGCCGAGCGTTCTGCTGCTCGATGAGCCGCTCGGCGCGCTCGATGCGAAGCTCCGCAAGGAAATGCAGAAGGAGCTTAAGGCGATCCAGCAGGAGGTTGGCATCACCTTCATTTTCGTTACGCACGACCAGGAAGAAGCGCTGACGATGTCGGATAAGATCGTTGTTATGCGCGATGGCGAGATTCAGCAGATCGGTACGCCCGGCGATATTTACCGCCGTCCGGCAAACCGCTTCGTTGCAAACTTCATCGGCGAAACGAACATCGTGGACGGCGTGATGGTTGAAGACGAAGTGGTTATGTTTGAGGATAAGAAGTTTGCCTGCAATCTCAAGGGCTTCCAGCCCAATGAGCCGGTGGACGTCGTGATCCGTCCGGAGCATCTGGAAATCTGCGATAAGCAAAGCGGAATGCTCAAGGGCACTGTAAAATCGCGCCTGTTCAAGGGCATGCAGTATGAAACGATCGTTGAAACGCGCGTAGGTACGTCGATTACGGTCAAAATGTACGTTTCCGAGGACCGCCCCGTCTTCAACCAGAAAGAGGGCGAGAAGATCAGCGCGAACGACTTTTATCTTGATATATCGGACGTTGACGAGCTGACGGACGCAGACGTGATCTCGCTCGCTTCCGCCGAGGCTTGGGACTCCGAGACGGACGAGCCGATCTCCATCAAAGAGATCGAGTACGAGATCTCCAAGGAAACGGGCACGTATCCCGTTACGTTCCGCACGGCGGAGGGTACTTCCATTACGGTCAACGCGATGGTAAAGGACGAAAACCGCGTAGTCAGCCAGGTATTCAATGAAGAGATTTACGCGATGAACTTCTTCGTTAAGACCGACGATATCCGCGACAGTATGGCGATCGATACCGATCTGCGCACCTGGGCGAACGCTTCGGCATGGAGCCTTGAGGACGATACGCAGGTGCAGATCACGAGCGTGGACTATGACTTCGATCAGGACGAGATCCAGCCCGGCGTTTACAACGTGACCTTCCGCACGAAAGGCTATGAATACCAGATCTCCACAACGCACCGTTTGGAGGTTGGGGAAGAGGTCGGCTTGACCGTTGCGCGCGAGAATATCCACGCGATGAAGAAAGAAGGTGCGTACTGAGTTGAAACAGTTTCGCACCATAACGTGGGGCTACGTGGCATGGCTTGCGGCGCTTGTGATCGCGCCGATGCTGCTGATCCTCCTCTACGCGTTTACGGTTGCCGGAAACGACGTTGTAACAACGCGCTTTTCGCTGCAAAACTTCTACCGCTTCGTTTCCGATCCGGTATTCGTGGAAGTGCTGCTGCGCTCGCTTTACATCGCGCTGATCACAACCGTAATCTGCATTGCGCTCGGTTATCCGATCGCATACGTGATCGCAAAGCTGCCGGAAAAGAGCAACGTGCTGATGATTCTGCTCATCACGATGCCGACGTGGATCAATATGCTTGTTCGCACCTATGCGTGGATGGGCATTTTGCAGAGCGGCACGGTCGTTAATACGATTTTGAGCTGGTTCGGCGTTGGTCCGGTCAAGATGATTCATACGAGCTTTGCGGTAATTCTCGGTATGGTTTACAACTTCATTCCGTTTATGATTTTGCAGATCCATACCTCGCTTGCAAAAATGGATAAAAGCCTTCTTGAGGCTGCCAGCGATCTCGGCGCAAGCCGCGCGCAGGCGTTTCTGCGCGTAACGCTGCCGCTTTCGCTGCCCGGTATGATCTCCGGCATTACGCTCGTTTTCCTGCCGGCGGTTTCCAGCTTCTTTATCCCGAAGCTGCTCGGCGGCGGACAGTACGTGCTGGTGGGCAACGTGATTGAATCGCAGTTCCTCACCGCGGGCGATTGGAACTTCGGCAGCGCGATTTCGCTGATCATGGCGATCATTATTATGCTCTCCATGTGGCTCACGCGCAAGGTTGACGTTCAGCCCGAGAGCGGAAAGGAGTGAGCGCCATGCAGAAAAAGTCTGTTGGTTCGCGCATCATCCTTGCGCTGACACTCCTGTTTTTCTATCTGCCGATCCTGTATATCATCATCTTCTCGTTTAATGATTCGCGCTCGCTGACAACTTTTACAGGCTTCTCGATGCGCTGGTACGAAAAGATGTTTGCCGATTCCTCAATGATGGAAGCGGTTATCTATACGGTCGTGATCGCCGTGATCGCCACGGTGGTTTCCACGATCGTGGGTACGCTGACGGCAATCAGCCTGACGCAATCGAAAAAAGTTTTGCAGCGCCTCGTTGAACGCACGAATGATCTGCCCGTTATGAACCCGGAAATCGTTACGGCAATCAGCCTGCTGATGTTCTTCAGCGCGCTGAAAATTTCAAAGGGCTTCGGAACGCTGCTCGTTGCGCACATTATGTTCTGCATCCCGTATGTGATGCTCTCCGTTACGCCGAAGCTGCGCTCGCTCGATCCGCATTTGACGGATGCGGCGATGGATCTCGGCGCAACGCCGATGCAGGCGATGTGGAAAGTTATCGTTCCGCAGATCCGCCCGGGCATTATCTCCGGCGCACTGATTGCGTTTACGATGTCGTTCGACGATTTCATCATCTCCTATTTTGTCACGGGCAACGGCGTGCAGAACATCTCGATCCTCGTTTACACGATGTCCAAGCGCGTGAATCCTTCGATCAATGCGCTCTCTACGCTGATTATCGTGCTGATTACGCTTGTGCTCGGCATTGTAAACCTTGTGCCGATCGTGCGCGAGCACAGCCGCGGAAAAGGCGGCAAGAAGATGAAAAAGTCCACCTATGCGATCATTGCGGCGGTGCTTGTTGCCGCAATCGGAGCGGGGATTGCTTTTGGCGGTACAGCGGACCGTTCGCGCAGAGAAGCCGCGATTGAGAAATACGGCTCGGATACGATGAAGCTTTATCTGCCGGGCGAGTATCTCGGCGAAAACGTGATCCAGGACTTTGAAAACCAGTACGGCGTTCACGTGATCGTTGAGAACTTCGATTCCAATGAAATGATGTACGCAAAGCTCCAAGCGGGCGACGCATACGACGTGATCATCCCCTCGGACTACATGATCGAGCGGCTGATGAAACTCGATCTGCTGCAGCAGCTGGACCTTTCCAAGATCCCGAATATGGAGCTGCTTTCCGATGCGGTAAAGGATCTGCCGTTCGACCCGGAGAATCAGTACGCCGTTCCGTACTTCTGGGGCAGCGTCGGCCTTGTTTACAACCACGAAACGGTTGATCCGGAGGATGTGGAATCCGAAGGCTGGGAAGTGCTGCGTGATCCGAAATACGCCGGCAGAACGTATATCTACGATTCCGAGCGCGATTCGTTTATGATGGCGTTTAAGGCGCTCGGCTATTCGATGAACACTTCGAATATGGATGAGATCAACGGCGCGTATGAATGGCTCATGGAAATGAACCGCACAATGTCCCCGACGTACGTGACGGACGAGGTTATCGACGGCATGATCGGCGGCAACATGGATATTGCCGTTGTTTACAGCGGCGACGCCACCGTGATTTTGGACGAAAATGAAGAGATGAGCTTCTTCATGCCGGAAGAGGGAACGAACATCTGGTACGACTGCATGGTCGTTCCAAAGAACGCCGAAAATCCGTCGCTCGCACATGAATTTATCAACTATATGCTCACCTATGAGGCGGCATATGACAACGCGGAAACGGTCGGCTATACCTCGCCGAACGCGGAGGTTTTCGAGGAAATGGCCACGAACGAAGACCTCTACGCGGAAAACGAGGCATACGTGCCGCGTGTCGGCTATGAAATGGATGAAGCCTTTACCGATAACGAGGTTCTGAAAAAGACGCTTTCGGAGCTTTGGATCAAAGTCAAGGCGCCGAAGTAAACGCAAACCGGGCGGTTTTTTCCGCCCGGTTTTTCCATTTTTCCCATTGACCGAAAACGCAATTCATGCGATAATAGCACAAAGACAGAGAAAAGGAGGGATCGCCATGCCGAGACCGCTTGTGGCGATCGTGGGACGGCCGAACGTCGGTAAGTCGATGCTGTTCAATAAGCTCACCGGCAAACGCGCCGCCATTGTGGAAGATACGCCCGGCGTTACGCGCGACCGTATCTATGGCCAGTGCGAATGGAACGGGCGGGTTTTCGATCTTGTGGATACGGGCGGCATCGAGCCGAAAACGGACAGCGAGATCCTGCTCTTTATGCGCAAGCAGGCGGAGATCGCCATCGAAACTGCCGACGTTATCATTATGGTAACGGACGTTCGCGTGGGTATGACCGCTGCGGATGCCGACGTTGCCGGAATGCTCAAACGCGCGAAAAAGCCGGTTGTGCTGGCGGTGAACAAGTGCGACAGTATCGGCGCGGTGAATCCCGACGTTTATGAGTTTTACGGGCTTGGGCTCGGCGATCCGATCGAGGTTTCCGCCGTACACGGCCACGGAACAGGCGATTTGCTCGATTTCTGCGTGGCGCATCTGCCGCCGCGGGAGGACGAGGAGGACGACGAGGATCTGATCCGCGTTGCCGTGATCGGCAAGCCGAACGTCGGCAAATCGAGCCTCGTCAACCGCATACTTGGCGAAAACCGCGTGATTGTATCCGATATGGCAGGCACAACGCGCGATGCAATTGACAGCTACTTTGAAAACGAGTACGGCAAGTTCTGTTTCATCGATACCGCCGGCATGCGGCGCAAATCGAAGATCGACGACGCTGTGGAGCATTACTCCAATCTGCGCGCCATTGCCGCGGTGGAGCGCGCGGACGTTTGTCTGATCCTGATTGACGCAAACGAGGGCGTTACCGACCAGGATACGAAGATCGCAGGCGTAGCGCACGAGGCAGGGATGGCTTCGATCATCGTTGTGAACAAATGGGACGCTGTTGAAAAAGACGACAAGACCATGGACAAGATGACCGAGGAGATCCGCCGTGATCTTGCGTATATGACCTATGCGCCGGTGCATTACATCTCGGCGCTGACAGGTCAGCGCGTGCAGGGACTGTTCCAGCTGATCCGCGCCGTTGCGAGCCAGGCTGCGATGCGCATTACAACCGGTATGCTCAATAACGTCCTTGCCGACGCCACCGCGCGCGTGCAGCCGCCAACCGACAAAGGCCGCCGGCTGAAGATCTACTACATGACGCAGATCGGCGTAAAACCGCCGCATTTCGTTGCGTTCTGCAACGATGCAAAGCTGTTCCATTTTTCCTATCAGCGGTATCTGGAAAATCAGATACGCTCGGTATTCGGTTTAACCGGAACACCGATTCGTTTGACAATCCGACAAAAGGGCGACAAAGACGAACTGTGAGGGATCATTATGACTTGGACGATCGTATGGGTAGGCTTCGTAACCGCTATCGCATCCTATTTTCTCGGGTGCATCAACGGCGCAATCATCGTATCGGACCAGTTCTACCATGAGGATATCCGCAAAAAGGGGAGCGGCAACGCGGGCTTGACGAATTTCTACCGCGTTTACGGAAAACGCCACATCCTTTTGGTGCTTGCAATCGATATTCTCAAGGCGGCTTTGGGCGTTTACATCGGCGCGTTTCTCTTCCGCTGGCAGTTCGACCAGTGGACGCTTGGCAAATACTGGGCGGCGCTTTGGGTCGTTCTGGGGCATAACTATCCGTGCGTCCATGCGTTTCGGGGCGGAAAGGGCATCCTTTGTGCCGGTACGCTGCTGCTGCTTTTGGATTGGCGGATTGCGCTTGTGGGCTTCGCTACGTTCTTTTTGCTGACGGCGCTGACCGGCTTCGTTTCCCTCGGCTCCGTAACGGGCGCGGCAACGTTCCCGGTTACGACGTTCTTTGTGTTCCGCGAGCAGGACCCAAAGTATCTGATGTTTGCCATCTCGCTGCTGACCGCCGCGATTGTGATCTGGGCGCATCGGGAGAACATTCAGCGCCTTTCCGAAGGCAGGGAGCGGAAGTTCCAGTTCCACCATCTGGAAAAGAAAACGGAATCCAATGAAAATGAAACACAAACAGAATGAAATTTCATTTTATTCTGTTTCGATGGTCTTATAAACTCAAAAATGCAAGATGCAAAATTGCATCTTGCATTTTTGGTCTGCTTGTGCTATGATTGCCGCATCAATGATGAAATGCGAAAGGAGGTGCGCTTATGAATGAAAAGCTGTTTGGCGATTGGATACGCGCGTATACGCTTACGCCCGGCTTTGACGACAGCGGCGTGCATCGCGGTTTGCGTAATGCGGACGGCACCGGCGTTACGGTAGGCGTTACGAAAATCGGCAGCGTTCACGGCTACGTGATCCGCGATGAGCGGAAGGTTGCGATGCCGGGTGAGCTGATCTACCGCGGTTACAGCGTAACGGATCTCGTTGATGCGCACCAAAAAGAGAATACGTTTGGCTTTGAGGAGACGGCGTATTTGCTGCTTACCGGCAAACTGCCGAGCAAAAGCGAGTTCGCGCAGTTTCAGGCGCTGCTTGCCGAGGCGCGCATTCTGCCGGACCATTTCTTTGAGGATATGATCCTCAAAGCGCCGTCCCGAAACGTGATGAACGGTTTAGAGCGGAGCGTTCTCGCGCTGTATTCCTTTGACGCGCAGGCGGAGGATAATTCGCCCGAAAACCTGCTGCGGCAGGCAATTTTGCTGATCGGCGGTTTTCCGACGATCGTTGCAGATAGCTATACGGTCAAGCGCCATGTGTTTGACGGCGATTCACTCTATTTGCACAATCCCGATCCGGAGCTGACAACGGCGGAAGATTTTCTCCGCATGATCCGCAAGGACAGAAGCTACAGCGATGATGAGGCAAAGCTGCTCGATCTGATGCTGATGCTCCATGCAGAGCACGGCGGCGGCAACAACTCGGCATTTTCCTGCCGCGTGCTTTCCTCCACCGGAACGGATACCTACAGCGCGATTGCCGCGGCGGTCGGTTCGCTGAAAGGGCCGCTGCACGGCGGCGCAAACGCAAAGGTCATGGAGATGCTCTCGTTTGCAAAGCAGGAGATCAGTGCAGTTTCGGATGCGAACGTTCGCGCATGGCTGGAAAAAGTGCTTTCCGGCACGGCAGGCGACAGGAGCGGCAAAATCTATGGACTTGGTCACGCCGTTTATACCGAGAGTGATCCGCGCGCCGCTGCGATCCGAAAGTACGCAAGAAAGCTCGCTGCGCAGAAGGGCGCGGAGGCGGACTTGGAGCTGCTGGAAGCGATTGAGCGTGTCGGCGTTCCGATGCTGATGGATCGGCTCGGACGAAAACTGCAGATGTGCGCGAACGTGGATCTCTATTCAGGGCTCGTTTATTCGATGCTTGGCATCCCGGACGAGCTGTATACGCCGCTGTTTGCGATTGCGCGGATTGTTGGCTGGAGCGCCCACCGTATTGAGGAAGTGCTTGCCGGCGGAAGAATCATGCGTCCGGCATACCGCTCGGATATGCAGCCCGCAGCGTACATCCCGATGGATCAAAGATAAAAACTTGCCGCCAAGGGCATCCTTGGCGGCAAATTTTTTATGCGCGTGTGTCCTCGAAATAGTCGGTTGCGAAATCGAAAAAGAGACGTTCTTCTTTGGACAGCACACGGTTTTTCGACCAGAACAGCCGATGCGACCATTTCGAGCCGACGCCTTCAATTGGGATATAGCAAAAGCTCGGCTCTTCGTATTTGCTGGAGTTTACGGTACTGAAGGAAACGGCGCGGTTTTGCATAACCATCGAGCGGCGCACCATGTAGGAACATTCCATTGCGCTGTCGTGCGCGATGCCGGCGCTGTCGAGCAGCTGGCAGGTCATGCGGTGGAGCGATTGATCGAAAACCGGCAGAACAAGTGTCTGCCCGGCGATGTCCGCCATCTGCACGGAATGCTTCTTTGCGAGCGGATGCGACGGATGCACAACCAGCACGGGGCGGTCGTCCTCGATCAGCGGCGCGGACTGCGCGGCAAAGGCGGCAGGAACGTCCTCCTGCTCGGCAAGGAGAAATTGACTGCGCTCCCAAATCGCCGGATCGGAAAGCTGCGAGAGCTTGAGGGTTGTATAAGAAAGCGTGATTTCCGGGTGTTCCAGCGAGAATGCGCAGATCAGACCGACCCAAAGATTTGAAAACGTCACGGCAACCTGGATATGTTCCTTCTCCTGCTGTACGGACTGCTTGAGATCGGCTTCGGCGCGGTTGAGCAGCCCAAGCACTTGGTTTACATAATCTAAAAGCATCTCGCCTTGTTTATTCAGAACGATACGGTTATTCGTGCGCGTGAAGAGCTTTGTATCCAGCTCTTTTTCAAGGCGGCTGATCGTTGCGCTGAGGGCAGGGGGTGAAATATAAAGCGATTGCGCTGCCGCGGCGATTTTTCCGGCATCGGCAACGGCTTTGAAATAGCGAAGCTGCTGCAGTTCCATGCGTTTACCTCCTAATCGAGCTGAGGACAGTATAGCACGCTTTAGCATAACTTTCAAGTTATGCTAAAATCAGTTTTTCGTAATTGATTATTTAAGGAAAATGTTGCAAAATAAAATTACAAGAGAAAAGGAGGCGAATTCCCTTGCGTTTGGAAAACACCGGCATTGCCGGAACGCTGGAATCCAGCGACGTTATGGTTACGGTTTCCCCGAACCCGTCAAGCGGAATTGACATTCAAATCGATAGCGCTGTCAGCGCGCAGTACGGCGATGAGATGCGCGAAACCGTGCAGGCGGTTATGCGTGAATTCGATATTACCGATGCAGTTGTTCAGCTGCAGGATAAGGGCGCGCTTGACTGCGTGATCCGCGCAAGATGCGAAACCGCAGCTTGCCGCGCGCTCGGCGTAGGCTTTAACTGGAAGGGGGAGAAATGATGGAACGCAAACCCTCTTTGAAGCGTACCAGCCTTTATGTCAGCGGCACAAGTCCTGTCAACATGATCCAGGCCGGCTTCTATAACGAAGATTGCATGGTTTTCGATATGGAAGACTCCGTACCCCTCGCTGAAAAAGACGCCGCAAGATTGCTGATCTATCACATGATCCGCGACCATCGCCCGGCAGGTAAGTACATCATCATCCGCGTGAACGGCATTTATTCCGAGTATATCGATGAAGACCTTGAAGCGGCTGTCCGCGCGAAGCCGGATGCGATTCGTATCCCGAAGGTGGAATACGCCAACGAAGTGAAGATGATCGATGAAAAGATCACCGCGATCGAAAAGGAAGCCGGCATCGAGGAAGGCTCGATCGAGCTTTGGTGCAACATCGAATCGTATCTCGGCGTGCTCAACGCCTACGAGATCGCGTCGGCATCGCCGCGCGTTGTTGCCCTTGCGCTCGGCGCAGAGGACTTCACCGCCAGCATGAAGGCGCAGCGCACCAAGGGCGGCCAGGAAATTTTCTATGCGCGTAACGCCGTTTTGATGGCGTGCCGTAAGGCAGGCGTTGAAGCGGTTGACGCCGTGTTCTCCGATATTAACGATCTGGAAGGTCTGAAAGCCGATACAACGCTTACAAAGAACCTCGGCTTCGACGGCAAAACCGTTGTGCATCCGCGGCAGATCGACGTTGTCAACTCCTTCTTTACGCCCAGCGCGAAAGAGATCAAGTATGCGCAGCGCGTACTGGAAGCGGTTGAAGAGGGCAAGCGCCTGAAAAAAGGCGCCGTCACGCTCGATGGCGGCATGATCGATAAGCCCATGGAGCTGCGTGCATACACCACATTGGCGCAGGCGCGCGCAGCCGGCATCAACGTGTAAGGAGGGGACGGAAATGGTTAATGCAGTCGGCAGAGAAATGCCAGAGAAAATCGGAAGCTATACCGTGCGTCCCTTTGAAGGCACCGGCAAGGCAAAGAAGGTTTTGGAGCCTGTTGTTTCCAAGCGCCGCCCGAAGCTCGGGCCGGAGGATCACAACAAGCTCTGCAAGGATCTGAAGGAAGCAATCCAAAAGACCGGACTGAAGGACGGCATGACGATCTCTTTCCATCACTGCTTCCGCGAAGGCGATATGGTGATCGCCCAGGTGCTTACCGCCATCCGCGAGCTGGGCATCAAGCATCTCCGCTTTGCGCCGAGCGCAGTTGTGAACATCAAGAACCCGTCTGTTGTTTCCTTTGTGGAAGACGGCACGATTGACCGCATTGAAGCCAGCGGTATTCGCGGCGAACTCGGCGACGCCGTGATCGATGGTCTTATGGAAGAACCGGTCATCCTGCGTCCGCACGGTGCGCGTCCGCGCGCGATTGAAACCGGCGATCTGCAGATCGACGTTGCGTTCATCGGCGCGTCTTCGTCCGATGAATACGGCAACTGCACCGGTCAGGTCGGTCCGAACGCCTGCGGCTCGCTGGGCTATGCGTTCGTGGACGCTTCCTGCGCGGAGCAGGTTGTTATCGTAACGGATAATCTCGTGGAATACCCCTGCTGCCCGACGAGCATTTCGCAGCAGTATGTGGACTACGTTGTGGTTGTCGATCAGATCGGCGATCCCGTTAAGATCGGCGCAGGCGCAGCGCGTATGACGAAAAATCCGCGCGACCTGATGATCGCAAGCAAGGCTGCCGATGCAATCGCTGCTTCGCGCCTGTTTAAGGAGGGCTTCTCCTTCCAAACCGGCGCCGGCGCGATCTCCATTGCCTGCACGAACTATCTTGCAGAGCGCATGGAAGAGCGCGGCATCCACGCATCGTTCGCCCTTGGCGGCATGACCGCGAACATTATTGAGATGTTCAAAAAGGGACTTGTCCGCGTGCTGGAATGCTCGCAGTCGTTTGATGCGGTTGCCGCAAGAGCGATTGCGGAGTATCCCAACATCCTCGAAATCGACAACTCCGTCTACTCCAACCCCTACACCAAGGGCAGCATGCTCGATAAGCTGAACTTCGGCGTTCTCGGCGCGCTGGAAGTGGATACCGATTTCAACCTGAACATCCTCACCGGCATGTCCGGCGAGATGATGGGCGGTCTCGGCGGCGGTCCGGACGTTGCCGACGGCGCGGATATTTCCATCGTTACAATCCCCGTGATCCGCGGCAGAACGCCCTCGATCGTGCCGAAGGTCTTTACCTGCTGCACGCCGGGCGAATCGGTTGCGATGGTTGTTACGGAGGCAGGTATTGCGCTCAATCCGAAGCATAAGTATTATGAGATGCTCAAAGAGGACTTCGAGGCCGCCGGCATCAAGACGGTTTCGATCCAGTACCTCTGCGATCTCGCCATCAGCTACACCGGTACGCCCAAGCCGATTGAAACGACCGATAAGGTTGTTGCGGTTGTGGAATACCGCGACGGTACGGTGATCGACGTAATTCGCCAGATCAAACGTTAATCTGGGCAAGTGCCCTTAAATACATCAACAATTTTTTAGGAGGATACATCAATGAGCAAGAAATTCTACAAAGAAACACGCCAGTGGCTCGAAGAGCTGGGTTTTCCCGGCGGCGACGTCTATGACGAAAACTTTGAGTCCACCAAGACTTTCCCCGATGGCTGCCAGTACCGTTTTGAGGTTCCCGGCATCCAGGGCCCCACTGTCATGAAGACGCTGCTCGAAGAGCTTGACCGCCTCGGCCTGTACATCCATCGCGTTACCCAGACCAAGGGTATCATGTTCCTGACTGACGAAGAGATCAAGGCCATGGTTGATCTCGCTGCGAAATACCAGGTTGACCTAATCCTTGCGATCGGCCCCCGTGCGACCAACGATACCTCCGCTTCCGTTAAGACCGAAGAAGGCGTCCGTATGGGCTACCGTCTGCGCGGTCAGGACCAGGTCGTTCGCGCAATCGAAGAGGTCAAGCGCGGCGTTCGTCTCGGCGTTCGCGGCTTCCTCGTCTATGACGAAGGCGCTCTGTATGTTCTCAATAAGATCCGCGCTGCCGGCCATCTGCCTGCAGACGTTCACTTCAAGATGTCCGCGCACTCCGGCCACGGCAACCCCTGCGCTGCACGCCTGATTCAGGAGCTCGGCGCGAACTCCTTCAACCCCGTTCGTGATATTCAGATTCAGATGATGGCGGCTCTCCGCCAGGCGCTGGATATCCCCCTGGATTGGCATACCGAGAACCCCAAGTCCTCCGGCGGCTTCATCCGTCACTACGAAGTGCCCGATATGGTTCGCGTTGGCGCTCCGATGTACCTCAAGACCGGCGGCTCCGTTGCGCAGACCCACAGCTGGGATTCCACCGAAGCGGATGCGAAGAAGCGCGCAAAGCAGATCGCTCTGGTTAAGAGAATCATGGACGAGCAGTATCCGGAAGCAAAGCTGTCGCCCAAGGGTTCGATCAAGCTGTAATTTAGGAGAATACTATGAAACGGATCACAACGCCGATCACCGATGAAATGGTGAACAGTCTCGAAGTTGGCGATATGGTCTATGTTTCCGGCTACATTTTCTGCGGACGTGACGCCGTGCTTCCTAAGATCGTAAAAGATATGGAAGAAGGCAAGCTCGCGGATAAAGGTATCGATCTGACCGGCGGTGTGGTTTTCCACACCGCTGTCAGTCCTGCCGGAACCGGCCCGACCTCCAGCAACAAGCTCGAGATCGAGGCAAGCATTGCGCCGCTTTCCAAGGGCGGCATCAAAATGCACCTCGGCAAAGGTCAGCTGAAGCCGGAAACCATCGCCGCGCTCAATGAATACAACTCGCTCTATGCAGTCATTCCGCCCGTTACGGCGCTGCTGGAGAGCAAAGTTTCCTCGCGCGAGGTCATGGCTTATCCGGAAGAGGGCATGGAAGCATTCCATCGCCTCTACGTCACGGACTTCCCCTGCGTGATCGCAGCTGTCCGCGGCAAGTCGATTTATGACAAGGAGGCGTAACGATGGATCAGATTCTTGTTCAAAAAGTCTGCGATACGCTCGTTAAGGCCGGATCGACCTTCCGTCCCGATCAGAAGGAAGCCTATCGCCGCGCAATGAAAACCGAAAAGAACGAACTGGCGAACTGGTGCCTTGCAACAACGCTGGAAAACGCGGAGGTTGCCGAGAAGAACCACAGCCCGCTCTGCGATGATACGGGTATTCCGCATCTGTTTGTGGAAATCGGTCCGAACCGCCAGCTCACCGGCGAAATGATGGAAGCTATTCAGGAAGGCGTCCGTCAGGGTCTTCGCACGCTGCCCGGCCGCCCGATGGCGATCATGGGCGATGATACCCATCGCCTGGATCAGTCCGGCGGTTTGGATCCCGATTCCGGCGCGCTGGCACCGGCTCCGATGCTCATCAAGAACGTTGAGGAAGACGTGCTGCGTCTTTACGTTCTGATGACCGGCGGCGGTCCTGCGATCCGCGGCATTACCGAGCGCGTGTTCCATAAGCACAACGCAAAGGTCGTAGCAGACGAGATCGTAAACCGCGCAAAGGACAGAGTGTCCCTGCTCGGATGCTCGCCCTGCACGCTGGCTGTCGGCATCGGCAGAAGCCAGTATGAGGCAACTGCAATGATGATCGAGGCGATGGCGAAGGGCAACTACGACCAGCAGACCGAGATGGAAAAATACATCACCGACGAAGTCAACAAGGCCTGCACCTGCGGTCCGCTTGGACTCGGCGGCGATACGGCTGTGCTTGCTACATTTATGAAAGTCGGTCCGCAGAGAGCCAGCGGCGTGCGCATTGTTGCGCTGCGCCCGTGCTGCTGCTTCGAGCCGCGCGTAGCTTGCGTAGAACTGTAAAAACGAATTGCC
>JAFSUG010000031.1 GCA_017445385.1 Oscillospiraceae bacterium
CATACGTTGTGCTTGATAATGTCAACGTTACGACGACGACTTCGAACGTGATTTACGGCGTTGCACAGCGGACGCACATCAGCTTCAACGATTCGAACGTGACCAGCAGCAGCCAGGTCTTCTCGCTGCAAGGCACGAACAAGTGGTCCGGCGAACAGGCGGCTGTATACGATCTCTCCTTTACGGATTCGTCCGTACAAGGCAGCTACATCGCGTACATTGCACCGTATGCGAACTCCGCAACGGCTGCAAGCCGCACGGCAACGGTCACACTCGGCGGTGAAAACACGTTTAAGTACACCGATACGAAGGATGGTGTACCGTTCTACGGCTTCCCGTATTATACCGGTACTGCCAGCAGCACGCGCGTTGCGCTGATTGACCCCGCGAACGGCTATGTGCAGGCAAGCGAAGGCTATCTGCCGATTGTAACGCTCCCCACAGAGGCAGTAGGCGGTGTTTATACAGTTTCTACCAACGTTGAAAAAGCAATTAAAATTGAGTGGGACGCGGACGGCGACGGCATTGTGGAGAAGACAGAATATGTTGTCAGCGGAGCGACTCCTGCGCATGAGGACGGCGAGAAAGCGCCGGATACGGTCAATCAGATTCGTTATGAATTTGCCGGCTGGCTGAAAAACGGCGCAGGCGACCCGATTACCAATCTCTCTGCCGAGACGGTTACAGAAGACGTTCTCTACAAGGCGTTCTTCAACAGCGTTGCGATCACGAAAACTTACAACATTACCTTCGATCCGAATAACGGCGAGAGCGTGAAAGTTGTTGCAACGCCGGAAGGCGTGACCCCGGTTTATGGTACTGACCCGGAAAAGACGAGCGCAGACAAAATTTATACGTTTGTCGGCTGGAGTCCCGATGGCGGCACAACGCTTTATACCGCCGATACGCTTCCCACAGCGCAGGCAGAGGCAACTTATACTGCGATTTATACAAGCGAACTGATTCCGTGGGCTTACACCGCGAGTAGCAGCGCGGTCAGCTATTTTGTAACACTTGCGGATGCGGTTGCTGCGCATGACGCGGACAGCGGCGACGGGACAATCCGTATGCTGAGGGATTACACAAACTCGTCGAGTGTCGCAGTTACGAAGGACACGACCATTGATCTGAACGGCTTTACGCTAACGGATAGCTCCGGCAACAATGTTTTCAGCCTTTCCGGCGCAACGCCAGCAGTCCTTACGATTACCAGCACGGGCAGCAACGGTAAGATCGTAAAATCCGGCGCGCGCAATATTGTTGCCTTTGGCACAAGCACCGGTTCGGTTTACCCGGAGAATGCGGTTGGTGTTACACTGGAGAATCTGACGATCGATGCATCCGGCGCAACTGCCGGCCAGGTGAATGCGGCATATCTGGCAAATGTCACCTATAAACTGGTGAACTGCGAGGTCAATACTGCAAAACCGTTCTTCTCCTTCCAGAGCAACGCAAAATGGACGTCCGATATGTCCGCTTACTGGAATTTTGTCTTTGAGGACACTCAGATCACCTCCGGCGACGGTATCGTTTACGCCCTCACAAGTGCAACCGGTACTGCGACTCCGGCGGAAAGCTGCCATGTTTCCGTGAAGCTTGGCGGCTCGAATACCTTCAAATATAAGTCTTATGCGGCGCAATACGGCTTCCGTTATACGCCGAACGGAGGAAGTTTGACCTCGCTGATTGTCCCGGCGAACGGCTATGTTTCAGGCACGGATGGAAGCGCACCGATCGTAACGCTTCCGACCGGCATGGAAGGCGGATACTATACGATTGAAACAATCAGCGGTATCCCCGTCTATTGGGATACGAACAACGATGGCACGTATGACGACATAACCGGCGTCAATGGCACAAACCCGGTTCATGCGGATGGTTCGAAGCCGTTCGAAGCAGAAACAAAGACGCAGTATACATTCATCGGCTGGTATGATGGCGAAACCCTTTATGCGCCCGGAGATCCGATCCCGGTGCCGACTGAGGCTGCCTACTATACTGCGAAGTTTACCGCAAGCGTGGCAACGGGCGCTACTGCCTTCTATATGGACGCTGCCGGCGTTGTAACGCCGCTCGAAGGCGATGTGCAGGCGCTGCTTGCAACTTACGGCGGTGCGGCAAAGACGTTTACTTTGCTCGACGACTATACGCTCAGCGCCGACCTGAACCTTTACGGCGTACCCGTCCTGGATCTGGGCGGCTACACGCTTGACGGCAACTATGCGATCAATGTAACGCAGGACGCAGAAATCAAAAACGGCACGGTCAACGTGACCGGCGCATCTGCGATTTCGGCGACCGGCGGCAATCTGATGCTGACCGATTTGACAGTTCACGCACAGCAGATTGCGGTAGATCTTCAAGCCTTCGGCAGTATCAACAAGCTGACAAATGTCAGCCTGTACGCAGGTGAGTCCCTCGGTTCTGGCTACCCGGCGCTGAAGGTGGGTGCAGCAACGGCAAAGACGACTGTTGCAGGCTGCTTCCTTGTAACGGGCTCGGCGGATTCTCCGCTGATTGATGCTGCGGCAAGTGTTGAAATCAACAGCTTTGAGGCTTACATTTCCGACGTCTACTATGCTGACATGGATAACTACACTTGGTATTATGAGGCGGCAGACGGTTTGGTTTACGCACTCCAATGGGTTGTTGCACGTGGCACGGAAACCGTTCCGGGTACGTCGTTTGCCGGCTACCATCATGTATTTGCCAGCAAGCCGACCGCCAAAATTGGTTCGAAGTACTTTGGGACTCTCTATGAAGCTGTAAATGCGGTTGTAAAGACCGGTGGCACAGTCACGCTTCTGCACGATACAAACGTGGCGGAAGAGATTGAGGCCGGCGCAGGAACGGCTGTTCAGTATTACTACGTGGACTCGGCGAAGGGCGCTGTTACGATCGACCTGAACGGCTTCACCGTTTACGGTTCTTCCACCTGCCGAACCTTTACGCTTTCCGGCGCGAACCCGGTCACCTTTATGAACGGCAAGCTCGATCTTTCCAATCAGGGGAACACCGCCGGCAACTACGGCGTTCTGCTCGGTGCAGGCGGCAGCACGCTGCGGATGATCAACGTTGATATGGTTGCGCAGATCCGCGCGATTTATCTCGCCACGGGCGATGTAAATAAGCTCGTTGAGATCATCGGCGGCTCGTACACCATGACGAACACTTCTGCTGAAAACGGCCTTGTAACCTTCTCGATCAACAGAACAAACCCGCGTGCCAGCGGCAACACGCTGAGAATTTCCGAAAATGCGAAATTCACGCGCAACGCGCAGTATGCGATCTACATGACGGAACTGGATACCTGCGAGATTACAAGCGCTGAGTTCCACGTCGCGGCAAACGGGAAGGCGATTTCCGAAGAAGACGTAACGGTCTACGTGAACGAATCGCAGATGACGAAGACTGAAGAGCCCGCATCCGGCACCTACATCTACAAAGCGCTTGAAGAGCAGTACGTTGTTGAAAACAACGGCACGAAGTACTTCACGCTTACCGATGCGCTTGCGGCTGCAAAGTCCGGCGATCAGCTGAAGGTCCTCCGCGACTTCTCCGAAAAACTCACGAACGCTGTGATTCCTTCAACGATCTCGATCAGCATGAACGGTCACAAGGTGACGTTTGAAGCCGGTTCCGTTGTGAACGGCGTTACGTTCCCGGAAAATCGCGTGATCGATACGGCGCTGAACCTGAAGAAGGTTTCTCTGACGATCAAAGACCCGCTGCAGATGAACCTGAAGTTTGCTTCGAGCGATTTGACCGTTACTGCCGGCGATCTCGTGATGAATTCTATCACTGCTTCCGGTTCTTATACTGCGTACAGCTTTATCGTTGAAAAAACCGATTTCACCAAATACTACGACGTTTGGGCAACGAACGGCTCGGCTTACGGCATCCCCGAAAAGATTAGTGTGAAGCGTTATGCCGACGCGGCGCAGAGCGGTTCCAATCAGAGCTTGAAGGATCTGACCGCATCGCTGATGAACTACGGCATGAACAGCAGCGGTTATAACAGCAGCGAGAAGTATACCGGCATTGACGCATACGATAAAGCTGTTGCGAGCGAAATTCTTTCGGCTTCCGCAGACGGCTTTGCACTGACTTACGTCGGCGAAATGACGGACGTTACCGTAGCGTACAAGGACGTTTACGGCATGGGCGTGAAGCCTTATATGGACGGCACAACGTTCAACCTTGCAAGCCCTGCAAACGTCCTTGGTCAGATTGTGATCACCGACGGGTCCGGCACTACGGAAACGGACACGCTGATGAGTGCGCTGAAGGCAAGCGGCAGTAAATATGCCGCGATCTACGGCTACTACGCTGCACAGTACTTCGGTAACTGATATAACCGCAATGAACGAAGCTTCGGGCGCAATGCGCCCGAAGACCGGATGAGGAGTGTTAGTATGAAAAAAATTCTTTCGATCGTTCTTGCTGTCTGCATGCTGCTGAGCTGCGCTGCGGTTGCTTCCGCGGCGAGCAAGACAACGGAGCAGAAAGCGGATGCGCTTTACGTTCTCGGGCTGTTTAAGGGCACGAACAAGGGGTATGAGCTCGATAACAATCTGACCCGTGAGCAGGGAATCGTTATGCTGCTTCGCTTGATCGGCAAGGAAGCTGAGGCGACTTCCGGCGAGCATGATTGCCCGTTTGACGACGTTTATGAGTGGGCGGAAGGGTATATCGGCTATGCGTTTGAGCAGGGCATTACCCTTGGTGTCTCCGAAACGAAGTTCGGCTACGGCCAGCCGCTGACGGATGCGCAGTTCTTGACGATGCTGCTTCGCGCGCTCGGCTATACCGATGGCGATGGCGAAGATTTCGTCTGGGATGATCCCTATGCGCTGGCAAATGAAATCGGCCTGATCCCCGAGGCGGAAGCTGATAGCGATTTTATGCGCGGCGATATGGTTGAGGTTTGCTATAATCTGCTTTCCGCAACCTATAAGGAGTCTGAGAAAACCGTTGCGGACCAGCTGAAAGAGGATAAAGTCATTACCGATGAAATGCTCGATCTTTCCAAGAACGTTGCAGATGGCAAGATGGATCTGGAACAGGCAATGGAAGAGCTTTCCGGCGGTAACGGCTCCGACGATGATAACAACGGCGGAAACTCCGGAGGTAACGGCGGTAATGGCGGCGGCGGTAACACAACGCCGTCTGCCGATGCGCCCGAACCCACGCCCGGTCCGAACGCGGACGAAACATCTGTAACGGGCGAGTACGAAACCGAAAACCTCGATCTTCCCGCGTGGAACGATCCTGTGTAATTGCAATAAAAAGACCTGGTGCCTTGGGCGGCGCAAGTTAGGGATTATGCAGCCGCAAAGCGGATATTTTCGTGCAATACTGCGTTATCAAAAGAGGGAATCCGACAGGATTCCCTCTTTCTCTGCCTTGTCTTGCGCAAAAATCTCTCGCTTTGTGGTGCTTCGCAGTTTTGAGCCAGCAATTTTTCGTCATGACAAAGCACAAAGTTGGGGTAATCCTGACGGATCACCCCAACTTTTAATGCAGTAATGGCGGAAAAGGGCGGCTCAAAACCTACATAATTCCTAATTTGCGCCGCCCTTGCATCAGGTCTTTTTATTGCAGCACGATAATCAGCAGCGCAAGAAACAGCACGGCGGTTATGCCCGATAAGATATTGATCAGCGCGGATATACGCGCGCTTCGCTTGGAGATTTGCACGGAGTCCATCTGCATCATCCTTTCGGTGAATGCAGTTTATCAGAAGAAAATTGCCGATTCCATCGAAAGCTGCACGGTATCGAAAAGACTTTTATGAATCAATCGCGGGATTCATGAAATAAACGTTTTTCTCGTTCAGGCGGCTGCGGAGAATCTCGACTGCTTCGCCGAACCGCTGAAAATGCACAACCTCGCGCTCCCGAAGGAATTTAATCACTTCGTTGACGTCCGGATCATCGCTCAGGCGAAGAATGTTATCGTAGGTCACGCGCGCTTTTTGTTCCGCTGCCATGTCTTCAACAAGGTCTGCCATCGGATCGCCTTTCACGCCGATCGAGCCGGCACTCCAGGGGAAGCCGGATGCTGCCGTCGGATATACGCCTGCGGTATGGTCTACGAAATACTGCTCGAAGCCTGCGGTTTTGATCTGGCTGTCGGAAAGCTTTCTTGTAAGCTGGTGGATAATCGATCCGACCATTTCGAGATGCCCGAGTTCTTCCGTACCGATGTCGGTTAAAACGCCTTTCAGCTCGGCGTACGGCATGGAGAATCGCTGACTCAAATAACGCATCGATGCGCCGAGCTCACCGTCCGGACCACCGTACTGGCTGATGATGATTGAGGCAAGGCGGGGGTTCGTATTGCGGATTTTTACAGGGAACTGTAATTTCTTCTCATATACAAACATTCTCAGCCCTCCTTGTCGTTCGCCTTGTATTCCCAAGGCCACGGATCGTTAACCCAATCATAGCTGCCGTTTGCGCCGGCCTGCTGCATGGTGAGCGGACCGCGTTTCGCTTCATATTCTGCCATCAGCTCGCCGTAAAGCTCGCGGTAACGATTAAAAAGGTCAAGCGCTTCATCGTCATCCGCGTGCGTATCAAGATACAAACCGAGCTCGGTTGTTGCAAAAGAAAGCGACTGAATCTGATGCATCAGAGTATTGCTCAGCTCCGATTGATTGACCATGCCCATAAAAGGCAGATCCAAACCGGGGTACATCGTTCCGCGGACGATTCCTTTTGCGGGATTGTATGCATCCGGTCTTTCCGATTGATAGGGAACGTACGGGTTTGCAAGCGGCGCGCAGGAGGGCAGCTTGCCTTGCGCATCGGTGCAGCCTTGCGTGGCAGGGGCGTTTTGCTGCGCACTGTTTGATACTCGCTCCATTGAAATACCTCCTAATTGAATTGGGTAATCCCATCGTCAATTTATGCGCCATTACCCTTTAAGGTGACAAAACGCCCCGAAAGCCGATTGCTTTCGGGGCGAATATTCAAGGATTCCAGATGGATTCAGTTTTTTGAAGCAGAATCGCAAGCGCAAGCAGGTCTGCCGAGCCGCCTGGACTGAGGTTCTTTTCGATCAGTGTATCGTCAAAACGCTCCATTGCGGAAATGAGCTTCGTTTCGGGCAGATGCAGCAGCTTTTTGGCTTCCTCCTGCACGAAGGTTAAACCGTCAATGCCGCCGCGGTAGAGAAGGTTCGTATCCGGTACGGAAGCCATGAGCCACAAAAGAGCACGATGAAGGCTTCCGGACTCCAGCAGTACGTTGTAAGCCGAAAGCGCGTTTGGGAAGCCTTCCAGCGCCTCCTGCCGTGCGCCGCAGCGCCTATGCTTCAGCCGAACAACGTTACCGTGTGTTTTGCCTTCCGGCGCTTTTCCGTTCTCTGCAAGCATAGCGGCAGTTGAAAACGGTTCGCTTCCGAGCGCACAGCAGCTTGCAAGCGCTGAGATCATAATGCCGAAAGCATAGATTGCGCCTTTGTGGGTGTTCACGCCGCCGGTTGCAGAGAGCATCGCCTGTTCCGCCTCAAGCCCTGCATCTTGCAGCTCCGGCATCGTATTTTCGCGCGAGGCGCCAAGCTCGGCGGCGGTTTCGAAATAGGGGCGAAGCGCCGTTGCGCTCTTTTCAAAGAGTGCAACGCTCATATCGCTGTGCGCGCCGTTTGTGCGCAGATCCACAAGACCGGGTTTCGGCGTGAGGTGGACTTCATCCAGCAGCGCGGCAACCGCTTGCTCTGAAAGAAACTTTGTTAAATCCGTCATTTGTTTTACTCCGTTGCGTTTTTTTCATCATAACGCATGGGGGCGCAATTCTCAAGCAAAAAATCTCTTTCCCGCCGGCAAGTCTTATGGTATAATAGCTGTAATAACGATTCGGCTTGTTTCATAGGGTTTTATGAAGGGAGCCGATACCGTATGTTTGATCGTATGATGAAGATTGCCGTTTGGACATGCCTTGTTGCGGCGGTAGCGTGCATTTTTCTGCCGAGGACAGCGCAAACCTCCGCGCCGATGAACGCACCGTTTCGAATTGTGATCGATCCGGGACACGGCGGCGAAGACGGCGGCGCAGTATCCCGCAGTGGCGTGAGAGAAAGCGAAATCAATTTGCAGATTGCAAAGCGCACGCAGGCACTCTGCGGACTAATGGGGATTCGCGCGTCTATGACGCGCTCGGAAGACGTTTCGATCCATTCCGAGGGCGCAGGCTCGATTTCCGAGAAGAAAAGCTCGGATCTTAAAAACCGCGTGAAGATCGCAAATAACGGCGATTTGCTGATCAGCATTCATCAAAATCACTTTTCGGAATCGAAATACAGCGGCGCACAGGTGTTCTATGCGCCAACACTTTGCAGCGAAGAGCTTGCAAAATCGGTTCAGAAGGCGCTTGCAGCGGTCGATCCGCAGAACAAGCGCAAGGCAAAGAAATCTGCCGGCGTTTACTTGATGGAGCACGTTCAAGCACCTGCGATCCTCGTTGAGTGCGGCTTTCTTTCCAATGAAAGGGAAACCGAGCTGCTTCAGCAGGCGGATTATCAAAAGAAACTGGCGTTGGCAATCCTTGTCCCGGTTGCCAACAGCAGAAAGGCAGTGATGGGAGATCATGAAGTCTAAAACCGTTTTTTACTGCACGGAGTGCGGCAATGAAACGCCGCGCTGGCAGGGACAATGCCCGTCTTGCGGCGCATGGAACACGATTACAGAGCAGCGGATCACTGCGTCAAAAGCTCCGTCGGCATCAGTATCCGCGCGTCGCGCGAAGCCGATTGATCAGTGGCAGGAAACCGAAGAAGTCCGCATGCCTACCGGCATGGGTGAGCTTGACCGTGTGCTTGGCGGCGGTGCTGTGAAAGGATCGCTTGTGCTGGTTGGCGGCGCGCCGGGTATCGGCAAATCGACGCTCTTGCTGCAAATTTGCGGAAAGCTTTGCGAAAGCGCAAAGGTTCTCTACGTTTCGGGCGAGGAATCGGAACGGCAGATCAAGCTGCGCGCAAACCGTCTGCACGTTTCCGGGCAGAATCTTCTCCTGTTATCACAGACAGAGATCGGCAGCGTATTGGAGTCCGTCGCGGAAGAGAAGCCCGATATTCTGATCGTGGACTCCATTCAGACAATGTATGATGAAACGCAGGACTCCGCGCCGGCGAGCGTGAGCCAGGTGAAGGCTTGCACGATGCGGCTGATGCAGGCGGCTAAAGGACAGGATATCACCGTTTTTGTGATCGGCCATATCAATAAAGACGGCGCGATCGCCGGCCCGAAAGTGCTTGAGCACATGGTGGATTGCGTACTCTACTTTGAGGGCGACGCACAAACCTCTTACCGCATCCTGCGCGCGGCGAAGAACCGCTTTGGCGCAACGAATGAAATCGGCGTTTTTGAGATGGACGATTCCGGCTTGACGGAAGTACCAAGCCCTTCGGAAATGCTGCTTTCCGGAAGACCGGTCGGCGCGTCGGGCACGTGCGTAACCTGCGTGATGGAGGGCGTTCGCCCCGTGCTGGCGGAGGTACAGGCGCTCGTTGCGCCGTCCGCCTATGCAACGCCGCGCAGAACCTGCAACGGCTTCGATTTCAGCCGCGGCGCGATGCTGATGGCTGTTCTGGAAAAACGCGGTGGTCTGAAAGTATCTACGCTCGATGCGTATTTGAACGTCATCGGCGGCTTGACGCTCGATGAGCCGGCGGCGGACCTTGCCGCAATCCTTGCGATAGCCTCGTGCTATACGGACGCGCCTGTTCCGCAAAAGCTTGCCGCGTTCGGCGAAGTTGGCTTAACGGGTGAGCTTCGCGCGGTGAGCAATCTTTCCCAGCGGCTGAGCGAAGCGCATCGGCTCGGTTTTGAGCGGTGCATCGTTCCGAAGCAGAAGGGGATTGATGGCTTGAAGTTTGACGGTCTTGAAATTTTACCTGCCGAAAACATCACGCAAGCGATGCGCCTTGCGCTTCGCGGCGGTTGACAAATTCGGCGGACTCTGCTAAATTTGCAGATACAAAGGAGAGATAACCATGCAGATTTTTGAAGAACTTAAAGCGCGCGGGCTCATTGCGCAGGTCACGGATGAGGCGGAGATTCGCGAGCTGATCAATAACGGGAAAGCGACGTTCTATATCGGCTTTGATCCGACGGCTGACAGCCTTCACGTCGGCCATTTCATGGCGCTTTGCCTGATGAAACGCTTGCAGATGGCAGGCAACAAGCCTGTTGTTCTTGTTGGCGGCGGCACCGGCTATATCGGCGACCCTTCCGGCAGAACGGATATGCGCTCAATGATGACGCCGGAGCAGATCGCGCACAACTGCGACTGCTTCAAAAAGCAGATGGAGCGTTTTATCGATTTCGGCGAAGGCAAGGCGATCATGGTCAATAACGCCGATTGGCTGCTGAACCTCAACTACATCGAGCTGCTGCGCGACGTCGGCGCTTGCTTCTCGGTAAACAATATGCTGCGCGCGGAATGCTATAAGCAGCGTATGGAGAAGGGACTCAGCTTCCTGGAATTCAACTACATGATCATGCAGTCTTACGACTTCTATCATCTGTATCAGCACTACGGCTGCAATATGCAGTTCGGCGGCGACGATCAGTGGTCAAATATGCTTGGCGGCACGGAGCTGATCCGCCGCAAGCTCGGAAAAGACGCTTACGCGATGACGATTACGCTGCTGCTGAACAGCGAGGGCAAGAAAATGGGCAAGACCGCCTCCGGCGCGGTTTGGCTCGATCCGAATAAAACGTCGCCGTTTGAATTCTATCAGTATTGGCGCAACGTTGGCGATCAGGACGTTCTCAAATGCATCCGAATGCTGACCTTCCTGCCGCTTGCGCAGATCGATGAAATGGACAAGTGGGAGGGCAGCCAGCTCAATCGCGCAAAGGAGATCCTTGCCTATGAGTTGACGGCGCTTGTTCACGGCGAAGAAGAGGCGAAGAAAGCGGAAACCGCCGCAAAAGCGCTCTTTGCGGGCGGCGGCGACGATTCCAATATGCCCACGACCGAGCTGAGCGCCGATCAGCTGACGGACGGCGCAATCGGGATTATGGATCTGCTGACAATCTGCGAGCTCGTTCCTTCGCGCGGCGAAGGCAGACGGCTGATCCAGCAGGGCGGCTTGACGGTTGATGATGAAAAGGTTACCTCGATCGACGCAAAGTTTACAGCCGAGCAGCTGAAAACCGGCATCAAGCTCCGCAAGGGCAAGAAGGTTTACCACAAGGCGGTACTGAAATGAGCAAGTTTATGGACCGCGCAGCCTTTGAGCAGACCGACAGCTTCGGTATCGACGCACCGAACGACAAGATCAAACAGTACGTCGGCTGGCCGAAAGGCTGGGCTGTTTTCCGACTTGCGAAGGAGATTTTGAAAGATTAAAAAGATGTACAGGCTTTGCCTGTACATCTTTTTCAGATAACGCCTGCCAGCACGAGCGCAAGCAGCGCGAATGTGATCAGCAGCACAATCGATACCGCAAGCGTGCCGTATTTTCGGGAGGAAACGGAATCAGACGGCGCAATCAGATTTGCTTTGCGCAGCGCCGTTACGATCGGCTTATAAAGCAGCATCGTCAGTGCGGCGTTGATTCCTGCTTTGATCAGATTAAACGGTAGGAAGATCGGAAGCAGCAGCTCCGCAACAGCCTGCCTTGGATAGCCCATGTAGATCGGCGTGATGAGAAAGTTCCAAAGCAGCATCGTCGCTGTCATCAGCAGCGCGCCGCTCAGAAGTCCCAGTACCGCGCCTTTCATCGTGCGTTGTCTGTGGTAGATGAACGCTGCTGTGCAGGCAAAGGCACAGGTGCTCAGCACGTTCATCAGCAGTCCCCAGAGGCCGGTTGCGGACACAGTAACCATTTCCAAAATGGAAACAATGACCGATATAACCGCAGCCGGAACTGCGCCGAACAGGAAACCCGCGATACAGATTACGGCGTCCTTGAGATCAAACGTTAAAAAGCCGAGAACGTTGATTGGGATCTGCTTGCTGAGGAGCATAACGGCGTAAGCTGCCGCCGAAAGCATCGCAAGCATCGTCCATTTTTTTGTGTTCGTTCGCATTCTGCATACCTCCAAAAAAAGAATCCTGAAAGAGAAGCACCTCTTTCAGGAAACTCGGATTATACAGATACGAGTCTTCTTCCATCCAGACTATACTGTCGGTACCGGAATCGAACCGGTTCAGCCAAGTGGCTCGCGGACTATACCGCCGGTCGGGAAATGCTCCCTGCCCTGAAGACGTGTTCACTTTTCGTTTGCATTATAGCGCGTTGAATCTGAAATTGCAATTTCTTTTTTTCGTGGTATGATATTATTGCTGCGCAATCAGCGCGCGCATAACGCCGCTTGCAGATTTGGACGCAACGTCTCCACCGATCACCTGATTGTCGTATACAAGGATCGTGGCATAGAGATCAACGTCGCCGCTCGGATCGTTCAGGATGCGATAGACAAATTGCTTTGCTACTTTGCCGGCGTACTGCGTCAGATCAAATCCCTGCGAAAGCTGCAGCGCGTTATAGCGCGTGAAGACCGGGTCTTCCGCATCCGGAATGCGCACCTCGCGCTCTTTCAGCGGCGATTGCTCCACTTCGTATCCGAGCTGTTGCAGGTAGGCGATGCGATCTTCGTTCGTGCTGATCTCCGTTTTGGTTTCCTGCGTGCTTTCCGTTTCCGGCGACTTTCCAGGAATCAGCAGCACAGCCAAAATTGCGACGATGACTAAAGCGAAGATCAGTATATCACGCATTTTGAATTTCTTGGTAATTACCATCATGGTGATCCCTCCAGATTGCTTGTTCGTACTTCAAGGTTATTCGGGAGATCTCATGATTATGATTGGAGGCTGCAAAAACCATGCGGCTGGATAAATTTCTTTCAGAAGCCGGCGCAGCGTCACGCCGTGAATTGAAGCAGATCGTTAAATCGGGTCGTGTTACAGTAAACGGCGCTGCCGTGCGTGATCCCGCGGCGCAGATTGATCCTTTGGCGCAGATTGCGCTGGATGGTTCGGTTATTGAAGCGGCAAACGCTGTGATTCTGATGCTGAATAAGCCGGCAGGGTACTTGACTGCGACAGAAGATGCAGAATGCAAAACCGTTATGGAGCTGATTCCGGAGGCTTACCGAAAACGAGGTGTAAAACCGGCAGGTCGTCTCGACAAGGAAACGGAAGGCCTGCTTCTGTTTACGAACGACGGCGATCTTGCGCATCGGCTGATCGCCCCGAAGAGCGAGATTGTAAAGACCTATTATGCCGAGCATGAAGGCACCGCGACGCAGGAGGATATTCGGCTCTTCCGCGATGGCTTGACGCTTCGGGATGGCACCGTTTGCAAAAGCGCGGAGCTGATTCCGCTCGGCAACGATTCGTCCTTGATTCGCGTTAGCGAGGGAAAGTACCACCAGGTGCGCCGCATGATGGCAAGCCGCTCCATGCACGTAACCTATTTGCGGAGGATCGCAATCGGTTCGCTGGAACTCGGCGATCTTCCGCTCGGCGAAGTGCGGGAGGTCACGAAAGAGGAGATCAGTCCGCTTTTGTGACTTTTCACGAAATAATTTCATCAAAAAACACGCCGAAAAATCGCTGATTTTTGGCGTGTTCGTCATTTTACTGGCAATTCCGCACAAAAAACGAATCGCTTTTTGAAGAAATCTGTCAATATCCACTTGCAAATTGAAAAAATATCCGTTACAATGTCTATATTCCTTTTGCGATTATGCACAGTTTTTGTGCGAGAAGGAGGAGGACATCTTATGTCCAATCGAGTTTTTCAGGGCGTAATTATGCAGATGAAAGAGGCGACTGACCGCACGATCGGCGTGATCGATACGGAAGGCGCAATCGTTTCCTGCAGCGATTCATCATTGATCGGCGAAAAACTGCCGGAAGCCGTTGTTCGGCTGAGCAGCGTTCCCGATTCGGTCGTTGTTGTTGACCAGAAGACGTTTAAGCCGCTGATCAGCTGGAGCGCGTATTTTGATTATGCCGTTTTTGTAAGCGGCGAGGATCAGATTGCGCACAGCCTTTGCGTACTTGCTGCGGTCGCGCTGAACAGCGCTAAAAATTTCTACGAGGAAAAGCACGATAAAGGAACCTTCGTAAAGAATATCATTACGGACAATATCATGCCCGGTGATGTCTATATCCGCGCAAAGGAGCTGCATTTCGCGGCTGACGTGCAGCGCGTTGTTTTCCTGGTGCGGCAGATCGGCCATGCGGACGTTTCCGCAATCGACGTGATCCAATCGATCTTTACCGATAAGCAGCAGGATTTTGTTTTAAGCGTGAACGAAACGGATATTGCAATCGTAAAGCAGCTTTCCGCAACCACAACGCCGGCAGAGCTGACCGCAATTGCCGCGTCTGTTGAGGAAAAACTCCGCACTGAGCTCTTCCTCAAGTGCGTTGTGGGCATCGGTACGATTGCGAGCCATCTGCGCGAGCTTGCCGATTCCTATAAGGAAGCGCAGGTTGCAATTGAGGTCGGCAAGGTATTTGATACCGAGCGCAGCATCATCAGCTACGATAATCTCGGCATCGGCCGCTTGATCTATCAGCTTCCGACTACGCTTTGCGAGATCTTCCTTTCCGAGGTCTTCAAGAAAAACTCCATCGAATCGCTTGACCAGGAAACACTTTTTACAATCAATAAGTTTTTCGAAAACAATCTGAACGTTTCCGAAACGTCCAGAAAGCTCTTCGTCCACAGAAATACGCTTGTGTATCGTCTGGAAAGAATTAAAAAATTAACAGGACTGGATCTTCGGGAATTTGACCATGCAATCGTCTTTAAGGTTGCGCTGATGGTTAAAAAGTACTTAAATTCCCGGGAAAACCGAATGATTTGAGGCACAAACAATGATTCAACTGAACGATGTAGAATTAACCTACGATAATGGCACAAAAGCGCTCAAGGGCATTACGCTGACGATTGATGACGGGGAATTCGTATTTCTTGTCGGCGCGTCCGGCAGCGGCAAAACCTCGATCATCAAGCTTCTGACCTCTGAATTGAAGCCGACTGCCGGCACGATGAGCGTAAACGGGTTTGATCTGGATCGCATCCGCAGCCGCGATATTCCGTATATGCGCAGAACGGTCGGCGTGATCTTCCAGGATTTCCGTCTGATTGCGGATAAAAGCGTGTATGAAAACGTTTCGTTCGCAATGCGCGTGATCGGCGCATCGGACGCGGAAATTCAAAAGCGCGTACCTTACGTGCTGGAGCTTGTCGGGTTGGAAGGCAAGGGAAGACGGCTTCCGAACGAGCTTTCCGGCGGCGAACAGCAGCGTGTTGCCATTGCGCGTGCGCTTGTGAACAATCCCAGCATGATTATCGCGGACGAGCCGACCGGCAACCTGGATCCGCAGCGATCGCTTGAGATCATGATGCTGCTTGAGCGTATCAATTCGCTCGGAACAACCGTTATGGTCGTTACGCACGAGCGCGAGCTTGTAAACCGCTTTACAAAGCGTGTGATTGCGATTGACGACGGCCTTGTAATCAGCGATGGAATGGACGGGTATTATACGGTATGAATAAGAATAATTTCGGCTATTTGCTGCGGGAAGGTGTTCGCGGCGTATTCTCCCACGGGTTCCGTTCGTTTGCCGCGGTCTGCGTAACGGTCGCGTGTCTGATCATTATGGGCAGCTTCTGCCTGATCTCGCTCAACCTCAATACGATGGTGAACGAGCTTGAAAGCGAAAATGAGATCCTCGTCTATATTGACGAATCCTACTCCGAGGCGGAAGCAAAAAGCGTCGGCTCGCAGATCAATATGATCGCAAACGTTGAGAGCGCGGTTTTTGTTTCCCGCCAGACCGCGCTGGAGCATTTTATTTCCGAACAGGACGACCCGACACTTTTTGAAGGCATCGAGGCGCAGACGCTGCGCGATCGATACGAAGTTACGCTCATTGACAACAGCATCATCAAGCAGACTGTTTCCGAAATCGAAGCGATTAACGGCGTTGTAAAAACGAACGCCCACTACGAGATTTCGGACGGCTTCCAGACGCTCCGCAACGTTTTGAGCCTGACCTCGGTTGCGATCATCATTGTGCTTTTGATCGTTTCGCTGTTTATTATCTCCAACACGGTCAAGCTTGCGCTGTACGACCGCAAGGAAGAAATCGCGATCATGCGAATGGTTGGCGCTACGAATAATTTTATCCGTCTGCCGTTCATTGTGGAAGGCTTTTTGCTTGGTATAATCGGCGCGGTTGTCGCATTCTTTATCGAATGGGGCGTTTACGACGCGCTGGCTGCGCGGATCGAAGCGATGGATACGCTGCAGATGTTCCGCATCATCCCGTTTACGTCTGTCTTTGCGTTTATCATTCCGGCGTATTTGATCGTCGGTTTCCTTGTGGGTGTATTCGGCAGCTTGCTTTCTATCCGCAAGTTCCTGCGCGTATAAAGGAGATTTCCAATGAACAAACGCAGAATTTTCATTTCGGCAGTTTCGATCGTCCTTGTGCTTTTGATGACGGCGTCTCTTTTGCTTGTTGCGGTTCGCGCGGCGAATTCCTCAACGATTAAGAGCCGGCTGAATCAGCTTGAATCTGAGGCAAGCAGTATTGCTACGAAGAAATCGAATTTGGAATCGCAAATTTCCGCTACGCGGACAAAGTCGCTTTCAACCATCGAAAAGAAAGGTCAGATCGATCAGCAGATCGAGATCACCCGTTTGGAGATCCGAAATACGAATGAGCAGATTCAGGAATATAATCAGCTTCTCGCGGAAAAGCAAACGGAACTTGATGAAGGCATTGCAAAGCAAAAAACGCTGAACGAGGAATATCAGCTCCGGATTCGCGCGATGGAAGAGGACGGGAAAATCTCTTATTGGGCGATCCTCTTTAACGCGAAGAGCTTTTCCGATCTGCTTGATCGCATCGATATGATCAGCGAAATTTCTACCGCAGATCAGTTGATGCTGCAGGCGATTTCCGAAAACAATAAGCGGATCGAAGAAGCTCGGGCGGAAATTGAAGCGGATCGGCTGAAGCTCCAGGATAAAGCGTCGGAGCTTGATACGCTCAATCAGTCCCTTGCAGCGCAGAACGCCGAAAATGAAAAGCTGATTTTACAGCTTGCATCGGACCTTGAGACGCTCAGCGGCACCTATGAAGAGCTTGATGCGGAAGAAGACGCGATCCGTGCGAAGATTCTTGAGCAGGAAAAGCTCTACCAGCAGGCGCTTACAGAGGAGCAAAAGAAAAAGCTCTCCAATGCAAATGCAAATAATGCCGCAGGCGGCGGCTCCGGCGGCTTCATTTCGCCTGTCCCTGCCGGCTCTGCCGTTGTTACGGACGCATACGGCTACCGTGTGCACCCGATCTACGGCTATTACGCGATGCACTCCGGCGTTGACCTTGCGGCACCGCTCGGTACGCCCGTTTATGCGATTGCCGCAGGCAACGTAAACATCTCAACCTACAGCAACATTAACGGCAACTACGTTTCCATCAGCCACGGCAACGGCTACGGCAGCCTGTATGCGCACCTGGATTACGCAGTTGTGTCCGCCGGCTCGTTTGTCACCCAAGGCCAGATCATCGGTTACGTTGGCAGTACCGGCTGGGCAACCGGTCCGCATCTGCATTTTGAGATTCATCTGAACGGTTCCACTGTAAACCCGATGAACTATATCTCGCTGAATTAACTTTTTGAAACCGCGCCTTGGCGCGGTTTCAATTCGATTTGAGGTGTTTTTGTGAGCAGAAAAGCAAAACTGATACTCGCTTTTATCGCTGCGGTTACTGCTGCGGTGATTGTTGCCGCGTTTTTAACGGCGGCGTTCTTAAGGCAGCGCGCGATGATGAGCCGCTTTTCAGAATGTGATAAATTGACACAGCTCGAAAAGCTGATCGGCAGCTTTTACATTGATGATTATGATGAAGGCGCGCTGGAGGACGCGGCGGCGGAAGCGATGATTGAAGCACTTGATGATCCCTGGAGCTATTACGTGCCTGCGGCTGAAGCGGAGGCACTGAACGAACAAATGAACAACGGTTATCAGGGCGTAGGCATCACAGTTGCGGTAGACGATGGGCAGTGCGTTGTTTTGGCAGTGCAAAAGGATTCACCGGCGCAGGCGGCTGATATCCGCGTCGGGGATATATTAACAGCGGTTGACGGCACGGATGTGACCGGCTGGACGGTTGACGAGATCAAAGACGTCGTCAGAGGTCCGGAAGGGACGCCGGTTCGCCTCGGTATTCAGCGCGGAGATGATTCGTTCGAGACGGAAATTACGCGCAGTTTTGTCCGCGTTCAGGTTGTTTTCGGTCAAATGCTTGCGCATCAAATTGCCTTGATTGCGATTGATAATTTTACAGCGGGATCGGCACAGCAGTTCTCCGAAACGCTTTCAGAGCTGCTTGCGCAGGGCGCGAAAGGGCTGATTTTTGACGTGCGCTTCAATCCGGGCGGCGACCGTTCGGAGCTTGTTGAAATTTTGGATACGCTTCTGCCGGAGGGCGAGATATTCAAGAGCGTAGACTATCGCGGAGATACGGATTCCGATACGTCGGATGCCGATTGCGTCGATCTGCCGATGGCAGTTATCGTGCATGCAGATTCCGTGTCTGCCGCCGAATACTTTGCTGCAGCGCTGCAGGAATATGGCAAAGCGGAGATTATCGGCGAGCAGACGGTTGGGAAAGGGAACTACCAGAACACGTTCACGCTGCGCGACGGTTCGATTGTCGGACTCTCAACTGGGCATTACTTTACCCCGAACGGGAAGAGCCTCTCCGGCATCGGCGTAAATCCCGATATCAAGATCGCACTGACGGATGAGCAATATGATTTGCTCTACTACGGTCAACTTCTGCCGGAGGACGATCCGCAGATACAGGCAGCAATACAGGCTGTCGAAAATGCAATTGGAAAATAACTTGACAGACTGCAATATACCTTATATAATGCAACATACTCAATAGATCGGCGCAAAGCCGACCGATCCAATTGCTTTGGAGGCGTTCTAAATGGCGAAAGAGTATAAAATCACAAGCTCCCGGCTCAAAGAGTTGGAAACAGAACTCAATTATTTGAAAACAACTCGCGAAAAAGAAGTTGCCGAGCAGATCAAAGAAGCGCGATCTTTCGGCGATCTTTCCGAAAACAGCGAATATGACGAAGCGAAAAACGAGCAGGCAAAGCTCTACGGCAGAATCGCAGAGATCGAGAACGTTCTGCAGAACGCCGTTATCATTGAAGAGAACGATCAGCTTGCCGGCATCGTAAGTCTTGGCTGCACGCTGAAAGTCCGCGACCTGGATACAAATGAGGTTGAGATCTACGCGATCGTCGGCTCGCAGGAAGCCGATCCGATGCTCGGCCGTATTTCGGACGATTCTCCGTTCGGACGCGGCGCACTCGGGAAGACCGTCGGCGATACGATCGAGGTTGAAGTCCCTGCCGGCATGATTCGCTACGAAATTCTCGGCGTAGAGAAATAACGCATTATGAGGCATAGCGCGCTATGCCTCTTTTTGCTGAAATGGAGTGATCCGTTTGGCGATCGAAAGAATTACAAGCAGACAGAACCCGCTGCTGCGTCATATCAAGAAGCTTCTGTCTTCCAAAGCCTATCGTGAGGAAACGGGATCGTTTGTGGGAGAAGGCGGAAAACTCCTTCGGGAAGCGCTGATGTGGAATGCGGAAATCGAGACCGTTGTTTTCAGCGGAGAAAGCGCTCCGGCAGGCGTTTCCGAAAACGTTCGCCTCGTCTGCGTTCCAAGCGACGTGCTGGCTTCGATCTCGTCTATGGACGCGCCGCAGAGCGAGCTTTTTGTTTGCAAAATTCCGCAACCGCCGGAAGGCGATTTGCCGCAGAGCTTTCTCGTGCTTGATCGGCTGCAGGATCCCGGCAACGTCGGAACGATCCTAAGGACAGCCGATGCGTTTGAAGTGCCGGTTGTATTAACGGATGACTGCGCGGATCTCTATAATCCCAAAACTATCCGCGCCACGATGGGCGCGATTTTCCGAACGCCTGTTATCCGCATGCGCAGAGTGGCGATCATTGAAGCGTGCCGCGCGCAGAATATCCCGATCAGCGTGACGCTGCTTTCGGAGGATACAATTGATATCCGATCCGCACCCCTGAATGGCGCGGTTGTAATCGGCAGCGAAGGCAGCGGTGTGAGCGAGGCGTTCCTTTCCGCCGCGTCGCAGCATCTGATGATCCCGATGTCGCCGCGCTGCGAATCGCTGAATGCGGCTGTCGCGGCTTCGGTTGTTCTTTGGGAGATGCGCCGCCGCAAGCCCGAATAATAAAAAGAGAGAAATAGAAAAATGCTGCAATTTTGGATATGGCTTTCGCTGCGTAAGCATATTCGCAGCAGGGCTTTACTGGATCTTTTGGAGCGTTTTGGCAACCCGTCGGCGATCTATTTGGCGGACCGTATAACGCTGGAGTCCGTTCCCGG
Source organism: Oscillospiraceae bacterium (assembly GCA_017445385.1). Classification (GTDB taxonomy): domain Bacteria; phylum Bacillota; class Clostridia; order Oscillospirales; family Oscillospiraceae; genus RGIG3566. The sequence continues at coordinate 20,433 of JAFSUG010000031.1, forward strand.
GCTGAAAGACGCTGAAATTGAAGAGCTGATGGATAAGGATATGCGCGTGGTCGATCAGATTCTTTTAGACTGCGATAATCGCCGGATCTCAATTCTGACTTATGGCGACGTATCTTATCCGGATCGCCTTCGCTACATTCCCTCGCCGCCGGTCGTGCTTTACTATGAGGGTGTTCTTCCGATTGTTGACAGTGAGCCGATGATCGGGATCGTCGGCAAACGGAAGGCAACCGCCTACGGCTTGCAGCAGGCAAAGCGCTTCGGTTATCAGCTATCCCGAAGCGGATTCATCGTTGTATCCGGCGCGGCGAAGGGTATTGACCGCCTTGCGCTGGAAGGCGCGCTTTCCGGCGGACGTCCGGTGATCGGCGTACTCGGCAACGGAACGGACGTTGTCTATCCGCGCGAGAATAAACGCCTTTATGAAGATATCCGTTCGCGCGGCTGCCTAATATCCGAATATCCGCCCGGATCGAAACCCCTCGCCGAGCATTTCCCGATCCGCAACCGCCTGATCAGCGGACTATCGCTTGGTACGCTTGTAATAGAAGCCGATCTTCACAGCGGCGCAATGCGCACAGCGCGTCATGCCTTCGAGCAGGGCAGGGATGTTTTCGCGATTCCCGGCTGCATCGGAATGCCGACCTTTGAGGGCAATCATCAGCTGATCAAAGAAAACGCCTATCTCGTTGACAGCAGCATGGATTTCGTGCAGATGTACCGGCAGGCATACCCGTCAGTCACGGATTATGAACCCGGCGTATTCGGCAATTCGCCCGTAGAAACGGCTGTTTTAACCAATTCGGTCGACAAGAAATCCATTGACAAGCAAAATACGACGAATTATATTGACATTAGTACCGCGCTTTCGAACGCATCTGATGATGAAGCCGCGATACTGAAATACCTTGCGAACGGCGAGGCATACGTTGACGATTTGATTGAAGCCGTACAGCTGACGCCGTCATCTGTACTCGCTGCAATTACAACCCTGGAAATCCGCAAACTTGTGCGTCGGAGACCGGGCAATCGCTTCGCGCTCTACGAAGCGGAATAGACACATTTACGGAGGAAGCCCAATGGCGGAAAAAATCAAAAATCTTGTGATCGTGGAATCGCCATCCAAGGCGAAAACGATCGGTAAGTATCTCGGTTCGGATTACGTTGTTAAGGCGTCTATGGGGCATCTGCGCGATCTGCCGGAAAGCACGCTCGGCGTTGATATCGAAAAGGATTTCGAGCCGCAGTACGTTACGATGGAGAGCAAACAAAACGTGATCGCAGACCTGAAGAAGTCCGCGAAGAGCGCCGAGCATATCTATCTCGCAACTGACCCGGACCGTGAAGGTGAGGCCATCTCCTGGCACTTAAAGGAAATTCTTTCGATTCCGGACAGCAAAACGCTGCGTGTAACGTTCAACGAGATTACAAAGAACGTCGTGCTGCAATCGATTGCGAATCCGCGCGGTATCGATGAGAACCTTGTTGATGCGCAGCAGGCGCGCCGGATCCTCGACCGCATTGTCGGCTATCAGCTCAGTCCGCTCCTTTGGCGGAAGATCAAGCCGGCTTCGATCGGTCACCATCTCTCCGCAGGCCGTGTGCAGTCAGTCGCAGCGCGCCTTGTGATTGATCGCGAAAATGAAATCCGCTCGTTCGTTCCGGAAGAGTACTGGACGCTGAACGCAAAGCTTGCGCGCTCCGGAAAGAGCGGTACGCTGACTGCGCAGTATTACGGTAATCCGAAAAAGCACACGGTTGCAAACGAAACGGAGGCGGAAGCAATCGTCTCTGCCGTTTCCTGCAAAGTGTTTACGGTTAATTCCGTGAAACGCGCCGAGAAAAAGCGCCAGCCCGCGCCTCCGTTTATTACGTCTACTTTGCAGCAGGAGGCGTCCAGAAAGCTGAATATGGCGCCGTACCGCACAATGTCAATCGCGCAGCAGCTATATGAAGGCGTTGACGTTCACGGCGAAGGAACCATCGGTTTGATCACGTATATGCGTACCGATTCGCTGCGTGTTTCGGAAGAGGCGCTTTCCGCCGCCGGCACGCTGATCCAAAACCGCTACGGTGATCACTATTATCCCGGCTCGCCGCGCCGCTATAAAACGAAGGGCAGCGCGCAGGACGCGCATGAAGCGATCCGTCCGAGCAACGTCAATCTGACGCCGGAGCTTGTGCAGCGCGATCTGACGAAGGACCAGTACCGTCTTTATAAGCTGATATGGGACCGCTTTATCTCTTCTCAGATGGCAAACGCCGTCTACGACGCGGTTTCTGCGGATATGGTCTGCGGCGATTTCGTCTTCCGCGCAACGCATCAGGCGCTGAAATTCGCCGGTTTTACCGCGATCTACGAAGAGGGAACGGACGAAGAAGCGGAAAAGGAATACTCCGCGATCCCGGATATCAAAGAAGGCGAACAGCTTCAGTTTTTGAATGTGGAGCGCCAGCAGCACTTCACCCAGCCGCCGGCACGCTACACGGAAGCAAGCCTGATCCGTGCGCTGGAGGAAAACGGCGTCGGCCGTCCGTCCACTTATGCCGCAATCATCTCAACGATTGAGCATAAGGAATACGTTGAGCGAGTGGACAAGCATTTGGAGCCTACGCCGATTGGTGAAACGGTCAACGAATTTCTGCTTCAGCATTTCCAGAATATTATTGACGTCAGCTTTACGGCAGGCATGGAGGAAAAACTCGATACCGTTGAAACCGGAAAAGTTGATTGGAAACAGGTTCTCCGCGATTTCTATCGGGATTTCCGCAGCGAGCTCGATGGCGGCGAAACCGCTGAATCGCTCCATGTTCCGGAAGAGAAGACGGATGAAGTTTGCGAGCTTTGCGGCAAGCCGATGGTTGTTCGTATGGGACGCTTCGGCAAATTCATTGCCTGCTCCGGCTACCCGGATTGCACCAATACGAAGCCCTATGCTGAGCGTATGCCCGGACGGTGCCCGAAGTGCGGCGGCGGTCTGCTGAAGTATAAGGGCAAGAGTAAAACAACAAACAAGAATTATACGCTTTACTCCTGTGAAAACAGAAAAACCTGCGATTTTGCGACGTTCGATATCCCTGTAGAGGAAGACTGCCCGGTTTGCGGCGAAACGATGTTTAAGCTGTCCGGCAAGGGCAGAAAGAAAGCGTTCTGCATCAATCCGAAGTGCTCGAACTTCCTTCCGGAAGATCAGCGCGGCTATTATAAGAAGACCGATAAGCCTTCCGATAAAAAGGCGAAGAAGCCGCAAGCCAAGAGGACGCGCAAGAATGGCTGACGTAACCGTTGTCGGCGCGGGTCTTGCCGGCTGCGAAGCGGCATGGCAGTTGGCGGAACGCGGACTTCAGGTCGATTTGATCGAAATGAAGCCCGATCGCATGACGCCTGCGCATCACAGCGCGGATTTTGCGGAGCTTGTTTGCTCGAATTCGTTTCGCGGCGACCGCCTCGAAAACGCGGTTGGTCTGCTGAAAGAGGAGCTGCGGCGATCGAACAGCCTGATTATGCGCTGCGCGGATGAAACAAAGGTTGAAGCCGGTGGCTGCCTTGCGGTGGATCGCGGCGGCTTCTCCGCGCTCGTTACAGAGAGGATTTCCTCGCATCCCAATATCTTTTTGCAGCATCGTGAAGTAACGCAGATTCCGTCTTCGCCCGTAATCATCGCAACGGGTCCGCTGACCTCCGATGCGCTTGCCGAAGCGATCAAGGAGAAGCTCGGCATCTCCGAGCAGCTCCATTTTTATGATGCTGCCGCACCGCTCGTTACGGCGGAGAGCATCGATATGACCTGCGCATGGTTTGCATCCCGCTATGATCGGGGAAATGACGATTATATCAACTGCGCGCTTTCGCAGGAGGAATACGCTGCGTTTGTAGCGGAGCTTGCGTCTGCGGAGCAGGCGGAGGTTCACGGCTTTGAAGACAACCTCGTTTTTGAGGGCTGCATGCCGGTTGAGGTTATGGCGCGGCGCGGTTTCGATACGCTGCGCTACGGACCATTAAAGCCGAAGGGACTGAAAGACCCGAAAACGGGTTTTGAGCCGTATGCCGTTGTGCAGCTTCGGCGCGATAACGCGGAAGGCTCTGTGTATAATCTTGTCGGATTTCAGACGCATCTGCGTTTTCCGGAGCAAAAGCGTTTGTTCTCTATGATACCGGCGCTGAAAAACGCGGAATTCGTCCGCTACGGCGTGATGCACCGCAACACGTTTTTGGATTCGCCGCGCCTGCTGGACCGCTATTATGCATGGCGTAAGGACTCTTTACTGGCGTTTGCAGGGCAAATGACGGGCGTTGAAGGGTACGTTGAGTCTACGGCTTCGGGTTTTCTTGCGGCGGTTTCAATGGCTGCAAAGCTGAAAGGAGAGCCGCTGCCGGATTATCCGCGCGAAACGGCAATCGGCGCGCTTGCCGCTTACATTTCCGATCAGTCGGTTGCGAATTTTCAACCGATGAACGTGAATTTCGGCATTATGCCGCCGCTCGGATATCGGGTTAAGGGAAAAGCAAATAAGAATCTTGCAATTGCGCAGCGCGCGCTTGACGCGCTGGCGCGGCTGCAGAGCTGAGAGGTAGAACATGAAGATCATAGTTGACGCAATGGGCGGCGATCTTGCGCCGAAGGAGATTGTCCTCGGTGCGCTGGACGCCGTTAAAAGTCAGAACGTTGAGATTGTACTCGTTGGCAAAGGCGAGGCGATCCTTGAAGTCCTGAGCAGCCACAATATCCAAACGCTGCCGCAGGGCGTTGAGATTGCAAACGCGGAAGACGTTGTTGATATGCACGACGATCCCACTTCCGTTCTGAAAAAACGGCCGGATTCCTCAATGGTTGTCGGGCTGAAAATGCTCGCCGACGGCGCTGGCGATGCGTTCGTTTCTGCCGGCAGCACAGGCGCACTGCTGACCGCCGCAACACTCACCGTTAAGCGCGTAAAAGGTATTCGCCGCGCAGCGATGGGCCCCACAATCCCAACGGAAAAAGGTCCGTGTGTCATTATGGATTGCGGCGCGAACGCCGAATGCACAGCGGAATTTCTGCTGCAGTTTGCGCACATGGGATCGATCTATGCCGAACAGGTGCTCGGTATCGAGAATCCGCGCGTAGCGCTGCTGAATATCGGCACGGAGGATACGAAGGGCGGAGCGCTTCAGCGCGAGGCGTATGCGCTGCTGATGAACGCGGCAAAAGAGCATTCGCTGAATTTCATCGGCAACATTGAAGGACGCGACGTGCCGCTCGGCGGCGCGGACGTTGTTGTTACGGACGGTTTTACAGGCAACGTGCTACTGAAGGTCTTTGAAGGTACCGCAATCTATCTCGGGAAAGTTGTTAAAGGCATCTTCAAAAAGAACGTGTTTACAATGCTTGGCGCGCTGTTTTGCAAATCCGGCATTAACGGCTTCAAGAAGATGATGGACTATCGGGAAGTCGGCGGTACGCCGTTTATCGGTCTGAAAAAGCCGGTTATTAAAGCGCATGGGTCTTCCGATCGCCGCGCGATCGAATGCGCCGTCCGCCAGGCGAAGGCAACCGTTCAGAGCGGTCTGTGCGATGTGATCAGCGATCAGATCGATCAGATGCACGCGACGCAGGAGGCGGCAAATGTTAAGTAAGTTAGAGCAGGCGCTTTCCTATACGTTCAAGAATAAGCAGCTTCTGAAAAACGCGCTGACGCATAGCTCCTACGCAAACGAAAACCGTGCATCGAAATGTCCGGATAATGAGCGTTTGGAGTTTTTAGGCGATTCGATTCTCGGCTTTGTGATTGCGGATGCGCTGTATCAGCAGTTTCCGGATAAGCCGGAGGGCGAGCTTACACGGATCAGAGCCGACCTTGTCTGCGAGGGAAATCTTGCCCGCGTTGCGGCAACGATTCATCTCGGCGATGCGCTGCTGCTTGGACACGGTGAGGCGAACAGCGGCGGCAGAAAGCGCGATAGTATCGTATCCGATGCGATGGAATCGGTTCTTGCCGCGGTTTATCTTGACGGCGGCTTCGATGCGGCAAAGGCGATTATTCTGCGCCTGATCCTCGGCGACGTGCCGGAGGATAAACCGCGCGTAATCGATTATAAAACGCTTTTCCAGGAGCTCGTTCAGCAGACGAAGAACCAAGCAATCCATTATGTGCTTGTGGGCGAATCCGGACCGGATCACGATAAGCATTTCAAAATGGAAGCGATCCTGAACGGTAAAATCGTCGGCAAGGGCAGCGGAAGCAGCAAAAAACGCGCTGAGCAGGAAGCGGCGCGCGATGCAATCGAGCATCTTTACCCGGATCAGCTATAGAGAAAACGCGCGTGTACAGCATCGTACACGCGCGTTTGTTTTGCCGAAAAGCGTCGAATTTCTCTTGCTTTTTAGGCGTCTTATTGATAGAATAGTACGATAGAAAATCTTTCGTTTTAAGGGAGACTGCAATTGTGTATCTGAAATCGCTTGAGCTGCAGGGCTTCAAATCCTTCGCGGATAAAACACTGATCCGTTTTGACGACGATATCACTGCAATCGTCGGCCCGAACGGCAGCGGCAAATCGAATATTTCGGATGCAATCCGCTGGGTTATGGGCGAGATGAGCTCCAAAGAGCTCCGCGGCGCAAAGATGGAAGACGTAATCTTTGGCGGAACGCAGACGCGTCCGGCGCTCGGCTTTGCGGAAGCAACGCTTACGCTGGATAACTCTGCCGGCGCTTTTCGCATGGATACGCCGGAAATCGCCATTACGCGCCGGTATTACCGCAGCGGTGAAAGCGAATACTATATCAACCGCCAGAGCACCCGCCTGAAGGATATCCATGAGCTGTTTATGGATACCGGCCTCGGCAGAGAGGGATATTCCAACATCGGTCAGGGTAAAATCGATGAGATCGTATCGCTCAAGAGCACCGACCGGCGCGAGATTTTTGAAGAGGCTGCCGGTATTTCGAAATACCGCCACCGCAAGGAGGAAGCGGAACGCCGCCTTGCCAATACAGAAGACAATCTGCTTCGCATCGGGGATAAAATTTCCGAGCTGGAGCTGCAGGTTGAGCCGCTGCGCAAGCAGGCGGAAACCGCGAGAAAGTATCTGAAGCTGCGCGAAGAGCTGAAAGGGTTTGAGGTTACCGTTTGGCTGGATACGTTAAGTAAGCTCTCCGAAACCGCGAAAAAAGCGGAGGAGGACTACGCTTCCGCTGCGTTTATACTCGAACAGCAGCATGGCGAGCTTGAGCGTCTTTATGCGCTTGCCGAGCAAAACAGCCTTACGCTCAACCGCATGACGCTGCAGGCGGATGAACAGCGCGATGAATTTTCTAAAGTTGAAGAAGCAATTCGCGCCGAGCAGACGCAGATCGCGGTTTTAAGCGGCAATATTCAAAACCGCGAGGAGAACCTTGCGCGGATCAGCAGCGAAATTTCAGACCACGAAAAGCGCACGGGCAGCATCGAAGAGGAAATGCAGCAGCAAACGGCGCGGATCGAAGCGGTTCGCGCGCAGATTGAGCGGCTGCAAAAAGAGTTGCAAGCCGCGATTGCGGAGGGGGAAAGCGCGGATGAAAGCGCCGATTCCCTGCGCAAGGAAGAGGCGGAGCTTCGCGCGAAGGCCGCGCTTTGCATAACTGCGATCTCGGCTAAACGCGCGGAGATTGCGTCTGTCCGCGCTGCCGCAGGCGACGCGATCCGGCAGGAAACCGCGATCAAAGAGGATATTGACGCATCGTCTGCAAAGCTGCAAGAAGCGAAAGCGCAAGGCGAAGACTGCGCGAAACGCTTGCAGCAGGCGAGAGAGAATGCGCAATCCGCCGAAAATACGATCAGCGGCTATTCGCTGCGGCAGAAGGCGCGCATGGAGCGCAGAGATTCGCTGCAGAAAAGCTACGATGAGGCGGAAATCCGTGAAGGCACGCTCCGCTCGAAGCTTTCGATGTACCGCGATATGCAGCGCGATTACGATGGTTTCTCTAAATCTGTTAAAACCGTTATGCAGCAGGCAAAGAGCGGTGCGCTGCGCGGCGTTTACGCGCCGGTTTCCGAGCTGATCAGCACGGATGATGAATATACGCTTGCGATTGAAACCGCGCTCGGCAGCGCAATGCAGGGCATCGTTGTTGAAAACCGCGAAGCGGCAAAGGCTGTTATCCGTATGCTGAAGCAAACGAACGGCGGCCGCGTAACCTGCTGGGCGCTCGACGCTGTCAGCCCGAGAACGCTCAGCGAAAAGGGGCTGGAACAGTCACGCGGTTTTGTAGGCATTGCTGCGGACCTTGTTCGCTGCGAGAGCCGCTATGAGAATATCATTCGCTATCTGCTTGGAAGAGTGGTTGTAGCGGAAACGCTGGATACTGCGTCCGCTATGGCGCAGGCGTTCGGCAGCCGTTTTATGATCGTATCGCTCGATGGTCAGGTTATGAACGCGGGCGGCTCTATGACGGGCGGCAGCGCTTCGAAAAATGCCGGCATACTTTCGCGCGCAAACGCGATTGAGCGCCTCGAAAGGGAGTTGCATGCTTGCACCGAGCAGAAAGAAAAGCTGTTTGCTGATCTGACAGAAGCAAATCGCGTTGCCGAAGAAACGCAGTACCAGATTGAAACCGCGCGTGCGCAGCTTCGTACTGCGGAAGACGACGTTTTGCGGCTGACCGGCGAAAAAAAGCAGATCGCCGTACTGATCGACGCCGCTAAGGAGCATATTGCGCTGCGCGAAAAAGAGCTTGCCGCGATACGCGAACGCACCGGCAGCGTTGACAGCCGTATTGCCGCGCTTACCGCGGAGATCGAGCAGGCGGAATCGGAAAACGCTTCGATTGAATCCGCGCTTGATAAGCTCTCCGGCGCATTTACAGAGATCGATGCGCACACGGAAGAGATTGCCGAGCGCATCACCGCGCTTAAAATGGAAGTGGCTGCGAACGACGCCGAATGCGAAACGACGATGCAGAGCATCGCGAGCTTGCAGCAGCTTTCCGATCAGCTGCGCGGCGACCGCAGCCAGAAGGATGCGCTGATCGAACAGTATAATGCCGAGATTGAATCGCTGCGCGCGGAGATCGCGGAGCGTACAGCGCGGATCGAGCAGATCCAGCGGTTGCTTGAAGAGAAGAAAGCTGCCTATCAGCAGTTTATGGAAGAGCGCAACGCGCTCGAGCAGGCGCGCACGAAGACGGACCGTGAAGCGCAGGAGAAGAACAAAGAAATTCTGCAGATGGAGCGCGAAGCGGCGCGGCTTGAGCAGAAAAAGCTGGCGTCTTCCATGGAAGAAAAGCAGATCATTGACCGCCTCTGGGATACTTATGAATTAACGCGCACAACAGCGCAGGAATTTACGGTTGAGATCGAAAGCATCACCTCCGCGAATAAGCGCATCTCCGAACTACGCCGCGGAATTTCCGCGCTCGGCAATCCGAACGTTGGCGCTATTGATGAATTTGCGCGCGTGAACGAGCGCTATACCTATCTCACCGAGCAGCGTGACGACGTGCTGCATTCGAAAAACGAACTGGAAGAGATCGTCCGCTCGATCACGGCGGAAATGAAGGATATTTTCGTGCGCGAGCTGGAGAAAATCAACACCTGCTTTGGGCAAACGTTTGTTGAGATGTTCGGCGGCGGCAAGGCGTCGCTTGAGCTGGAGGATCCGGAAGATTCGCTTTCGTGCGGCATTGAGATCCGCGTGCAGCCGCCCGGAAAACAGCTCAAAACGATCACGCTTCTCTCCGGCGGCGAAAAGGCGTTTGTTGCGATTGCGCTGTACTTTGCGATTCTGAAGGTGCGTCCGGCATCGTTCTGTCTGCTCGATGAAATCGACGCGGCGCTTGATGAACGGAACGTTGAGCGGTTTGCCGGCTATTTGCGCACACTTTCCGATAAAACGCAGTTCATCGTTATTACGCATCGCCGCGGCACAATGGAAGCGTCTCAAGCGCTCTACGGCGTAACGATGCAGGAAAAAGGCATATCGCGCATTTTGCATATCGACTTGAACGAAGTACAGCAGCAGCTTGGAATTACGGAGTGATAAAATGTCTTTTTTTGAGAAGATCAAGCAGGGATTAAGCAAAACCGCATCCGCGATCAGCGACGTTTTTCGCGGCAATCCGCTTGATGATGATTTTTATGACGAACTGGAAGAACGCCTGATCCTTTCCGATATGGGCGTTGATACAGCCGTTGCGGCGACCGACCGTCTGCGCGATTACGTGCGCCGCAATCATTGCAAGACCGATCTTGAGGCGAGAGAAGCACTTTGCGGCATTATTGCCGATATGCTCAGCGTCGGTGATACTTCGCTGCACCTTACAACGAAGCCGTCGGTGATTCTTGTGATCGGCGTAAACGGCGTCGGCAAAACAACCTCGATCGGTAAGCTTGCGAACCTTTTGAAACAGGACGGCAAAAAAGTCCTCCTTTGCGCAGCGGATACGTTCCGCGCAGCGGCTGCCGATCAGCTTGAAATCTGGGCGGATCGCGCAGGATGCGAAATCGTTCGCCAAAACGAAGGCGCGGACCCGGCTTCGGTTGTTTACGACGCGATTTCCGCAGCGCGGAGCCGCGGCAGCGACGTTATAATCTGCGATACGGCAGGCCGCCTGCATAATAAGGCGAACCTCATGAGCGAGCTGAATAAGATCAGCCGCATTATCGATCGTGAGCTTCCCGGCTGCGCAAAGGAAGTCCTCCTTGTTCTGGACGGCGCTACGGGACAGAACGGACTGATTCAGGCAAAGCAGTTCAGCGAAATTGCCGGCGTTACCGGTATGGTTCTGACAAAGCTTGACGGCACCGCCAAAGGCGGCGTTGTCGTTGCGGTCGCTTCGGAGCTTGGCATCCCCGTCAAGTTCATTGGCGTTGGCGAACAGATGGATGATTTGATGCCGTTTGACGGCAAGCAATTTGCGGAGGCATTGCTCAATGAATCGAATTGACGGAAGAAGAACAGACGCGCTGCGGCCTGTTGAGATCGAAACCGATTATCTCAAATTTGCGGAGGGCAGCTGCCTGATTACCTGCGGCAATACGCGCGTACTTTGCGCCGCGTCCGTTGAAGAGCGGATTCCGCCGCACGTTGCATCCGGCTGCGGCTGGGTTACGGCGGAGTATTCCATGCTGCCGCGCGCGAACCGCCAGCGCAGCCGCCGCGATATCGACAAGCTGAAGATTGCCGGCAGAAGCGCAGAGATCCAGCGCTTGATCGGCCGCAGCCTTCGCGCGGCAATCGATCTTTCCAAGCTCGGCGAGCGCACCATCACAATCGATTGTGACGTTTTGCAGGGCGACGGCGGCACGAGAACCGCATCGGTTACAGGCGGCTTTGTAGCGATGGCGCTTGCCTGCAAAAAGATGCTGCGTGACGGTTTGATCGATGAAATGCCGATTCAAGGCTATCTTGCGGCAGTTTCCGCCGGAATCGTCGATAATACGCCGATGCTCGATCTCTGCTATGAGGAAGATTCCCATGCAATGGTCGATCTCAACTGCGTTATGACGGAGCAGATGCAGATCGTTGAGATTCAGGGCACAGGCGAGGGAAGAGCATTTTCCGTTCAGGAATCACAGTCGCTGATCAGCCTTTGCGCAAAGGGCATCCGCGAGCTGATTGAGAAGCAGAAAGCCGTAATAGGAGACCTGTAAATGAAGTTTATACTTGCAAGCCAAAACGCACATAAATTAGAAGAGATCGGCGCGGTCCTTTCCGAGTTCGGCGTTGAAATCATTTCGGCGCACGACGCCGGAATCGATCTTGACGTTGAAGAAACGGGCACGACGTTTGAAGAAAACGCGCGGATCAAAGCCGAAGCGATCGCAAAGCTCAGCGGAATGCCGACGATTGCGGATGATTCCGGTCTTGAAGTCGACGCGCTTAACGGCGCACCCGGCGTCTATTCGCACCGCTTCGGCAACAAAAGCAGCGATTATGAAAGATGCCAGTATCTTCTTGAAAAAATGCTGAACGTTCCGCCGCATCTTCGTACCGCGCGGTTCGTAAGCGTGATCTGCTGCATTTTCCCGGACGGCAGCGAGATCCTATCGCGCGGAACGTGCGAAGGTGAAATTCTCACGGGTATGCGCGGTGAAAACGGCTTTGGATATGATCCGCTCTTCTACGTGCCGAAGCTCGGCAAGACCTTTGCGCAGTTATCTCAGGCGGAGAAGAACGCAATTTCTCACCGCGGAAATGCGCTTGCAAAATTTCGGGTACAATACAAGGAGTGGCTGAAAGATGCTCACGAGTAAACAGCGCGCGGAGCTTCGCTCTGCCGCGAATCCTTTGGACACAAAACTCATTATCGGCAAGTGCGGCGTTTCCGAGCAAGTCATTGCCGAGGCAAATATCCTGCTTGAAAGCTTCGAGCTTGTAAAGTGCAAGGTGCTGGAAACCGCCTTTTTAGCGCCGCGCGAAGCGAGCGACCTGCTCTGCGAAGCTACCGGCGCAGACGGCGTGCAGGTTGTTGGAACGAAGTTTGTGATTTACAGAAAGTCCCAGAAGCTCGAAAAAGAACGGAAGGCAGCCGAGAAAAAGAAAAAGGCTGTGAACCCCGTTCGTGCCGGAGCGCAGGCACGGCGCAAGCAGGCGAAGGCGCAGAGGGAACAGAAACAGAAATACTTTCACGATGCGGCAGTGAAAGCCGCTATTGAAAAGCGAAACGCACGGAAAAACGATCAGTAAGGTTGGAGGATAACGCAGTGTCACGCATTGGGATCTACGGAGGAAGTTTCAATCCGGTTCATAAAGGGCACGTACTTGCCGCGCGCGAGTTTATGCGCCTTCTGAAGCTGGATCGCCTGCTTTTGATCCCGGCGAATGATCCGCCGCATAAAATGCTCCCTGCATTTACTCCGCCGCCGGCGGATCGGTTTGATCTTCTATCGGCTGCGATGCGCGATATTCCCGGCGTTACCGTTTCGGATCTGGAGCTGAAGCGGGAAGGGAAAAGCTACTCAATTGATACCCTTGAAGCAATTCACGCGGAAAACCCGACCGATGAGCTCTTTCTTTTGATGGGTTCGGATATGCTGCTATCCTTTGAAACTTGGAAGCGGTTTGAATCGCTGTTTGCGCTTGCAACACTCGGCGTGCTCTGCCGAATGGATCGCAATGAGAAAGAGCGCGCTATACTTGAAACCTGCGCGGATCGCTTTCGCGCACAGTATGGCGCAAAAATCATTTTGCTGGAAAATCAGCGCATCGAGGTTTCTTCTACAACCGCGCGCAGAATGCTCTTTTTCGGATGCGGTGAAGACTACGTTCCCCGTCCGGTGTTCGATGCTATACGCAAAAAAGGGCTTTACGGAACGGCTGGCAATTATCGGAATCTGCCAACCTCGGAGCTGACGAAAACCGCGCTTTCGCTCTATGACGCGAAGCGCGTTCCGCACGCGATCGGCTGCGCAGAGACAGCGCGTAAGCTTGCGGAAAAATACGGCGCGGATCCATTTCTTGCAGAGCGCGCCGGAATTCTTCACGACGTAACTAAGGCGCTTCGCGCGCAAGAACAGTTGCGGCTGTGCGAAAAATATGGTATTATGACCGGCGAGTATTCCGGTACGCAGACGAAACTGCTCCACGGGAAAACCGCGGCAGCGATCGCAAAGCACGTTTTCGGTGAATGCGACGACGTTTGCGAGGCGATTTCCTGGCATACGACCGGAAAAGCCAACATGACGACGCTGGAAAAAATCATCTATTTAGCGGATTACATAGAACCGAACCGCGCGTTTGACGGCGTAGATAAAATGCGCGCGCTTGCGCAAAACGACCTGAACGCAGCCGTTTTACTCGGCATGGAGGATACGATCCGCATTCTGCGCGAACAGGGAAGACCTCTGAACCGCTACACGGTTGAAGCGCGGGACTATTTACTTCTGGAAAGGGAAACGAATGAAACTGATCAGTAATCGCGGCAGCAGGCAAGCCGGCGATCAAAATACAGAACCGAAAAAGAAACTAAACAGCCGTAAAAAGGCGTTGATCATCACGCTATCCGTGCTTCTTGCAATCGTGCTTGCGGTTGCGCTGTTTCTGACTTTTTACGTGAAGCCGCCGGATACGACATCCCCGAGCATATCGGTCCTTGATCCGGACACGGGTGAAGAAGTGATCCGCAACGGCGACGACGCAAGCTTATACAAGGATTCGTATTACAATATTCTCCTTGCCGGCACCGATAAGGACGGCACGCGAACCGATACGATCATGATCGCGCGGCTCGATTCGAAAAATCACGACGTTGCGCTGATGAGCATACCGCGCGATTCCATTGTGAAAGTCAACGGCCGTACAACGAAAATCAACAGCGTATACGGCATCTACGGATGCGGCGAGGATGGCATGGAGGCGCTGATGCTGAAGGTGGAAGAGCTGCTCGGCTTCCTTCCAACCGGCTATGCGCTGATTAACCTGGATGCGTTTGTTGAAATGGTGGATACGATCGGCGGCGTATATTTTGACGTTCCGCAGCGAATGTACTACGTTGATCCGACACAGGACCTTTATATCGATCTCTATCCCGGCTATCAGCTCCTTGACGGCGAACACGCGATGGAGCTTGTTCGCTTCCGCTCGTATGCCGATGCCGATATTCAGCGCACGCACGTGCAGCAGGAATTTATGAAGGCGCTTGTTAAGCAGTGCCTTTCCGGCTCAAATCTGACGAAAATCAGCGATTATTGCGATATTTTAAGCCGCAATCTGACTACGAGCTTTTCCACAGGAAATCTGCTCTTTTTTGCGCAGGAACTCTTAAAATGTAACCTTTCCGAAATTGAAAGCGTTACGCTGCCCGGCGATCCCGTCTGGATCGATGGGTCTTATTATCAGCTCCGCGATTCGGAAGTAAAAGAAATCGTCAGGAAATCCTTTAATCCTTACGTTGAGAGGTAATGATTATGCTGAATACAAATGAAGTGGCGGCAAAGGTCGTTGAAGCGCTCGATGCAAAAAAAGGAATTGACATCAAGCTTTTGAAGATTGCCGACGTCACAACGCTTGCAGAGTATTTCGTGATTTGTACCGGCAGCTCCAATACGCATGTGAAAACCCTTTGCGACGCTGCCGAAGAAGCGATGGATGCTGCGGGCGAAACGCTCGTGAGCCGTGAAGGTCATCGCGGCGGAACGTGGGTTTTGCTTGACTACGGCGCAGTTGTCGTCCACGTTTTTACGGAAGAAACGAGAGAGTTTTATAATCTGGAGCGCCTCTGGAATGATGCAACAGAGATCACCGCGGAATAAGGGGAGAGAGCACAATGCCCGATATGAAGTACGATTTTACGGCGATTGAAAAGAAATGGCAGGCAAAATGGGAGGCTGAAAAGCCCTACGCCGCAGTGACCGGCGGCGATAAGCCGAAGTTCTACGGTTTGATTGAGTTCCCGTACCCCTCGGCTGCAGGCCTTCACGTTGGTCATCCGCGCCCGTTTACGGCGATGGATATTATCACGCGCAAAAAGCGCATGGAAGGCTACAACGTATTGTTTCCGATGGGTTTCGATGCTTTCGGCTTGCCGACGGAAAACTTTGCGATCAAGAATCACATCCATCCGGCGATCGTGACGAAGCAGAATATTGAGAACTTCACGCGCCAGCTGAAGATGCTTGGCTACGGCTTCGATTGGGATCGCTGCATCGATACGACCGACCCGCAGTACTATAAATGGACGCAGTGGATCTTCCTGCAGCTTTATAAGCACAGTCTTGCGTATAAAACAACGATGCCCGTGAACTGGTGCACCTCCTGCAAGTGCGTTCTTGCGAACGAAGAAGTTGTTGAGGGCGTTTGCGAGCGCTGTGGCAGCGACGTTGTTCGCAAGGAAAAAAGCCAGTGGATGCTTGCGATTACGAAGTATGCCGATCGCCTGATCGACGATCTGGACAGCGTTGATTTTATCGAGCGCGTTAAAACGCAGCAGCGCAACTGGATCGGCAGAAGCGAAGGCACGGAAATTGATTTTACCGCGACAAACGGCGAAAAGCTGACCGTTTATACAACGCGCTGCGATACGCTCTTCGGCGTGACCTATATGGTTATGTCGCCGGAGCATCCGCTGCTGAAGCAGTGGAAAGATCAGATCGGCAACTGGGACGAAGTGGAAAAGTACATGGCGGAGGCCGCCAGAAAGTCCGATCTTGAGCGCACGGAGCTTGCAAAGGACAAAACAGGCGTGCGCCTGCAGGGTATTGAGGGTATCAACCCCGCAAACGGCAAGAAGATTCCGATCTTCGTTTCGGACTACGTTTTGATTACTTACGGCACCGGCATCGTTATGGGCGTTCCAGGCCATGATCAGCGCGACTGGGACTTCGCTACGAAGTTTGGTCTGCCGATCATTGAGGTTGTTGAAGGCGGCGATATTACAAAAGAAGCCTTCACGCTGAAAGACGATACCGGCATCATGGTCAATTCCGGCTTCCTCAACGGCATGACCGTCCGCGATGCGATCCCCGCCATGAAGAAGCACGTAACCGAGGAAGGCTACGGCCGCCCGAAGACGAACTATAAGCTCCGCGACTGGGTATTCTCCCGTCAGCGCTACTGGGGCGAGCCGATTCCGATGGTTTCCTGCCCGAAGTGCGGATGGGTTCCCGTTCCGGAAAGCGAGCTGCCGCTCGTTCTGCCGCAGGTTGATAACTACGAGCCGACCGACGATGGCGAAAGCCCGATTTCCAAGATGACCGATTGGGTCAATACGACCTGCCCGCAGTGCGGAATGCCGGCAAAGCGCGAAACCGATACCATGCCCCAATGGGCAGGCTCGTCCTGGTACTATCTGCGCTATATGGACGCAAAGAACGATTCCGCGCCGGTTTCGAAAGAAGCGGAGCAGTACTGGGGTCCTGTTGATTGGTATAACGGCGGCATGGAGCATACAACGCTGCATCTGCTGTATTCCCGTTTCTGGCATAAATTCCTGTATGACATCGGTGTTGTGCATACGCCGGAGCCTTACGCGCGCCGCACGAGCCACGGCATGATCCTCGGCCAGAATCCGCACTACGTCGGAAATGCGAAGACAGAAGAAGAGAAGCAGGCGCTGATCGAAAAATACGGAGCGCAGGCACAGCGTCCTGCAGTCAAGATGTCCAAATCGCTTGGCAACGTTGTCAACCCCGACGACGTTGTAAAGGCTTACGGCGCCGATACGATGCGCGTTTATATTATGTTCATCGGCGACTTCGAAAAAACCGCAACTTGGTCGGACGAAGCCGTGAAGGGCTCCAAGCGCTTCTTGGATCGCTGCTGGAATTTGATGGATCTTGCAACTGACGATTCTGAAATCTCCGCGAAAAACGAAACGCTAATCCATAAAACGATCAAGAAGGTTACTTCCGATATTGACGATCTGAAGCTCAATACGGCGATTGCCGCGCTGATGTCGATGGTCAACGATTTCTACGCGAACGGACTTTCAAAGGGTGATCTCAAAACGCTGATGCTTCTGCTCAGCCCGTTTGCGCCGCACATGGTTGAGGAAATGTGGGAGCTGACAGGCTTCGCCGCGCAAACCGGCACGATGGCAATGCAGCAGCCGTGGCCGAAATTTGACGAAAGCAAGACTGTTGACTCCTCCGTTGAGATGGCGGTTCAGGTGCTCGGCAAGCTGCGCGGCACGATCATCGTCCCCGTGGACAGCGACCAGGATACCGTTGTTGCCGCAGCGCAGCAAATTGATAAGGTCATCCGCGCAATCGACGGCAAGCAAATTGTGAAAGTAATCCATGTTAAGAACAAATTGGTAAATCTGATCGTCAAATAAAGACTGCTTCCAACATTTTTTCAAAAAGTCTGCGGATTATCACTTGACAATCCGCAGACTTTTGCATATAATTACTACGCTGTATAACAGCCCTGAAAGTATCCTGGATTGAGCCGGATACGTCGGAGGGAGGGAAAGCAAAATGTCTGAAGTTCATGTGAAAGAGAACGAATCTCTGGAATCTGCCCTGAAGCGCTTTAAGCGCAGCTGCGCCAAGGCGGGCGTTATTCAGGAAGTTAAGAAGAGAGAGCATTACGTGAGCCCCAGTCTGAAGCGCAAGCAGAAGTCGGAAGCTGCCCGTAAGAACAAGAGAAAGTTCTATTGATCTCCCTCTCAAGATCGAAAAACAAAAGCTCCTTGGTTTTTTACCAAGGAGCTTTTTACATGTCCGAATCAAGCAGCAGATAAGCAACGCCGCACTGCTCGGCAATCGCCGCTTTCTCGCGAAGGGAAGCTTCGTCATCGTATAGAATCAAATCGTATTCATCCTGCTCGCGCCATAAATAGTTCTCGCACGTCAGCCGGCTGAATTTGCCGCCGGTGAAACGTTCGGTAAGCTCCGTGCCTTGCCCATCCGTGCAGGGAAGACGAAACCCCGCCGCTCCGCGCCGAAGATACAGGCAGATCGGCTCCTTGCTGCCGGATACCTCCGCCATTAGATATTCGCGGAAGCTGCCGCCGGATATAAAGCTGTCAATCAGGCGAATGCGCGGAAGAAGCCTCTTTTCTTGGCGGAAATCAAGCTGCGTCCCATCCTCGGTTTGCCGCCTGCGGCAATAGAGCGTATTTGCTTTTGGAATCGCGTCGTCCGGCAAAAGCAGGATTTTTTCCATATACTTACCCTCGATTCGGTGTTATACTATACAAGAGTTATGAAACAAAGAGAAGGTGTATTCCATGAACAGAGTATCAAAAATGCGCGCGCAGCTGAGGGCGGCAAACGTTGACGCTTTCTTGCTCTGCAGTGCGGAGAGCCGTCAATACGCATCCGGCTATCAGCTTTCCGAAGGCGTTGCGATTCTTGCAGATGCCGGCTGCCGCTATTTTACGGACAGCCGTTATATTGAAGCTGCCGAGCAGAATATAACAGGCTTTGGCGTCCAGCAGATTGATCGGGAGCATACGCTCGCTTCGCTGCTCGCCGATGCAATCCGCTCCTTTGGCGTAAAAACCTTAGGATATGAGGACGGCGTTTTAACCGCGTCGCAGCTCCAAAAATTCAAGGAGCAGCTCCCGGCGGAGCTTGTGCCGGCGCAGGCGGCGATTTCCGCCCCGAGAAAAAGTAAAGAACCCTGCGAGATCGAGCTGCTGAAAAAAGCGCAGGAGATCACGGATCGTGCCTTCGCGGATCTGCTTAACGTCATTCAAGCCGGAATGACGGAAAAGGAATTGCAAGCGGAGCTGATCTATCGGCTTTATAAATTCGGCGGTGAAGGCCTCTCGTTTGATCCGATCGTTGTTTCCGGCGCAAATACGAGCATGCCGCACGGTGTAGCAGGGGATAAGCCGCTTGCGTTCGGCGAATTTGTCACAATGGACTTCGGCTGCAAATTCGGCGGCTACTGCTCGGATATGACGCGCACGGTCGCGCTCGGGTTTATAAGCGATGAAATGCACAAGGTTTATGATACGGTCTTATCCGCGCAGGAGGCAGGCATCGCGGCTGCAAAAGCCGGCGTTTGCGGCAAAGAAGTTGACGGCGCTGCGCGCAGGATCATCGAGGACGCTGGCTACGGCGCATACTTTGGTCATGCGTTCGGTCACAGCTTAGGGCTTGAGATCCACGAATCGCCGAATTGCAGTCCTGCAAGCGAAGATCCGATGCCGCTCGGCGCGGTCTGCTCCGCTGAACCGGGCATCTATCTGCCGGGAAAATTCGGCGTAAGGATTGAAGACGTGATCGTTTTCCGGGATGGCGGATGTGAAGATATCACGCGCAGCCCGAAAAAATTGCTGATTGTGTGACTTCACGCTTGCAATATGGCAAAAAGTATTGTAAAATAACCGCGTTATCAATTTGAACCGATAAATCAAGACAGACGGAGGGACTATTTATGGCAACCATTACCGCCGGCGAATTCCGCAACGGCAAGACCTTTGAGTATGAAGGCAAGATCATGCAGGTTATCGAATTCCAGCACGTCAAACCCGGCAAGGGCGCTGCGTTCGTGCGCACCAAGATGCGCAACATCGTAACCGGCGGCGTGACGGAAACTTCCTTTAACCCCACTGCGAAGTTTGAAGAAGCGTTCATTGAGCGCAAGGACATGGAATACAGCTACAACGACGGCGACCTGTATTACTTCATGGACCAGGAAACCTATGACATGGTTCCGCTCGGAAAAGACGTGCTTGATGATTCGTTCCGTTTCATCAAGGAAAACACCGTTTGCAAGATTCTGTCCTACAAGGGCAATGTCTTCGGCATTGAAACGCCGAACTTTGTTGAGCTGGAAGTCACGAAGGCTGATCCGGGCGTGAAGGGCGATACCGCTACTAACGTTACAAAGCCCGCTACCGTTGAAACCGGCGCTGAGATCAAGGTTCCGCTGTTCATCAACGAAGGCGATAAGATTCAGATCGACACCCGCACCGGCGAGTATCTCGGCCGAGCGAAGGGTTAAGGAGGAGAATTATGAAGCTTCCTGAACAGGCTGCGTACCTCAAGGGCCTTCTCGATGGTCTGGACATCGACCGTGAAAAGCCCGAAGGCAAGCTCCTTGCCGCAATCGTTGACGTGCTCAATGAAACGGCTGAGACGGTTGCTGACATCGAAGACGTTGTGGATACCATCTCCGATGAGCTCGACGAGATTGAAGACGCAATTGACGAAATCGAAGATTGCCTCATTGAAGACGAAGACGAAGACGATTACGACTTCGATGATGACGATGATGAATTTGACTTCGGCGATGAAACGATCTACGAAGTGAAATGCCCGACCTGCGGCGAAGTGATCGACCTCGATGAGGAAATGCTCGAAGCCGGCGCAACGAAGTGCCCGAACTGCGGAGAAGATCTGGAGTTTGACGACGAAGAGCCCGAAATGTAATGTTAAAAAAGGCGCATGGCTCATGCCATGCGCTTTTTTATGAAAGGTAACGCTTATGTCTATTGAACGCGCAAGAGCGCATTTACAAAAATACCATCTTTCGGATCGCATCCGTGAGCTTGACGTTTCAAGCGCAACCGTATCGCTTGCGGCGCAGGCAATTGGCTGCGAGGAAAACAGAATCGCAAAATCGCTTTCGTTTATGACGGACGACGGCCCGATTCTTGTTGTTGCCGCAGGCGATGCGAAGGTAGATAACAGCCGCTACAAAGGGCAGTTTCACTGCAAGGCGAAAATGCTTGCGGCAGATGAAGTGGATGCTTTAATCGGTCATGCCGTTGGCGGCGTATGCCCGTTTGGAATCAATGAAGGCGTGCGTGTCTTCTTAGATGCGTCACTTCGCAGATTTGAAACGGTCTTTCCGGCGTGCGGCAGCAGCAACAGCGTGATCGAGCTAACGCTGAGCGAGCTGGAAAACGCTTCTGAAAGCAGCGGCTGGGTTGACGTTTGCAAAGCATGGCGCGATGAATAACTGAATAAGGCATACCGAACCGCAAAAACTATAAAAAATGATTTGGAGGTTCGGTATGGAAGGAAATCAGAACGAAGAAAAGACCACCGTTGAGCAGTTTGGCGCGGCAAAAGCGGAAACGAAAGACGGAACGATTTATATGCTCACAATTGTCGGGCAGATTGAGGGACATCAGCTCCTGCCGGAAACAACGAAAACAACGAAGTACGAGCATATTCTGCCACTGCTTGCGTCCATTGAAGAATCTGACGAAATCAGCGGATTGCTGCTGCTTCTGAATACGGTAGGCGGTGATATCGAGGCAGGACTGGCGATTGCGGAGCTGATCGCCGGCATGAAAAAGCCGACGGTTTCGCTTGTGCTTGGCGGCGGACATTCAATCGGCGTTCCGCTTGCGGTTGCCGCAAAGCGCAGCTTTATCGCCAATTCCGCCTGCATGACGATCCATCCCGTCCGAATGACAGGCGTTATCGTATCTTCTCCGCAAACTTACCGTTATTTCAGCCGTGTACAGGATAGTATTGTTGATTTTGTAACGGCGCATTCCGCCATCTCGCGCGAGGACTTCCTGCGCTATATGATGGCAACGGATGAGATGGCAACAGACGTCGGAACGGTTGTATACGGAAAGGAAGCCGTTTCCTGCGGCTTGATCGATTCGCTCGGCACGCTTGGCAACGCGCTCGATTGCCTGCACGAGCTGATTCAAAAAGAAAACTGAAAACAGTGGAAATCCGCAGGATTTTGTGGTAAGATATCCAGGAACGATCTATCCTTGGAGGCACGTTTCATGAACTTACTGCAGGCGATCCTGCTCGGCGCGGTGCAAGGCGTATCGGTTTTTGCGCCGATTTCCGCTTCCGGGCATCTTGCAATTGCATATAAGCTGCTCGGCGCAATTCAGCACGATGCGTGGTTTTCCGTGTTTCTCCAGCTCGGTGCGCTGATCGCCGTTTTGCTGTTTGAGCGAAACGAGCTTGCAACGCTTTTGCATCCGAGAAAGGGCGATTCCTATCCCGACAGCCGCCGTCTGCTTTGGTTTCTCGTGATTGCGTCGCTGCCGCTTGCGCTCTATCCGCTGCTTCGAAATTTGCTCGATGGTCTTTACACAAATCTCGTTGTAGTTGCTTTAGCGCTTGCCGCGAATGGATTGATTCTTTTCGTCTCCGACCGTGGCGCTGGGGATAAAGACGTGCGCGCGATGACGCTTCCGGATGCGCTGATAATCGGCGCAGGGCAGCTCCTTTCGGTGATTCCCGGTATTTCGGGAATCGGCATGACGCACTCCGCCGGCCAATTCCGTGATTTGGACCGCGCGCTCGCGCTGCGCTTTTCCATTCTGCTTACAATCCCTGCGCTGCTCGTTTCACTGCTGCTTTCGCTGTTCGGTGCGATCGGCAGCCCGATTATTTGGAAAAACCTCCCGATTGACCTTGCGGCGATGGCTGCAGCAGGTCTTTTTGGCTTCGGCGCGATCCGCCTTCTGCATTCGATAGCGAAGCGCGGCGGCTTTGAAGGCTTTGCATATTACTGTTGGGGCGCAAGCGCTGTAACGCTGTTCCTTGCGCTGATTTCATAAAGGAGAAACAATATGGCTGCACAAAAGAAAACGAAAAGTGCATCGGGTTCGCGCAAGAAAGCGCCGTCTCGGGCTGCTAAGGTTCAGCCGCGCCGCCGCGAAATATGGGGCGCGATTTGCGCAGTGCTCGCGATCATCTCTGTTCTCGCATGGTTTGATCTCGGCGCGTTTTTTACCGATTTTATCGCGCGGCTCGGAAAAGGTCTGATCGGCACCGGCTTCTACATATTGCCGTTTTCACTCGGCCTGAGCGCGGTGATCCTTTTCTTCCATGATGGAAGACCGGTTGCGCTTCGCGTTACCTGCGCGATGCTGCTTTCTGTTTCAATCGGCGCTTTGGCGCATATTTTCGCCGCAACGCAGATTCCCGCATGGGGCTTTGCCGATATGTTCCGCGAACTCTATCTCGGCGGAATTGAGGAAACTTGCGGCGGCGCGGTTTCCGGACTGATTGCAATGGCGATCAGCGCGGCAATCAGCAATATCGGCGCCGCGATCTTCCTGATCTTACTGTTTTTATTTGAATTGCTGACTGCCTTCAATATGACGATCAGCGGGATCGTAGATGCGATCCGCCAGCGTCCTCGCGCGGAATATGACGCGCCGAAAAAAGAACACAAAGACCCTGCAAAGGTCATCGTTGACCACGTTGCGCAAAAGCATATCGAGCATGCTGCCGAAAAACGCAGGAGCCGCCCCGAGGATATCGACCTCCCGGTAGACGATCCGATTTATCCGCAGCAAGAGCCGATAAAGCCACAGCCGCAGAGCCGCGTAAAATCGCCGGATCAGTTGCTGATTGAGCAGCGTGAGGCGGAACGCAAAAAGGCGGAAGCGCAGCGCGAACAGGCGCAAGAAGCGGATCAGCCGCTGCCGGGTGAACCCGAAAAAATCAATCGAGAAGACGTTGTCCGCGAAACGCGCGAGGTCGCAAAAGAGATCGAAGCGCAGAGCGAGGAAACCGCGCCGGCTTATCGTTTCCCGCCGCTGGACCTGCTCACAAGCAGCAGCGGCTCGCTTGTGGACGGTACGGAAGAAATGCGCATAAACACCGCGCGGCTAAACGATACGCTCAGCAGTTTCGGAATTGATGCGCGGATCATCAACGTGATCCGCGGTCCTGCCGTTACGCGCTATGAGCTGGAGCTTGACCGCGGCGTGAAGCTTTCTAAGGTTACAAACCTTGCTGACGATATTGCATTGCAGCTTGGCGCGCAGGGTGTTCGGATCTCCGCGATTCCGGATAAAATTTCGGTTGTCGGCATCGAGGTTCCGAATAAAGCCGTTTCCGTTGTAACGCTGCGTGACGTTCTTTCGTCCGATTCGTTCAGAACCGGTAAATCCGCAATCAATTTCGCGGTCGGCAAGGATATCAGCGGCAACTGCATCGTCGGTGATATTGGCAAGCTGCCGCATCTGCTGATCGGCGGCACGACCGGCTCCGGCAAATCCGTTTGCATGAACAGTCTGATCATATCCCTGCTCTATAAATCTTCGCCGGAGCAGGTCCGCCTGATCATGATTGACCCGAAAATGGTTGAGCTCGGCGTTTACAACGGCATTCCGCACTTGCTGATCCCCGTTGTAACCGATCCGAAAAAGGCTGCCGGCTCACTGCAGTGGGCAGTTTGGGAAATGATGCGCCGCTACCGTCTTATGGCGAACGCAGGCGTGCGCGAGCTGGATTCCTACAATAAGGAAGCCGCGCACAGCGAAGAACTTGAAACGCTTCCGCAGGTTGTTGTTGTGATCGATGAGCTGGCGGATCTGATGTTGGTTGCCGCAAAGGAGGTAGAGGAGTCCATCTGCCGGATTGCGCAGATGGGACGTGCAGCCGGTATCCACTTGGTCATCGCAACGCAGCGGCCTTCTGCGGACGTAATTACGGGCCTTATGAAAGCCAACATTCCCTCCAGAATTGCGTTTGCTGTTGCAACGGCGCTGGAATCGCGCATCATTCTCGATTCGCAGGGCGCGGAAAAGCTCGTCGGTAAAGGCGATATGCTCTATGCGCCGCTCGGGCAGGGTAAGCCGAAACGTGTGCAGGGCTGCTTTGTATCCGACAGCGAAGTGCAGAAGGTCGTAAACTTCATCGGCAAGGATTCCACTGCAAATTACGATAATTCCGTAATCGAGCATATCGAAAAGAGCGCAGCGCAGGCAGGCAAGTCTTCCGGCGCGGCAGCCGCTTCCGAATCGGAAGGCGCCGCAACCGACCTGGACGAACTGTTTTTCGACGCGGTTGACGTTGTTCTGGAAACGCAGCAGGCGTCCGTCTCGATGCTTCAGCGCAGGCTGAAGCTCGGCTACGCGCGCGCTGCGCGAATCGTTGACGAAATGGAGGAACAAGGCATCGTAGGTCCGTTCAGCGGCTCGAAACCACGCGAACTGCTGATTACAAAAGAAGAGTGGGAAGCAAAAAAAGCGGGCGGATCGGAACCTGTTGAGGAAATGATCGACTGACGCAAACGGCGCCGCATCCGAAGTGAGCGGCAGCAAAGGAGAACATTATGAAAACTTCATCCGAAAAGACCAGACGCCTTGTGACGCTGGCACTTTTAAGTGCGCTCGTCATCGTTATGCAGACGATCGCAACACTTTTCCCGAGCGTAACGCCTGTCAATTTAACGCTCGTGCCCATCGTTGTCGGCGCAATTCTATGCGGCGCCAGCGGCGGCGCAATCCTTGGCTTTTTATTCGCCGTAGTTGTTATCGTTGCAGGTTTTACGGGAGCAGACGTATTTACGTTTACGCTGCTATCCATCAGCCCTGCATGGACAGTCGTTATATGCCTTGTAAAAGGCATCGGCTGTGGCGCGGCAGCAGGCGCGGTTTATAAATTATTAGAGAGCAAAAACCGCTTTTTGGCGTGCTTGTTCGCTGCAATGATCGCTCCGGTCGTTAATACAGGTGTGTTTACGCTCGGTATGCTGACGGTCGTGCGCGGCGCGTTTGAACAGATCGCTGAAACGTATGCTGTAGGCAACGCCGTTCAGTGGCTGTTTACGGGAATCCTCGGCGTAAACTTTGTAATTGAGTTTCTCTCAAACTCGGTTTTAAGCTCCGCGATTTCGTATATTACGAAACATGCCAAAAAACACTGATAATCAATAAAAAAGCTCCGCCCAAAGGGCGCCCTCACTTAAGGATGCGATAGGTTTTGAGCCGCCCTTTTCCGCCATTACTGCATTAAAAGTTGGGGTAATCCGTCAGGATTACCCCAACTTTGTGCTTTGTCATGACGAAAAATTGCTGGCTCAAAACTGCGA
>JAFSUG010000032.1 GCA_017445385.1 Oscillospiraceae bacterium
GTGATCACCAACACGCTCACAGAAGTCCTCTGCAAAGCCGGCATCACCGAATACGCGCTTTCCGAAACGCAGAAATTCGGCCACGTGACCTATTTCTGGAACGGCAACCGCAGCGGAAAAGTTGATGAATCGCTGGAAGAATACGAAGAGATCCCCTCGGATGTGATCCCGTTCGAGCAGGCGCCGGCAATGAAAGCCGTTGAGATTTCCGACCGCATGGTGGAAAAAATGGCGTCCGGCAAGTTTAACTTCCTGCGCTGCAACTTCCCCAACGGCGATATGGTGGGACACACGGGCGTTATGGAAGCCGTTATCACCGCTATGGAAGCTGTTGACAACGGCGTGAAGAAGATCCTCGACGCTGCAAATCAATACGGATACATCGTCTGCGTAACTGCCGACCACGGCAACGCCGACCAGATGCTTGAAGAAAGCAAGGGCAAGATCAGCGTGCGCACGGCGCATTCGCTCAATCCCGTTCCCTTCATTATCTACGATCCCGATGAACGCCATGAGATCAAGGACGGCAAATACGGACTTGCAAACGTCGCGCCGACGATTGCAAAGCTGCTCGGAGTGGAAGCTCCGGCTTGCTGGAATGAAAGCATGATCTAAACACGATGAAAAACGCCAGATGAAAATCTGGCGTTTTTCTGTGTTCATAAATACTACTTGTATTTTACAGTACGATCGGTTACAATATATTGGAATGAATACCAACACCGTTCAAGGAGGTGCAACCTATGATTTGCCAAAAAACAGATCTGGGACTCATTTGCGTTGACCGCGCGGTTTATACACTGATTTCCGGCTACGCTGCAACGAAATGCTTCGGCGTGAAGGGCATGGCAGTCCGTTCCGTAACAGACGGTCTGGTGCATTTGCTGCGCCGCGAGGCTATGAGCAAGGGCGTCAGCGTGACTTTCCGCGAAGATGAAAGCATTGAAATTGATCTGCACATTATCGTTGACCGCGGCGTGAACATCGGCGCGATCGGCGCTTCGATCATCAATGAAGTCCGCTACAACGTCTCGCGTTTGACCGGCACAAAAGTGGAGGCTGTCAACGTATTCGTTGACTCAGTTCACGCCGGCTGATCGCCGCGCATCACTCGGAGGTGTTCCAAATGATACAGACTATTAACGGCGCGGCATACGCGCGCATGGTTATCAGCGCTGCCGCAGCCGTTGAGCTTCAAAAGCAGAAAATCAACGAACTGAACGTATTCCCCGTTCCCGATGGCGATACGGGTACCAATATGAGCATGACGCTCAGCGCATGCGTTTCCGATCTGAAAGCAAACCCCGACGCATCGCTTGACCTTGCCGCTAAGCTGACCGCAAGCGCGCTGCTTCGCGGCGCGCGCGGCAACTCCGGCGTAATTCTCTCGCTGCTGTTCCGCGGCTTTTCCCTCTCCTTCAAGGGACTGACCGAGTGCGACGGCGGTACATTCGCGCAGGCTCTGAAAACCGGCGTAGAGGCTGCCTATAAAGCGGTTATGCATCCAGCGGAAGGCACGCTGCTGACCGTTGCGCGTGTTTCGGCTGCCGCTGCGATTGAAGAAGCGGAAACCGATTGCGGCATTGAGCATATCATTGAATTCAGCATTGAAGTTGCCAAGAAAGCCGTTGCGGAAACAATCAATCAGAACCCGGTTCTGAAGAAAGCCGGCGTTGTTGACGCAGGCGGTCAGGGCTTCCTGGTCGTTTTAGAAGGCATGCTTGCAAGCCTCCGCGGAAACGACTTCGTTGCCGATTCCTTTGGTGGCGAAGAAACTTCCGTTTTCACAACGCTGGAAGACGAAGAAATCACGTTCGCATTCGACACCGTCTACATCATCCGCAAAGATGGCGAGCCGAACCTTGATCCCCTGCGCGCGTATCTTGGCTCGATCGGCGATTCTCTTGTAATCAGCGAAGACGAGGAAATGTTTAAGGTCCACGTACATACGAACGTTCCCGGCGACGCGCTGAACGAATCGCAGAAATACGGCACGCTGGAGCTTGCGAAAATTGAGAATATGCGCACCCAGCGCGATGATCTCGCGGCCGGCCGAAAGGCGCATTCTACAGATGATCTCGACGCCATTGAGGAAGAGCTGGAAGCGGAGCCCACGGAGCGCAAGCCGCTCGGCGTTGTAGCCGTTTGCGCAGGCGAAGGTCTTGCAGCGGTTTTCAAAGAGCTCGGTGTGGATCGTATTATCTCCGGCGGGCAAACAATGAACCCCTCCACCGAGGACATTTTGGCGCAGGTGCAAAAAGTGAACGCCGATACCGTTCTCGTTCTGCCGAATAACAAGAACATCATTCTTGCGGCGCAGGCAGCGGCGGAAATTTCCGAGCAGAAGATCATGGTTCTGCACTCCAAAACCGTTCCGCAGGGCATCACGGCAATGCTTTCCTATAATCCGGACGCCGAGCCGCAGGCGCTGTTTGACGAGATGACCGAAGCGATCAAAGGCGTTACAACGATGCAGATCACATATGCCGCGCGCAATTCCGATTTTGACGGCTATGAGATCCACGAGGGCGACTACATGGCGCTTTACAATAACCAGCTTATCGGAACAGACAAGGACCTGAACAAGCTGATTGATCTGCTTGCCGAGCGCGTAAGAGACGAAGGCTTTGAATTTGTGAACATCTACTACGGCGAGGACATCAGCGAAGCCGACGCAGCCGCCGTATCCGATCGTTTCACGGAAATCTGCACAAGCGCGGACGTGAACCTTGTAAACGGCGGTCAGCCCGTTTACTACTACATGATCTCCGCAGAATAAGAACATAAAAACACCCACTGCTTTGGGCGGTGGGTGTTTTTTTATATCTCGACTTCCGTAGGATACGTATCGATCAAGCGGACGTTTCTCAGCTGCTCCGGGTAGCGCTCGAACATTCTGTATGCCTTCCGCGCGATGCCGATATGCACGGTCGATTCAACCGGCATGTGATAGATGAAATTGCGCGCACAGAGCGAAAGCAGCGCTCTCCCCTCATCACGCGAAACAAAATTCGGATTCCAGATCGCGGCGTACGGTTTGTACGTGCTTATAATCTCCGTATGAAGCGGATTACTCCAATCCGCGTCGCCGGTCACGTAGATGGTTTGATCTCCGATTGTGAGAAGCAATACGCGGTGGTAGACTTCTCCAAAATCCTCGCCGCTGTGGCGAATCGAAAAATACTGCAATCTGCCGCCGAGAAACGGGAATTCACCATTTTCAGGCGTTGCGCCGTTCGGAGCAAACACCGGGAAATCGCCGCGCTGCGCAAGCAGTGTTTTTAACCGCTTTTTATCGTAGTGGTCGCTGTGTTTATGCGTAAAGCAAGCAGCGTTCAAAACGTCGTAAGGCGGCTCAGACGCGGCAATTTGCGCAAAGAGCGACTCAGACATGCCGTCAAACGTCGTATGCAAGCCATTCGGCGCGTCAATCAGTACGCCGCAATCACCCTGGCGCGCATAGACGGCGCAGTTGCCAAGAAAGATCAGCTTCATGATTGCATTTTCTCCATGAATTCTTCTTCCGTTAAAACAGGGATTCCAAGCTCGTTTGCCTTCTTAAGTTTGGAACCGGCATTTTCTCCGGCTACAACAAAGCTTGTCTTTTTCGATACAGAGCCGGAGACTTTGCCGCCGAGCTGAACGATCTTTTCCGAAGCTTCCTCGCGCGTGAAAAGCGAAAGCGCACCCGTTAAAACGAAGGTCAGCCCTTGGAATTTCGTATCGGGCGGCGCAATCTCGCAATCAAAATTCACCCCACAGTCGCGCAGCTTTTCGATCAGATCGCGCGACTGCTCCATTGAGAACCAATCCACGATATTCTGCGCCGTGATCTCGCCGATGTCTGAAATTGCTGTAAGGTCTTCAATCGAAGCCGAGGCAATCCGGTCAAGCGTCCGGAAGGTGACAGCAATGGATCTTGCGGCCTTTTCGCCAACCTGCCGGATGCCGAATGCATTGAGCAGACGGCTCAAATCGCGCGATTTACTCTCTTCAATCGCGCTTACAAGGTTTTGCGCGGATTTGGAAACCTTGTCCGCATCTTTTACCATGATCGGCGTCAGGTCTTCAACAGTCAGCTTATAGAGGTCCGCCGCCGTATGGAGAAGGCCGGCATTTACAAGTTTTTCAAGCACTGCGCTGCCGAGACCGTCAATATCCATTGCCTCGCGCGAAACGAAATGCGTTAAATTCCGAAGCAGCTGCGCAGGGCATTCCGCGCCGGTGCAGCGATATGCCGCGCCATCTTCATCGCGGCGCACAGGCGCGCCGCAAACGGGGCACGTATCCGGCAGATGAAATGGCACCGTTCCTGCAGGACGCTTCGAAAAATCAACGTCCAGAATTTCGGGGATGATCTCCCCTGCTTTGCGGATCGAAACGGTATCGCCGATCCGAATGTCCTTTTGCGAGATAATATCCTGGTTGTGGAGCGTTGCGTTTGTAACGGTGGTTCCGGCAAGATGCACGGGCGCAACAACCGCCTTCGGCGTTAAAATGCCGGTTCTGCCAACCTGCACAACGATGTCCTGCACAACCGTCTGTTTGATCTCCGGCGGATACTTATAAGCTGCCGCCCAGCGCGGGAATTTTGCTGTGCTGCCGAGGCGTTCACGCTCAGAAAGATCGTTGATCTTAACGACCGCGCCATCGATATCATACTGCAATTCATAGCGTGTTGCGTCGATGCGCTCAATTTCACGCGAAATTTCCGAAAATTCACTGCACAGCGCGTACGGAATCACTTTGAATTTTTTTTCGCGCAGGTAGTCAAGCGTTTCGCTGTGGGATGAAAACTGCATTCCCTCGGCAAGCTGCAGATTAAATACGAGAATGTCCAAGCCGCGTTCGGCAGCGATTTTCGGATCGAGCTGGCGCAGTGAGCCTGCCGCGGCATTGCGCGGATTCGCAAACAGCGGCTTTCCATCGAGCTCTCGCGCCTCGTTCAGCCGATCAAACACCTTGCGCGGCATAAACACTTCACCGCGCACGATCAGCCGCGAAGGCGCGTTTTCAACGCGCATCGGGATGGAGCGAATCGTTTTCAGATTCTCCGTTACGTCCTCACCGACGCGCCCGTCGCCGCGTGTTGCGCCGCGCGTAAACACGCCGTCGATATACTCGAGCGCAACCGAAAGACCGTCAACCTTCGGCTCGACTGTATAGACCGGTTTCTGCGTATCAATGCCATCGCAGAAATCTTTCAGCTCTTCAACCGAAAAAACGTCCTGCAGGCTTTCCAGCGGCACGGCATGCGTGACCTTTTCAAACTGGCTCAGCGCCATTCCGCCAACGCGCTTTGTGGGCGAAACGGGCGATGCGTACTGCGGATATTCTTTCTCCAAATCTTCCAGCCGGCGAAGCATGCGATCATACTCGTAGTCCTGGATCTCCGGCGAATCCATCACGTAATAGCGATAGTTATGGTGCTCTAATTCTTTGGAAAGCTGTTCAATCTCTTTCTTTGCATCCATCGTTAAAACTCCCGATTCAAGTATGTATTCGGCACCACGCCGACAATTACGGTTTCTGCCGCGATCAGCTCCGAGCTTGCCGTAACGTTTTGCGTTCCGAGCGGAGTCAAAACGGTCATCGTAACGCTGCTGTTGAGCAGGATTTGGTGGAGCGTCTGATTGATTCCTGCCGATGTAAAAACGCTTGAGAAATTCGCCGAAGAAGATGCAATCGAAACGATGCGCACCGGCAGATCCGGGCCTTTTCCGGCAAAAAGCGAAGGCAAAACAACACTTCCGAGCGGAATGCTGATTTCGGAAACGGAAATCTGCATGATCTCGCTGTCAATCTCGCGCAGAACTTCGTTTTTCAGGCTGTTGATTTCGGCAATGTTCGTTTTGATTGCGGAAACGTTCCCTTTTTCGTCCTTATCCACGTGAACAATCTTGTCGTAATCAATCTGCCTTTCCGCAATCGCGCGCTCAACGGCAGCGTTGATAACACCTGCCGCTTCGTTTGTTACGCTTGCGCAGGCAAGCTCCTGCAAAACAGGGTTGATCCGATAGCGGATCAGCAGCGCAAGCGCGATCAATAGACCTGCCGCAGCCGCAATCAAAAGCCGCCTTCGGTTTCGCTTTTTTCGATTCATCTGCATCTCCCCCACGATATTTTATGTGGAGGAGCTACCTATTATTGCTTCGTCATAAACTGCGCCGCAGTGTTTCGCATCAGGCGCTTTGTGCCGACGTCGTCAAACGCAATCTCAATCAGCGCATCGTTGCCCATCGGCAGAACGGAAAGTACCATGCCTTTACCGAACGCTTTATGGTTTACCGTATCGCCCTTTTCAAGCGAAAGCGACGGCACCGTTTTTTTAACTGCCGGCTTTTGCGCGGCATAGGAGGGTTTGCTTGTGTAGCTCGGCTTTGTATAAGATGTATCCGTTGAGAACGAATCGAACGATTCTCTGCGCGTAAACGACGCTTCGCGCTGCGGCTTGCCGACCGTGCAGTCATCCGGCAGCTCATAGAGAAAGCGGCTCGGGCGGTTGAAGGAGGTTCTGCCGTAGAGCATACGCCGTTCGGAATAGGAAATGGAAAGCGTCTTTTTCGCGCGTGTGATTGCAACGTAGCAAAGGCGCCGTTCCTCTTCCAGCTCGCCCGGATCGTTCATTGCCGCCATGCCGGGGAAAAGCCCCTCTTCAAAGCCGACAAGGCAGACGTGCGGAAATTCGAGGCCCTTTGCCGAGTGCATTGTCATCAGAACGGCAGCATCTGCGTTTGCGTCGTACTGCTCGATATCCGTAAAGAGCGAAACTTCCTCCAAGAAGCCGTTCAGCGTGGGCTCGTCTGCGCCCTCCATATAGGTTACGATGCTCGACCGCAGTTCTCGCACGTTCTCCGCGCGCGTTTGGCTTTCCGTATCATTCTTTGCATCGAGCATGGAAAGATAGCCGATTCGCGCAAGCAGCTCATCGTAGAACGCATCGAGCGGCAGCGATTCAAGCAGCTCCGCGCAGCCTTCGATCAAATCCGCAAACTGCATCAGCTTTCCTGCCGCGCGATCAAGGCTTGCATAGTCTTTTGCGCTTCTAAAGATTTCAAAGAGCGGCTTTTGCGCTGCGTTTGCCTGCCGCCGCGCAACGTCCAGCGTTTTTTCGCCGATGCCGCGCGGCGGATTATTGACAATCCGCGCAAGATGGAAATCATCCGACGGGTTGTTGATCAGATACAGATACGCCAGTACGTCCTTCACCTCGGCGCGGTCAAAGAAGCGGTGACCGCCGATGATGCGATACGGGATGCCGCCGCGCTGAAACGCGCGTTCAAGCGCGTTGGACTGTGCGTTCGTCCGATACAGCACCGCGCAGTCGTTAAACGAGCCTCTGCCTGCCGCGCGAATGATCCGATGCGCCACGAACTCGGCTTCCTCCGCCTCGGACATCGCGCCGAAAATTTCGATTTTTTCGCCTTTCGGGTTCTCCGTCCAAAGCGTCTTCCCTTTTCTGCCGACGTTGTTTGCAATCACCGCGTTTGCGGCATTGAGGATCGAAACAGTTGAGCGATAGTTCTGCTCAAGACGGATCGTGACCGCGCCGCGATAGTGCTGCTCAAAATTGAGGATATTTTCAATGGTTGCGCCGCGGAACTTATAAATACTCTGATCATCGTCGCCGACGACGCAGATATTCTGCCGATCGCCCGTTAAGAGCGATGCAAGAAGGTACTGCATCCGGTTTGTATCCTGGTACTCATCGATCAATACGTAGCGGAATTTCCGCTGGTAAAACTCCCGAACGTCAGCATGATTCTGCAGCAGCTTTACAGTTAGGAAAATAATATCGTCAAAGTCGAGCGCGTTCGCGCGTTCGAGCTTTTCCTGATAGACGCGATAAATCTCCGCGATCTTTTCAAGGCGAAAATCACCGGATGATTGCGCATCGGAATAGAACTCGTCCGGCGTGCGCATTTTATCCTTTGCGGCGGAGATCACGTTCAAAACGCTTCGCGGCGGAAAGCTCTTATCATCAAGATGCAGCTCCGCAAGCGACTGCTTGATCACGTTTACGGAGTCCGCCGTGTCGTAGATTACAAAGCGCTTATCATATCCGAGACGCTCAATATCGCGCCGAAGGATTCGGCAGCAGGCGGAATGGAACGTCATCGCCCAAATATCTCTTGCCGCTTCACCGAGCATACTTTCAAGCCGCTCTTTCAGCTGATTTGCCGCCTTATTGGTAAAGGTGATGGCAATCACGCTCCACGGCTCGGCAGGATGCATCGCGCAAAGAGACTCTGCTCGCGCACGGTTTTCTTCCGTGGGGTTTTTCAGATACGATTCCAGGAAGGAAACGTCCTCATCCGCCAGATACGGCGGAAGCTCGTTCGATTCATAGCCGCAGCCAAACGTTAGAATATTTGCAATGCGGTGGATCAGAACGGTGGTTTTGCCGCTGCCTGCGCCGGCAAGCAGCAAAAGCGGCCCTTCCGTTTTCAGCACAGCCTTGCGCTGCATTGTATTCAGACGCGAAAAACGCGAAGCAATTACTTCTCTGCGAAGCTGCAAAAACAGCAGCTCTTTTTTCTGTTCCATAAGACGCTCCAATGCTTTTTGATTGCTTCTATTTTACAACATTTTCCGCGTTTTGTACAGGCTCAAAGCAATGTTTTCAGCCGCTGAAGCGCCTTTTTTTCAAGCCTGCTGACCTGAACTTGCGATACCTTAACGATCGCTGCGGCTTTTTCCTGTGTCAGTCCGTGGAAAAAGCGCAGGGCTATCACCTGCCGTTCCTTTTCAGGCAGCTTTTTCAGCGCGCTTTGGAGCGAAACGCGCTCAATCAGCTTCTGCTCGGATTCATCGGAGCAAAGCACGTCTTCCAGCGTAAATCCGTCCTCTCCGAGCTCCCGATGGATCGACTCCGCCGGCGCGGTTGCCGTTTCCGCGCTTGCAATCTCCTCGCAGGTGAGTCCCGTTGCTTCCGAAAGCTCCGTAACGCTCGGTTCACGCCTAAACTGCGCTGTTAAACGCTGCCTTGTTGCTTTTATAAGCGCGGAGCGTTCTTTCAGCGTTCGTGACACCTTTACCGTGCCGTCATCGCGCAAAAATCGCCGGATCTCGCCGGCGATTTTCGGAACGGCATAGGTTGAAAACTGCGTTCCATATTCCGTATCGTAACCATAGACCGCTTTGAGAAAGCCAATGCTGCCAAGCTGATAGAGATCGTCCGATTCAACGCCGCGTCCGAAATAACGCTTTACAACCGACCAAATCAGCCCCGTATTTTCGGTTATGAGCGTTTCGGCTGCGCTTTTATCCCCCTGCTGCGCGCGGCGAATCAGCTCCGTCAACGCGATTCTCCCCGATCGATGATCTTGCGCTTCATATGTACGGTTGTTCCTTTTCCGACGCGGCTTGTAACCTTCAGCGCCGTCATAAAGCTTTCCATGATCGTAAAGCCCATGCCGCTGCGCTCTTCATTGCCGGTTGAAAACAGCGGCTTCATCGCCAGCGTAAGGTCCGAAATACCGCAGCCGCGGTCTTTTACAACGATATCCAGCACGTTGTCTTTCAGGATTTTGCAGCGGATCAGAATCACGCCGATCGAATCGGGATACGCATGCACGATGCAGTTCGTGACCGCTTCGGAAACTGCCGTTTTGATATCGCCGAGTTCTTCCATTGTCGGATCCAACCGCGCGGCAAACGCCGCAACGGCGCTTCTCGCAAACGATTCATTGATGCTTTTGCTCGGAAATTCAAGCTGCATATAGTTTTCCGCCGATTTCATACAGGTACGCTCCTTTCAACTTTTGCAATCCGCTCGATCCCTGCCGCATGGAGAACCTTCCACGACTGCGGCGGGATATCACGCAAAATCACTTCCCCATTCAGCTCGCGCATCCGCCGATGCGTTTGGATCACGACTGCGATCCCGCTCGAATCCATAAACGATACGTCCCGAAAATCCAAAATACACGTTTTCGGCAGATACTCCGCGATTTTTTCTCCGCACCACCGCATCAGTATGGATGCGCCGTGATGATCAATCTCGCCGGAGAGCATCAGCGTAAGCTGTCTGCCTTGCACAAAGCTTGTCAAATTGCATCCTCCTTCGTAAAAAAAATGGACGTGCACCCATTGGTGCACGTCCATTATATTGTTTGATTGCTGCAAATCGCGTCGAATCACTGCGCAAGGCGTTTTTCGTCTTCTTCCAGTTTTGCAAGAAGCGCCTGTGCTTTTTCGAGCTTTGCGCGCTCCGCGTTGACGACCGCTTCCGGCGCACGGCTGACGAAGTTTTCGTTCGAGAGCTTGCCGGAATAGATCAAAATCTCTTTCTGAACCTTTTCTTTTTCCTTTGCGATGCGCTCGCGCTCCTGCGCAAGGTCGATCAGCTGATCGAGCGGAATATAGGTATTCGCGTGCGCGGTAACTACGCTGACCATCGTTTCATGGCCCTCGGGCGCTTCAGAAAGCACGTTTACCTGATCGGAATACGCAAGCCGCCCGATAAAGCCGACGCTCTGGCGGAACGCATCCGCCTGTGCGGTTACGATATGGAGCGTTGCCTTCTTGGAGGGCGGCACGTTCATCTCGGCGCGTCTTGCGCGGATCGCGCGGATCACTTCCAGAACGGTATCCACAGCGTTGCGCTCTTCGGCAAAGTTCAGCTCCTCTTTGTAAGTGCTCCATTCGGCGTTCATCAGGAAATCGCCCTCATGCGGAAGTGCCTGCCAAATCTCCTCCGTAATAAACGGCATAAACGGATGCAGCAGCCGCAGAATCTGATCAAGCACGTAAACGAGCACGCGCTGCGCCGTCTCCTTTGCCGACTCATCTTCGCCGTAAAGGCGCGCTTTCGTCAGCTCGATATACCAATCGCAGTAAGAATCCCAGATGAAGTCATAGATCTTCGCAGAGGCAACGCCGAGTTCAAAGCCTTCCATATTATCCGTAACGTCGCGGATGAGATCGTTCAGCTTTGAAAGAATCCACTTATCTTCCAGCTCCAGCTTCGAAGCATCCGGCAGCTTGTTATCCTCGATCGAGAGGTTCATCATAACAAAGCGGCTTGCGTTCCAAATCTTATTGGCAAAATTGCGCATCGCTTCGCATTTCTCCGTATAGAAGCGCATATCGTTGCCGGGGCTGTTGCCCGTAATCAGATTGAAGCGCAGCGCATCCGCGCCGTATTTTTCCGCCATTTCCAGCGGATCGATGCCGTTGCCGAGCGATTTGGACATCTTTCTGCCCTTATCATCGCGGACGAGTCCGTGGATAAAGACCGTTTTGAACGGTTCTTTTTTCATCTGCTCCATGCCGGAGAAGATCATGCGCGCAACCCAGAAGAAGATGATGTCGTAGCCCGTTACCATAACGGTTGTGGGATACCAGTAGTTCAGGTCTTCCGTCTGCTCCGGCCAGCCAAGCGTGGAGAACGGCCAAAGACCGGAGGAGAACCAGGTATCGAGCACGTCCTCTTCGCGTGTCAGATGCGTGCAGCCGCACTTTTCGCACTTGGTGGGATCGGTACGGGAAACGTTGATATGTCCGCATTCATCGCAGTACCACGCCGTAATCTGATGTCCCCACCAGAGCTGACGGGAGATGCACCAATCATGCACGTTTTCCATCCAGTTGATATAAGTCTTTGTAAAGCGCTCGGGCACGAATTTGATCGTTCCGTCCTTTACAACGCGGATCGCTTCTTTTGCAAGCGGCTCCATCTTCACAAACCACTGCGCGGAAATCAGCGGCTCAACGTCGTTATGGCAGCGGTAGCAGGTGCCGACGTTGTGCGAATACGGCTCAACCTTTACAAGGTAGCCGCCTTCTTCCAGATCCTTTACGATCGCCTCGCGGCAGGCGTAGCGGTCCATGCCGGCGTACTTGCCGCCGTTTTCGTTGATAAAGCCATCGTCGCCGATCACGCGGATCGTTTCGAGGTTGTGGCGCAGGCCGACCTCAAAGTCGTTCGGGTCATGCGCCGGCGTCATCTTAACGCAGCCGGTGCCGAATTCCATCTCGCAGTAATCGTCCGCAACGATGGGAATCTCACGGTTCATGATCGGCAGAATGCAGGTTTTGCCGACGATTGCCTTATAGCGTTCATCGTTCGGATTCACGGCAACGCCGGTATCGCCCATCATGGTTTCCGGCCGCGTTGTTGCAACAACCAGTTCTCCGCTGCCATCGGCAAGCGGATAGCGGATATGCCACAGATGGCCGGGCTTATCCACGTATTCAACCTCCGCGTCGGAAAGCGCGGTTTTGCAATGCGGGCACCAGTTGATGATGCGACTGCCCTTATAGATGAGTCCCTTTTCGTAAAGCTCGCAGAACGTTTCGCGGACCGCTTTCGAGCAGCCTTCGTCCATCGTGAAGCGGCTTCTTGACCAATCGCAAGATGCGCCGAGCTTCATCTGCTGCTTGACGATGCGATCGCCGAACTTGTTTTTCCAATCCCATACGCGCTCCAGGAACTTTTCGCGGCCGAGATCATAGCGCGTTAAGCCCTCGCGCACGCGGAGGTCTTCTTCAACCTTGATCTGCGTTGCGATGCCGGCATGGTCCGTTCCGGGAACCCAAAGGGCGCTGTATCCCTGCATACGCTTAAAGCGCGTTAAAATGTCCTGGAGGGTGGAGTCCATCGCATGGCCCATATGCAGCTGACCCGTAACGTTTGGGGGCGGCATAACGATAGAAAACGGTTTCTTGTTCGGATCGGGCTCTGCGCGGAAGCAGTGATTGTCCATCCACATTTTATAGATCTGATCCTCTACGGTTTTCGGATCATAGACCTTCGGCAATTCTCTCATGTTGCTTCTCCTTCTGAAATAAAATAAACGCCGCCCTGAAGCTCAGGGCGGCGTAAAACCGCGGTACCACCTGAATTTCCGCAAATTGCGGACACTCGTTTTCTCGATAACGGGAGAACCCGCCCGACTTACTCCGTTCAGCCGAGACGCTCAAGGGCGACCTTCCGCCGCCGTCCGCAAAGGCTTGCACCAACCGCCTTTTCTCTTTGCCGGACGGGAGACGTACTCCTCCCTGTCTATGCGCAAATCAGATATCTTCGATGATCGGGGATTCCTGCTTCGGCTGCGAGCCGGTGAGCGTAGCGAACTTCGAGCGCGAGTTGCGCACTTCGCCGAGCGCCTGCGCGATCGTTTCCTCCGTGCGCTTCATCGCGTCGTCTACGTACTGGTTCGTAACGCGGCGAAGCTCCATGATCTTATCCTGCGTGGATTTCATCAGCTCATGCGCCTCAACCTGCGCCTGCTTGTAAACTTCATTCTCCGAAACGAGCTGTTTTGCCTTTTCCTCCGCCTGGCGAATGATATTCTCCGCCTCGTGCTTCGCGTTTGAAATGACCTCGTTGCGGGATTCAACAATCGTCTTCGCCTGCGTCAGCTCCGACGGCAGCTGATTGCTGATCTCATCGAGCATATCCAGCACGCGATCGCGCTCGATCACGCACTTTTCCGCGCCGAGCGGAAGGCTCCACGCGTTGCGAATCAGATCATACAGATTGGAGATGATTTCCTGAACATTATTTTCCATGGTTTATCCTCCTGACGTTTCCGTTCTTCTCTTTTGAAAGCGCGGGATAATTTGCGGCGGCAGCAGATCGGAAATATCCGCGTCATACCGCCCGAGTTCTTTCACTGCGCTGGAGCTGAGAAACATGAATTGATGCTCGGCAGTTAAAAACATTGTATCGAGCGAGGGGTTGAGCTTTCGGTTGATCAGCGCCATCTGGAATTCATGCTCAAAATCCGAAACGGCGCGAAGCCCTTTCACAACAACGGTGCAGCCGTTCTCTTTTGCGAAGTCCGCAAGAAGACGGTCGGAATAGTGAACCTCAACATTCGGCAAATGCGCTGTGACCTCTTT
Organism: Oscillospiraceae bacterium; assembly: GCA_017445385.1. Classification (GTDB taxonomy): domain Bacteria; phylum Bacillota; class Clostridia; order Oscillospirales; family Oscillospiraceae; genus RGIG3566. The sequence goes on from JAFSUG010000032.1 coordinate 13,852, forward strand.
GATCATATCAACGCGCTCTTGCGGCGTGAACATCGGATGCTTATCGCTGTTGACCATCACGCAGACGATCAGCTTCTCAAAAATGGGCGCTGCACGCTCGATTATATTTAGATGTCCGACTGTAACGGGATCAAAACTGCCCGGATAAATTGCGCGGCTCATGGGCTCACCCTTTCCGATACAGCACGACGGAAGTTTTGCCGTAGCGGTATTCCTTTTGACGGATCAGACCGGAAAAATCGTCGCCCAAATCCTTCCCCGCCGGTTTTTCACAGATTATTATACCACCTTGACGCAAAATGTCAATTTCAGATATGGATTTAATTGCAATTTCCAGAAAATTTTCCGCATACGGCGGATCGAGAAACACGATATCAAACTGCTCTCTTGCGCCGGAAAGATAGCTCTGATAGTCCGAACGCACAACCGTTGTACGGTCGGAAAGTCCGGTTTTTTGCAGATTCTCTTTAATAACGGCGATCGGTTCCGCGCCTTGATCCACGAAAACAGCGCGTGCTGCGCCGCGGCTGAGCGCTTCGATTCCAAGCTGACCGCTGCCTGCAAACAGGTCCAAAACGCGGCGTCCTTCCACTTCGAACTGGATGATCGAAAAGATGCCTTCCTTCACGCGGTCTGCGGTTGGGCGTGTTGAAAGACCTTTCGGTGTTTTCAGCTGTCTTCCCTTTGCTGTGCCTGTAATGACTCTCATTGCTCCGTCTCCCGATGAAAATACGCGTAAACGTCCTTCGCCTGCTTTTCCGGCAAAACCGCTTGCAGCTCGACTATATCCGCCGCGCGGATCGCCGCAATCGAGCGAAAACGCTTCAAAAGCTCCTGCCGCCGCTTCGGACCGATGCCGGGAATATTTTCAAGCTGCGATTTACGCAGATGCGCCGCGCGTTTTTTGCGATGGTACGTGATCGCAAAGCGGTGGGTTTCCTCCTGGATCGCTCCGATCAAGCTGAAAAGCGCGGGCTGCGTTGAAATGCCGATTTCCTTGCCCTCCGGCGTTACAAGCGCGCGCGTTCGGTGGCGATCGTCCTTCACCATGCCGTAAGTCGGAAGCGAAATGCCGAGCGTCGTAAGTTCTTCAACAGCGCAGTTTGCGTGCGCGATGCCGCCGTCAATCAGCAGCAGGTCCGGCATCTCCGAAAAACCGGCATCGCCGGCAAGCGCATGCGTAAAGCGGCGGTTGAGTACCTGCCGCATGGAGGTGTAATCGTCCTGATCGGTCAGATCGCGGATTTGGAAATGCTTATAATCCTTCTTGCTCGGCTTGCCGTCCACGAACACAACCATAGACGCAACGATGTCTTTACCGGCAGTGTTGGAAATATCATACGATTCAATCCTGCGCGGCGGCTGTTCCATACCGAGCGTCTGCTGCAGCAGGCGCACTTTGCCGCTATGCCGCTCGTCTTTCGTTGTAATGCGGTCTGCTTCTTCTCTTGCATTTTCGCAGGCGAGCGTAACAAGGCGAACGCCTTCCCCGCGCTGCGGAACGAGAATTTCCGTCCGTCTGCCGTAGGTTTCGGCAAGCAGCTGCGAAAACGGCTCCGTATCTTCCATTTCCATCGGAAGCAGAAGCTTCTTCGGCGCGCTGCCGCGCGATAGATAATACTGCTTTACGAGCGCGGAAACCGCTTCCGCAGGATCGCCGGGCGCGGAAAAGACCTGATAATCCTTATCCACGAGCGTGCCATCGGAAAAGTGCAGAACCGCGAAGCAGGCGTTGCTTTCATTTTCAAAATAGCCGACCGCATCGGTCAGCGTGGAATGCCCTGCCGTAACGAACTGCTTTTGCTTGAGCGATTCAATCGCGCGAAGGCGATCGCGCAGAGACGCCGCTTCTTCAAAGCGCAGCTCCTCCGCCGCCTGCGTCATATTCGCGCGGATTTCATCGGCAACCGCGGAATACTTGCCGCGCAGCAGCGAAATCGCCTGGTCGATTCGCGCGTTATAGTCTGTCTGCGTTAAAACACCGCGGCACCATGCATCGCAGTTTCCGAGATGATGATTCAGGCACGGCCTTCCCTTTCCGATATCGCGCGGAAATTCGCGGCTGCAGCCCGGCAGCTTCAGCGTTAAGCGGATCGCGTCGATCAGCTTCTGCGTAATAAATCTGCCGCCATACGGGCCGAAGTATTCCGCGCCATCCGCCGCAGTTTTGCCGGCAAGTTCCATAACGGGATACGGTTTTGAACGGTCGATCCGGACGTACGGATACCCCTTATCATCCTTCAAAAGGATATTATAGCGCGGCATATGGCGCTTAATCAGCGAGTTTTCAAGAATCAGCGCCTCAAATTCCGATTGCACAACGATCGTATCAAAATGGTCGATCTGCGATACCATGCGGCGCGTCTTCCCCGTATGCGCGGAGGAATCCTGAAAATACTGGCTGACGCGGTTTTTCAATTTTTTCGCCTTACCGACGTAGATCACCTGTCCGGCTTTGTTCTGCATGATATAAACGCCGGGAGAATACGGCAGCGATAAGGCTTTTTCTTTTAATTCGGCATGTGTCATAACAATCCAGTCCTATAGCGAAAAAAAGCGCCACAAAAACGAACCGTTTTTGTGACGCCTCCGGTTTTTGATCAAAAGACCTCTTTCTGGAGCATATCGGAAAGCGCTTCAACGGCTTCCGCTTCATCCGGGCCTTCAGCGATCAAGCTGACGCTCGTCCCCTTATTCACACCCATAGACAGAACGCCCAGTAAGCTCTTTGCGTTGATCTTATGATCTTCTACTGCAAGCCAGATGCTGGACTTGAATTCGTTGGCTTTTTGGATAAAGTACGTAGCCTGGCGATTATAGAGCCCGGATTCGCACTTGACAACGAGTTCCTTCGTGATCATGTCTAAACCTCCTCAACTGGAATCGATACAATCATAGCAGAAAAGCGGAAAAAGTCAATCTTTTTTTCGAATTTATGCCATTTCGGCGATTGTAACGCCGTCTTCTCCCTCGCCGTAGGTGCCGGGACGGAAGCGTTTTACGTTCTTGCAGCGGCGCAGATGATCGCGCACGGCGTTGCGAAGCACACCCGTTCCCTTGCCGTGGATAATGCGAACGCTCGGCAAATTGGCAAGGAACGCATTATCCAGAAAAATATCAAGTACCGGAATCGCCTCATCCGCCGCCATGCCGCGAATATCCAGCTCCGGCACAGCCGCAACGGAGCGCAGCTCTCGTTTCGATGCGTCGATGTATTTCTTCACGCTCGGCTGAATCGTTGTTTCGATGAGATAAACCTCATCCGGCTTTGCCGTTACCTTCATGATGCCGGCCTGCAGATCATAGCTTCCGTCATTCACAGCAAGAACGGTTGCCTTCGTGCCGTAGCGCAAAAGCTCCACGGTATCGCCAACGCGAATCTCGCGCGCCGGTTTCGGTCTTTCCGCCTTTTTCTGCTTTTCCGAAAGCTTTCCCTCCGCCTCGTTCAGCTTGCGCCGAAGCTCCGCCTGGCGCGCGTTTGAGCCGGTCACGTCCGACGTATCGCGGATTTCCTTGCGCAGCTTTTTCAGCTCGTCATAAACCTCGTTCGCGGTTGCGCGGGCATCGTCGATGATGCGCTGCGCTTCCTTTCTTGCGGCGATGACTGCCTTCTCGCGCTCGCTTTGGATTTGCTCATAATACGCCTGCGAGGACTCCTTCTGCTTCTGTGTTTCAAGGCGAAGCGCTTCCGCTTCTTCCCTTGCGCGCTCCATTTGCTGGCGCTGATCTTCAAGCTGGTCGAGGACCTCTTCAAAGTTTACGTCATTTTCGTTCACATAGCTTCTTGCGTGATTGATGATTTCTTCCGGAAGTCCTAACCGGCGTGAAATCGCAAACGCGTTGGATTTACCCGGCACGCCGATCAGCAGACGATAGGTCGGGCGGAGCGTTTCCACGTCAAACTCGCACGATGCGTTCGAAACGCCCGGCGTGCGCATCGCGTAGATTTTCAGCTCCGCATAATGCGTCGTCGCGGCGATCTTTGCGCCTTTTTCGCGGCAATGCTCAATCAGTGAAGTTGCAAGCGCAGCGCCCTCGGCAGGATCGGTACCTGCGCCGAGCTCATCAAAGAGGACAAGACTCTTATCATCGCAAACCGAAAGAATCTCAACGATATTCTTCATGTGTGCCGAGAACGTGGAAAGCGATTGCTCGATCGACTGTTCGTCGCCGATGTCCGCAAGCACGCTTTCAAACACAGATACGCAGCTTCCATCGTTTACGGGAATATGCAGACCGCACTGCGCCATAAGCGTTAAAAGTCCGAGCGTCTTCAGCGTGACCGTTTTACCGCCGGTGTTCGGCCCGGTGATGATCAGCGTATCAAACGAATCTCCAAGCTCCACCGAGATCGGCACGACGGTATCTTTCGCAATCAGCGGATGACGCGCACGATCCAAGCGAATTTTACCGTCCGTTCGAATCTCAGGCGCAGTTGCCTCCATAACGTAGGCAAGCTTTGCGCGCGCAAAGATACTGTCCAACTCTGTCAGCAGCGCATAGTTCTGCGTGATCGGTTCGCGGTATGCAGCCGCCTCCGCAGAAAGCTCCGCCAAAATGCGCTCGATCTCTTTGCGCTCTTCGGCAAAGAGCTCACGAATGGCGTTGTTCGCGTTGACCGCCTGGATCGGCTCGATGAAATACGTACCGCCGGACGCAGAAACATCATGAACGAGTCCCTGCATTTCGTTTTTATGTTCCTTCTTGACCGGCACAACGAAGCGATCGGAACGGATAGTGATGATCGGTTCCTGCAGAATCGAGGCGTATGTCGGCGAAGAGATGATTTTTTGCAGCGATTCGCGAATTTTCGCGCTCTGCTGGCGAATGTGGCGGCGGATATCGGCAAGCTCCGGGCTTGCGGCATCGGCAATCTCTTCTTCCGAAAGAATCGCGGTTGTGATCCGCTCTTCCAGATACTTATTCATCGTGAGCGCCTGGAAATACGGATCGAGAACGGTCGGCGTATGATCGCCGTCAGCGTAGGTTTTCACGCTGCGCGCACTTGCCAGCGCCGAAGCGATCCGAAGCAGCTCCGCAGGATTCAGCGCGCCGCCGCGATCCGCGCGCTCAAGCGACATCGATACGTCCGTCATCGCGCCGAACGACGGCGAACCCTTGAGCGAAATCAGACGGCAGGCATCGGTGGTTTGCGTTTGCAGCGAACGGATATCATCCGCGTCTGTCAGCGGCTGCATTGCGCGGCAGCGCGCCTTTGCCGATTCGCTGACCGCCTGCGCCGCAAGAAGCTCCAGCACGTTCGGAAGCTCTAATTTACGAATTGATTTTTCAAACAGTTCAGTCATAAGTACGTCCTATGTCAAAAAGAGTGATTTATAAAAGTCTAACGTAAAGAAGCCGCGCTCAAGCCGCATCAGCAAGTATGCTTCCGAAACGTCCGAAAGCTGCTTGATCGATCCATCGCTGAGCGAAAACGAAAATACGCGACCGATTTCCGCAGTCAGAATATAGCGCATTGCCGAGAGCGTACCGGGAGAGACCGGCAGCTTCAGTCCGCTGCCGCCGCAGTTTGCGCAAAGCAGCTCCCCGTTTGTAATATCAAAGCGCGTTGCTTCCTCGCCGCAGGAGGCGCAGCCGGAAAGGTCCGGCTCGTAGCCGGCAATCGCGGCAAGACGCAACTCAAACGCGCCTTTTACAAGCATCTGCGGTTTCTGAGCGCAAAGCGCGTTGAGCGCATGGAGCAGCAGCGATAAAAGCTCCGGGTTCGGCGCATCCTCCTGCGCAAGCACCTCAGCCGCCTGCGCGAAGTAGGACCCGAGCGCAAGCAGCTCCATATCCTCCCGAAGCTGCCGGAACATCATGATCGGCTGCGCTTCGGTGATCGTATAGTACCCTTGGCGCTCATAGAGCTGAAACTCCGAATAGGTCAGGAGCTGGCAGGCGCTTTTATTCAGCGATTTGCTGCGCTGCACACCGCGCGCTTTCACCGTTACAAGTCCTCTCTCCGCAGTGAGCAGAGAGAGGATCTTATCGGCATCTTTATACTGCGTTTCGCGCAGAATGATTCCCTTTACGGTTTCATACATAATTGCTTCCTATTCCGCCGTCTGTTCCCGCTTCACCGCGTCGCGATACAGCAGGTACACCTCCGGCGAACCCGTTATTTGAAACATTTCCCAAAGCTGCTTTCGATCCATGACAAATCCTCCTTTGCAGTTAGGATTTGCCGCTGTGAAATCGTTATACGCGGAAAATTATTGGTAGCCGAAATTTCGGATCAGAACCTGGCTGTCGCGCCAGTTTTCTTTGACCTTGACCCAAGTTTGTAAAAAGACTTTTGTCCCCAAAAATTTTTCGCAATCCTCACGCGCCATCGTGCTGATTTTTTTCAGCATATCGCCGTGTTTGCCGATGATGATTCCTTTATGGCTTGCCTTTTCGCAGAAAATCGTTGCGTCAATCTCCACAACGCAGTCGTCGCGCTCGGAGAATTTCGTAATCTCAACGGCGGTTCCGTGCGGAATTTCGCGGTCAAGGCACCAGAGCAGCTTTTCGCGCAGGATCTCCGCAACGATCTGCCGCTCCGGCTGATCGGTGATCATATCGTCCGGGAAAAGCTGCGGGCCGTCAGCAGCATATTTCGTAACCTCTTCGAGAAGCTCCTCAACGCCCTCACCCGTTCTCGCGGAGATCGGGATGATCGCCGCAAACTCGCGCAGCGCGCTGTATGCCGCGATCACTTCCAGCAGTGTGGATTTCTCCACGCTGTCGATCTTATTGATCGCAAGGATGACCGGCAGGTCTTTGCCGATATGTTCAAGCAGAGAAACCTCCTGCGGTCCTGCGTTTGCAATCGGCTCAACGAGAAGCAGTACGGCGTCCACATCCGCAACGGACTCATTCACAACGCCAACCATGTAATCACCGAGGCGAGTCCGCGGCTTATGGAAGCCCGGCGTATCAAGAAAGACGAGCTGCGCATCGCCGCGGTTCAGCACACCGCTGATGCGGTTTCTCGTTGTTTGCGGTTTATTGGAAACGATTGCGATCTTCTCGCCGACGATTCGATTCATCAGCGTGGATTTGCCGACGTTCGGGCGGCCGACGATCGTAATCATAGCAGACTTTTGTATCATACCTTTTCTCCCGTTATAAGATGATCTGCGCAAGGATTTCCTCTTCACGCGCGCGCATCTGGCGCTTTTGTACGCCCTCGTCCACGTGATCGTAGCCGAGCAGATGCAGCACCGAATGCACAACAAGATACGATAGTTCACGGTTCATGGAATGGCAGTATTCTTTTGCCTGCGCGCGAACGCGCTCCAAAGAGATCGCCATATCGCCGAGCGGTACGTAGCCCGTTTCCGCATCGCGGAAGGTATCCCAATCAAGCGGAAGCTGACCGGGCAGCATTTCAAACATCGGGAAGGAAAGAACGTCCGTCGGCTTATCGATATCGCGCTGCACGCGGTTTATAACACGAATGCCTTCATCATCCGTTATCAGCACGTTGATCTCGCACGCGGCTGTAACGCCTTCCATCTCAAGCGCTTTATCAATCACTTTTCGAATCTGAAACATTAGCAGCAAGCGGTTTCCCTTTGCGTTGTCAAATGAAATACGGATTTTATGCTTCATGGCGTTTTCCTCTTTGTCTTCGGTTTTTGCTGCGGTTTATGCTCGTATTGATCGTATGCCGCAACAATCTTTTGAACCAGCTCGTGGCGCACAACGTCGCTTGCGGTCAGCCGGCAGATGGCGATATCGGGAACGGTTTCCAGCACGCGCATTGCGTCCTTCAGTCCGCAGACCTTATCCGCCGGAAGATCGATCTGCGTAACGTCGCCGGTTATGATGATCTTCGAGCCGAAGCCAAGGCGCGTTAAAAACATCTTCATCTGCTCACGCGTTGTATTCTGCGCTTCATCGAGAATGATGAAGCTGTCGTCAAGCGTTCTGCCGCGCATATAGGCAAGCGGCGCAACTTCGATATTCCCACGCTCCATATATTTGTTATACGATTCCGCGCCGAGCATATCGAACAGCGCGTCATAAAGCGGGCGAAGATACGGATCAACTTTGTTTTGCAGATCGCCCGGCAGGAAGCCGAGCCGCTCGCCTGCTTCCACGGCAGGACGCGTTAAGATAATGCGGTTGACCTCTTTCGCGCGAAACGCCGCAACCGCCGAAGCAACGGCAAGATAGGTCTTGCCCGTGCCGGCAGGGCCGACGCCGATCGTAATCGTATTTTTGCGGATCGCTTTGATATACTTCTGCTGGCCGAGCGTTTTGGCTTTAACGGGTTTTCCCTTTGCCGTGATGCAGACGACGTCCTTTGCGATATCGCCGACCTTATCATCCTCGCCGGAGTTGACAAGCTCGATCAGGTAGCGCACCTTTTGATCGTCAATCGGTTCGCCCTTCGCCGCAAGCGTCAAAAGCGCTTCCATCGCGCGGGCGCCTTTTTCAGCAGCCAGGTCCTCGCCGGATACTTTCAGCTCCGTGCCGCGGTTTGTAACCGTAACGTGGAACGCATCTTCAATTTTCTTCACGTTCTCATCGAAGGAGCCGAAAATTTCGATTAGCTGCTCCATTCTCTCAACGCTGATCATTCGCTCTGCCATTTGCATCTTCACCTTTGTACAGCTCCATCCTGCGCGGACGGGCAATCATTTCTTCACACTCCAGGCTTTCCCTCAGCGAATAAACGCCATCGGTCTTTCCCGTATGCAGGTACGTTTTCAGAATCCTGCCTGCGAGCATCTCGCGGCGAACGTTCTGCTCAACGCAGTTTTGCATCAGCGCATACGCATCCGCTTCATCCGCAGTTTTTTCGGTCGGCTCATAAAAACGATATCGCTCGATAACAAGCGCGATCGGAAAAGAAAAACCGCCCGGTAGTGTGAATTGCTTTGTATCTGTCATTTTATCACAGTTCCCTACAAAAATTCCACTCCCCGGAGAGATTTTTATTTGTTTTTTTCCAATACGGAGCGAATATTTTTTTGCCGTTCTTAAAATTTTACCTTTTTCCACAAATCGCATCGGCGTAACGGCGCTGATCTCACGCCATGTTCTGGCGAAAACCTCACCCTCCGCAGAGCAGATCCGCTCTGCGTAAGTCAGGTCCATTCTGCCGCTGATCAGCACCTGCTCGGGTTCGACAACGTCGCCTTTTTTGACCGCCGCGCTGCCGTCAAGCGCGGAGATATCCGTGATCATGCCGCCGATTGACGCAACGAGATCGCGCGGCGTTTTCCGATCAAAAAACTGCGGGGTTTCCGTCTTTTCGCGGACGGAAATCACGGCGCAGCCGCCGTTTTGCGCAACCGTGATCCATTCAAGCTCCGGAATCTGCGCAAGCACCCGATAGCGCACTGCCTGCGGATCGATGTTCGGTCCGTAGATACCGGCTGTTATTCCGGCGTCCGATACGGCGCGGAGGATCCGCTCCGAAGCAATTTCACGGTTGCCCTCCACACGAAAAAACCAAACGAACTGCGGCGCGATTATAGCTGCAAGAACCGATGCCGCAAGCAAGCAAAGCAAGACGATGCGTTTTTTCAGTCCGCTGAAGCGATAACGAACGCCGCAATATGCTTCGATCCGGACGGAGCAAGTTGCGCGCTCCGCAAGATTGCGCACCGCTTCATAGTCGCTCGGATAGATAAAGATGCAGGCGGTAAACGCATCCGGCGCGCGCATACCCCAAAAAGGAATCTGCGCAGCCGTCAGCCGATTGAGGCACCACTCCGGGCTGCCGCCTTCGATGCGGATTTCCAAGTATCCGCGCAGCGAATTGACAAGGCCGTTCATTGCGGATTCTCCTTACACAGAATTACCTGGTCGATCCTTCCGCGCACAACGATCCGCGATTCTTTCATCAAAACAATCCGCAGATCACCTCCGCAGATTTGCACCATACCGCCGGCAACGGCAACGTCGATTTCATCCTGCGAAAACGAAAGCAATCCCTTTTGGCGATCGACTGCCGCTTCACGGCTGCCGGAAAGCTGGATGATCGGCTCAAGCTCCGTTGCCTGCGCCGGAATATCCAGCCGTTCCTGCATGCGGATCATCCAATCCCGCGTTTTCCCCATAGCGTTCACCTCGTAAAATGAATATGACGGACAGGCAACGGATTTGCCATTGCTTCATATATTCTTCCGAGGTGAATTGCGTGCGAAACTCCATTCAAAAATCTGCGATGGTGATGCTTTGCTTTGCGGCACTGCTGCTGTTTGCGCTGCAGGCGGATGCCGTTCGCAACGCAGTTACGGGAGGGCTGAAAACCTGCGCAGGCGTTTTAATCCCTGCGCTGTTTCCCTATTTTGTGCTGACGAATCTGCTCGTCCGCTCCGGCGGCGCCGGAGCAATCGGAGAAAAATTCGGCAGATGGATGCGCCCGGTGTTCCGGGTAAGCAATGCCGCTGTACTGCCGCTGATCCTTGGCTTTTTCGGCGGCTATCCGCTCGGCGCAAAAACGATCGGCGAACTATATAAAGGCGGCGCGATATCAAAAGATGATGCGCAAAAAGCACTTTTGTTTTGCAACAATGCAGGTCCCGCGCTATTTATCGGCGTGATCGGCGGCTCGCTCCTCGGCTCTGCCGAAACGGGCGCTCTTCTGTTTTTAATCCACATCCTTTCCGCACTGCTAACAGGGTTTCTTTTGCGCGGAAAGAAAGCGCAAGCGGGAGTTTTCGCACCTGCCGAAACCAAAGCGATCCCCTTTTCATCTGCGCTTATATCATCCGTTTCCGAAGCTGCCAAAACGATGGTGACCGTTTGCGCATTTGTTGTAACTTTTTCCGTAATTTGCGAACTGGTTACACTCTGGTTTTCCGGCGAACCCATTTTATTGGCATTGCTTCGCGCAGCTCTGGAGCTGACCGGCGGCTGCATTGCGCTTTCCGCCGCGCCGATCGCTTGGGCAATTAAGCTGCCGCTGCTCTCAGCGGCGGCTGCATGGGGCGGCTTGAGCGTTCATCTGCAGAGCATGGCAACGCTGCACGAAAGCGGTTTGACCTTTCACCGTTACTTTATCGCCAAGTCGCTGCAATCAGCGCTTTCCGGGATTCTGACGGTTCCGTTCGCGCTACTTTTGGAGCCGACGTTTGCCGTTGCGGTTCAGCCGCAGCGTTTTGCGCCGTTTTCTCCGTTTCCGTGGCTTGCGGTTTCATTTGGGCTGTTTTTCCTTATTTTCCTGCAAATACCCACTGGAAATTCTGAACAAAGTAGGTTATAATGAAATCAGCTTGGAGGGATCACAATGCTGTTTCGAAAAAAAATAGATCGTTACTGCGTATACTGCGCACACAGCGGAAAGATTGACGATGATACCATGATCTGCAAAAAATGCGGGATCGTTCCGTCTTCGCACCATTGCCGCCGCTTCCGCTATGACCCGCTCAAGCGCGTCCCTCCCAACGCGCCGCAACCGAAGCAGGCAACTGCCGATTTTTCACTCTGATAATGAAACCGCCGCTTTAAAGGGCGGCGCAAATTAGGGAGTATGTAGGTTTTGAGCCGCCCTTTTCCGCCATTACTGCATTAAAAGTTGGGGTAATCCGTCAGGATTACCCCAACTTTGTGCTTTGTCATGACGAAAAATTGCTGGCTCAAAACTGCGA
>JAFSUG010000008.1 GCA_017445385.1 Oscillospiraceae bacterium
CCCTACAATTGAATGTCCGGGCGAGCAAATGCTTGTTCTGACGAAGTTGGTGCTGATTGGGGTGAGGGTCCACCTGTTCCCATACCGAACACAGAAGTTAAGCTCACTTTCGCCGAAGATACTTGTCGGGTGACTGACCGGGAAAATAGGTAGTGCCAACACAAAAAACCTCGTTGCGAAAGCAACGAGGTTTTTTCAATGAAGTCGCCCTCTGCGAGGGCTAATGAAGGAATGAAGATGCTTCGTTAATGAAGACGCGCCTGCGGCGCTAATGTGGAATGTGGGCAACTTCGCTTCATTAGGCGGCAGAGCCGCCGTCTTCGTTAAGCCAACGGCTGACTTCGTTAGGGCAACGCCCGTCTTCATAAAAAGTACCTGTTGACGAAGCGTGTGCGCTTCATTATGATAACTGTGAGGTGAAGAATATGCGCAATGATCAATTATCACTGCAATCTATGGATTTTGCTGTTGCTGTTATCAATCTCGTCAAAGAACTTAAAGCTAAGCATGAATCTGTGATTTCAAATCAGATCGGCAGAAGCGGCACGTCGATCGGCGCGAATATTCGAGAGGCGCAGTACGCGCACGGTAGAGCAGATTTTATTGCGAAAATGCAGATTGCCTTAAAAGAGGCAAACGAAACAGATTATTGGCTTGAATTGCTGTATAAAACCGGCTATCTCGATGAACCGACATATAAATCACTTGATGCCGCATGTACCAGCATACGCGTGATGCTGATTGCATCGGTTAATACGACAAAGCGAAACAACAAATGAAAGAGTAATCAACACAAAAAAGCCGTTCCTTTTGGAACGGTTTTTTTGCGCCTAAAACGCTCCGCCGGAGCGTTTCTGCGGTGCTCCAGACTTTGCCGCGCCCGTAGGGGCGACCATTGGTCGCCCGCAAGCTGCCGATAAGCACCGAAAAGGCGGGCGAGCGATGCTCGCCCCTACGCCGCGCTTTCAAAGTTTGTACTGCCCTAATGGGCGTTTTTTGCAATGATTATAGCCGAATTTGAATCGCTTTTCGGGAGGCGGCGCGGTATACTGCTCATAAAGGAGTGGTATCGATGGAACTGCATGAAATCCTGGCGCACGTCGGAACGGCGTTTCAGCTGCCGGGCACGATGGACAGCTACGAAGTGATCCCCTACGGACACATCAACAACACCTACAAGGTCATCTATCGTGGCGGCGACGGCGCGCTGACGCCCTATATTTTCCAGCGCGTGAACCAAAACGTGTTTCCCAACACCGTTGGTCTGATGAACAACATTGACGGCGTAACGTCCTACATCAGCCGCAAATACCCGGAGGAAAACACGCTGCATTTCTTCCGCACAGCGGAGGATAACTGCTATTTTACGGACGAAACCGGCTTTTGGCGCGTGACGAATTACTTTGAATCCGATACCTACAACACCTGCGAAGATCCCGAAGTGATCGCCGGCGTGGGCGAGGCGATCGGGCGCTTCCAGCTGCAGCTTGCGGATTACGATGGGCAGCCGCTCGTTGAAACGATCCCGAACTTCCATAATACGCGCAAGCGTTTTAACGATCTGTTCGTGTCGGCGCAGAAGGACGTTTGCGGCAGAGCAGCGTCCGTAGCCGAGGAGCTTGCGTATATGCAGAGCGTTGCGGAAACGGCTTCGGAGCTGAGCGACCGCTACGCGGCAGGCGAATTTCCGCGCCGCGTTACACATAACGATACGAAAGCGAACAACGTCCTCTTTGAAAAAGGGACGAAGCGGCCGCTTGTTGTGATCGACCTCGATACGGTCATGCCCGGCATGGCAATGTACGATTTCGGCGACGCGGTGCGGTTTATCGTAAGCACGGCGGCGGAGGACGAGCCCGATCTGAAGCGCATCTATTTTGATACCGGGAAATTCCGCGCGTTTTGCAGCGGCTATCTGAAGCAGGTCAAAAACGCGCTGACGAAGCCGGAGCTTGACAGCCTGGTGCTTGCGGCGTTTTCCATCACGCTGGAGTCGGCGTCGCGCTTCCTTGCGGATTATCTCGATGGCGACGTGTATTTCAAGATCCATTACCCGGAGCATAATCTTGTCCGCGCGCGCAGCCAGATCCGCCTTGCGCAGGACATTGCGCGCAAGCGCGATGAGCTGGAATGGATCGTCCGCGAAACAATCGAACAGGCATAAAAAAACCGCCTAAGGGCGGCGCAAATTAGGGATTATGCAGCCGCAAAGCGGATCTTTTCGTGCAATACTGCGTTATCAAAAGAGGGAATCCGACAGGATTCCCTCTTTTTCTGTCTTGTCTTGCGCAAAAATCTCTCGCTTTGCGGTGAAGAGGCGATAAACGCTGCGCACTGCCGCCCGTGAGCGGCCCTTTTCGCCGATATTTGCTCGGTATCACTTGATGGGCGTCAGCCCATCTGCGCTCTTCCAAACAAATATCGACTAAAAATTGCTTGCTCACGGGTGCATGCAGTTTTCACAGTGCGCGCTTTTTTCAATGCAAGGCAAGCGGCGCAG
>JAFSUG010000001.1 GCA_017445385.1 Oscillospiraceae bacterium
CGAAAAATTGCTGGCTCAAAACTGCGAAGCACCGCAAAGCGAGAGATTTTTGCGCAAGACAAGGCAGAGAAAGAGGGAATCCTTGTCGGATTCCCTCTTTTGATAACGCAGTATTGCACGAAAAGATCCGCTTTGCGGCTGCATAATCCCTAACTTGCGCCGCCCTTCATCCCGATTTTTTTAATATCGCTCGTTCAGCCAGCTCAGCAAATCGGCTTTGGCTTCCGCGCTGCAAAATTCGTTCAGCAGCTCATGACGCGCGCCCGGATAGAGCTTGCAGCTCACGTCCGAAACGCCTGCCGCGCGGTAGCGTCCGGCAACCTCCTCGGGCCCTGCGCCGTAAGCGCCAACGGGATCTTCCGCGCCGGCAACCAGGAAGATCGGAAGCGACGCCGGAACGGCAAACGCCGCATCCTCGTTTGAATTCTTGTTCATTGTAACAAGGTCAGCCATCGCCGAAACGGTAAACGGAAAGCCGCAGAGCGGATCGGCGATATAGCGGTCAACGTTTTCCGTATCCACCGAGAGCCAGTCCAACGCGGTGCGCTTTTCGGTGCGGTCGTTATACGCGCCGAACGCGAGGGAATTTACAAGAGCGGAAACGTGGCGTTTGCCGCAGACTGCGCCGATCAGCTTCGCTACGGCGATGCCTGCGCCGGCAGCGGCGTTTTTGCCGCCCGTACCCATCACGATCAGCCCGGCAAGCTCGCCGCCGTGCTGCGCGCAATAAAGCCGAACGATGAACGATCCCATGCTGTGCCCGAAAAGAATGCGCTTTTTGCCGGGATGCGCCGCTTCCATCGCTTTGGCAACGCGGTCAACGTCCTCAATCAGAATTTTCCAGCCGTCCTTCGGCGCGATAAAGCCGAGCTCGTCCTCGCTTTTTACGCTCTGCCCGTGGCCGAGATGGTCGTGCGCAAAGGCGATATAGCCGTTTTCCGCAAGCAGCTGCATAAACGGCTCATACCGCGCGGCGTATTCCGCCATGCCGTGCACGATCTGCACCATGCCGCGCGCTTCGCCCTCCGGCAGGAAGACGATCGTATGCAGGGAATGGACGCCATCGGAAGAGGGGATAAACTGCTCTGTTTTCGTCATGCTTCAGCACCTCCGTGTTTTAGTACCTGGTTCACCGCTTCGCGCCAGCCTTTCAAAAGCGCGTCGCGCTTTTCCGGCAGCATCGCAGGGAAGAAAACGCGCTTTGTTTCCGGCAGCGCGGCGATTTCCTCGCGCGATTTCCAAAAACCGGTTGCAAGTCCGGCAAGGTATGCCGCGCCGAGCGCCGTTGCTTCGCCGCCGCCGCATATAACCGTCGAGGCGGAGATATCCGCCTGGAACTGCATCAAAAAGTCGTTCGCCGATGCGCCGCCGTCCGCTTTCAGCTCGGTCAGCCGCGTGCCGACGTCCTCCTCCATCGCCCGCAAAACGTCTTGCGTCTGATACGCGATGGATTCCAGCGCAGCGCGGATGATATGGTTGCGGTCGCTGCCGCGCGTCAGCCCGAGGATTGCGCCGCGCGCGTACATATCCCAGTAAGGCGCGCCGAGTCCGGCGAATGCCGGAACAACGTAAACGCCGAAGGAATCTTCCACCTTTTTCGCAAAATACTCGCTGTCGCGCGATTCGCGGATCAAGCCCATGCTGTCGCGCAGCCATTGCACGATCGCGCCGCCGATGAAAACGCTGCCCTCCAGCGCGTAGGTGATCGGCGCTGCGGCTTCGGATGCGGCAACGGTGGTCAGCAGACCGTGGCGGCTGAGGATCGGGCGCTGGCCGATGTTCATCAGCAGGAAGCAGCCCGTGCCGTAGGTGTTCTTTGCGCTGCCCATCTCGAAGCATTTTTGCCCGAACAGCGCCGCCTGCTGGTCGCCTGCGATGCCGGCAATCGGTACGCGCGCGCCAAGCAGATCGATCTCGGCATAAACCTCGCCGCTGCTGCGCACCTCCGGCAGCATGCAGCGCGGAATGTCCAGCTCGCGCAGCAGCTGCTCGTCCCATTCGTGGGTGTGAATGTTGTAAAGCATCGTTCGCGCGGCGTTCGTGCGGTCGGTCGCATGAACCTTGCCGCCCGTCAGCCGCCAAAGCAGCCAGGTATCAATCGTGCCGAACAGCAGTTCGCCCTTTTCCGCGCGTTCACGCGCGCCTTCTACATTGTCGAGGATCCAGCGGATCTTCGTGCCGGAAAAGTAGGCGTCGATAATCAGGCCGGTCGTTACGCGGATATAATCCTCCAGTCCGCGCGCCTTCAGCTCCTCGCAGAGATCGGAGGTTCTGCGGCACTGCCAAACGATGCCGGGGTAAACCGGCTTGCCGGTTGCCTTGTCCCAAACGATCGTTGTTTCGCGCTGGTTGGTAATTGCAATGGCGGCAATCTCGCTTGGATCGATCTTGCTGAGGATCGCCTCGGTCATCGTTGCGTACTGCGCGGCGTAAACCTCGTTCGGGTCCAGCTCCACCCAGCCCGGCTGCGGATATTGCAGCGGAAATTCCTTTTGCGCGCCGCCTACAACCGCGCCTTCGCGGTCGATAATCAGCGTCCGTGCGCTGGTTGTGCCCTCGTCGAGAGCGATGATATATTTTTTCATGCTTGCACCTCCGAAAGGATTTGTGCTTCGCGGTTTTGGCAGGTGAATACGAGAATCTGCCGCTTTTCCGCTTCCTTTTTCAGCAGCTTCAGCGCGTTTGCAAGCCGCTTGTCATCGTAGAAGGCGAACGCATCGTCCAAAATCAGCGGCGTATCTTCCGGCAACGCAAGCTCGCAGATTGCAAGCCGCAGCGCAAGATAAAGCTGATTCAGCGTACCGCCGGAAAGCATCAGCATCTCGCGCGAAACGGCATCGTCCGCTGTTTTTGCCGCCATTGTAAAGTCCTGCTGGATCATAATTTCGCTGTAGCGTCCGTTTGTGAGAAGCTGCAGCTTTTCCCTTGCCGCCTTGGCAAGCTGCGGCGCAAACTGCCTGCGCAATTCCGCGTCCGCGTCTGCAAGCGTTTGCTGCGCAAGCTCCAGTGCGTCAAGCTGCGCCTGCAAATGCGTCTCGCGCTGCCGGAGCGTTTCGCGCCGGTCGGTCAGAACGTTCGGGTCGCCAAGCTGGTTCAGTACCGCTTCGTGCCGCGCAAGTTCTTCGCGCAGCGTTTGCAGCGTTTGCTCGCTTGCGGCAAGGTCGCGCTCTGCCTCCGCAAGCGTGTACTGCGCGGTGAAATCCTCGGCAGGAGGCGCAACCGCTTCCGCTTCCGGCATGGAATCGAGGATTTTCTGCGTATCCTCCGCGCGATTTTGCGCGGTCTCGAGCGCGTTGAGCGAAGCAAGCGCATCGCCGATTGCCGCGCCCGCATCGCTTAAGGTGCTGCATTCCGGCGCGAAAAGCCGAACTGCCGAAAGGAAGTCCGCCGTCTGCTGCTGCAGGCGGTTTTCTTGTTCGCCGCGTTCGCGCAGGGCGTTTTCATAGGCTTGCTTTTGCGCTTGATAATTGCGCTCCGCTTCGGCATAGCGCGCGGCAGCGGAGAGAATCTGCTCCGGCGTTTCGGCGGCAAACGATGCAAGCAGCGCATCGGCTTCCGCTTTTTTCCGCGCCAGCTTCTCTGCCGATTTGTTTTTCAAAATGATGCGTGCGATCCCTGCCGCAACGCCGATTGCCAGCGCGGCAGCGGCGAATACAGGAAGGGAAAGCGCGAGAAGCGCTGCGCCGCCGAGCGCAAAAACGATTGCGGCTGCAAGCAGCCAAGCGAAATTCTGCTTTTTTGCCGTCTGCAATTCGCGCAGCTTCGCCGCTGCCTGCTCTGCGGTGCGCGGCGCATCCACGGCGGCGCAGTCAAATCCGGCAGGCGCTTCGGGCGCGTTTGGCGCTTGCGGCGCGGCTGTTTCCTGCAGGAGCTTCTGCTCGGCGTTCAGATCGTGCAGGTGATCGTGAAGCTGCGAAAGCTGCTGCTTTTGCGGCAGCGCGGCGGTTTTTTTCTGCAGCGCGGCGAGCGTCTCGCTTGCCTTCTGCGCCGCCAGCTGCGCGCCAAGCCGCGCCTGTGCCTGCTTTTGCGCCTCCGATGCGCGCAGACAATCGCGGATATAGACCATCCGCGCTTTTTTCTGCTCCGCCTCCTGCAGCTCGGCGTAGAGCTCCAGATCGCGTTCGTGCGATTCGCTGATTTTCTCGAGCGCATCGTTTACTTCTTTGAGCGCTGCGCGTGTTGGAGGCAGCAGCGCATTGCGGCTTGTGCCGGTGAGGCGGTTTTTCTCTTTTTTCAGCCGTTCGGCCGCCGCGCTGTAGCTGATCTGCTCATCGCCGGAGGTGATCAGGCTGCGCAGCCGCTGCTCCAGTGCGGCGTCGGATGTGATTTGCGCGCTGTTTTGCCCGATGAATGCGCTGCGCAGAAATACGCTCCGCTCAACGCCGAGCAGCGTCTCGGCGCAGTTTTCCGCCGTGAGCGAATCGATCACTTCGCCGGTTTTCGTATCGCGCGCAACGAATTTGCCCATCGGCGTGCGCGGCGCTGCGCTGCGCTCGATTGTGATTTCGCGCCCTTGATTATCGATGAGGTCGATGGAACCCTCCATCGCTTTTCCGCTCCAGGGCGCGTATTTTTCTTTCGCGGGAATATGACCGCTGCTGCGTTTGTCGCGCGTGTCAACGCCGTAAAACATCGCAATAAGAAATTCCGCCCAGGTGCTTTTACCGTCCTCGTTTTCACGCGTGAGAATGTTCAGACCATCCTTTAGGTCGAGCGTGGCGTGATCCAGCTTGCCGAACGTTGCCGTCATGCGAAGCAGCTTCATGCATCGATCACCTCGTCTCTTCCTTCCAGCGCGGCAAGCCCGATCTTTGCGGCAAGCCGGATTTTTCGCTGCGTCTCATCGTCTGCGCCGCCAAGCTGCGCTTGCAGACGGGCAAGGAACTGACCGCGCAGCGTGTTTTCGCCTGCGCCTTCCCAAAGGTCAAGCAGCGGCTCCGTGCGGTCGCGCAGGATCAGCTTGTAAAAGCGCGGCTCAAGCGCATCGCGCAGTGCCGCAATATCAGTCGGATCGCTTTGTCCGGTCAGCGTGATGCGGTAAATGTCATTTTCGGTGTTTTCCGGGAGCTTTGCCAATATGGATTCGAGCGCGTTGCCGTCTGCACGCACTTCCAAATCCTCGTATTTGCGCACGGAGAGGGGATGAAACGTCAGCTTGCAGCCGCTCTGATCGAGCGTGCCGATATAAACGCCTTTTTCTCCCGTTTCATCAAAGCCGCGCCCCATCGGGCAGCCGGGCCATGCATACGTTGTTTTCCCAACCGTATGCGGCGCCTCGCGCAGATGGATATGCCCGAGCGCGAGATAGTCCAGTCCGCTTTCTTCGATCTCCGCTTTCGTGATGGGGTTGTATGCGCTGTCCGCGGTCGCGGCATCGCCGTGCAGCACCATCAGATTGAAAAGTCCGTCCTGCTCCGTGCGGAAGCCGGTGAGAAGTCCGCCCATGTGCGCATTTGTGAAGCCGGCGCCGTATACGCGGCAGCCTAAGTCGCGGATCGTTACAGCTTCGATTGCGCTTTCTTTGAATATGTGGACGTTTTCCGGCCATTGGTCGGTTACGTACGGGCTGCCGCGCCAGAGATAATCATGGTTGCCGGGCGCAATGAAAATCTGCGCACGGCAGGCGGCAAGCGCCCTGCGCAGCGCTGCTCTCGTTTCCGGGTAAACGTTTTCGCCTTCGAAAAGGTCGCCTGCCAGCAGCACAAGATCGCAGGTCTGCGCATCGGCAAGCTCCAGCAGCTCCGTTACCATCTGCCGCTGCTCCTGCCGCCGCTCCGCGCCGCCGCCGGAAAAGGTTGTATCAAGATGCAGGTCGGCTGCATGCAGAAATTTAATCATAGAGATCCAGCCTTTCCGCCGCTTTGCAGCGATTTGTTTTGCCATCGATCGTAAAGAGAACGCTCTGCAAAACGCGTTTGCCGTCCGCCGGCTCGAAGCGCTTTGTCAGCTCGCCGCGAAACAGCGCAATCGACTGCTCCGGACGGATGCCCAAAACCGATTCGGCAGGGCCTGTCATGCCGAGATCGGTCACATAGCCTGTGCCTTTGGGCAGCACGCGCGCATCGGCGGTGGGAACGTGGGTGTGCGTACCGAAAACGGCAGCCGCCTTGCCATCGAGGTCGTAGCCCATGGCGAGCTTTTCGGAGGTCGCCTCCGCGTGGAAGTCCACAATCAGCGGCAAATCGCCCGTCTGCTTGCGGATGGCATCGAGCGCCGTAAAGGGGTTGTCCGCGCCGAAATCCATGCCGCAGCGTCCGATCAGATTCACAACCGCAAGCTCGCGGTCACGGCAGGGAAATACGCCCCAGCCGCGCCCCGGCCGCTGCGGCGCGAGATTCGCCGGGCGGAGGATATAGCGGCAATCGTCCAGATAGCTGCAAATCTCGCGCTTTGCCCATGCGTGGTTTCCGAGCGTAATCACGTCCGCGCCGGCATCGAGCAGCTCGTCCGCCTGGCGCGGCGTAAGCCCAGTCATGGCGGCGTTTTCGCCGTTGACGATGCAGAAATCGATATTGTGCAGTTTTTTCAGCGTCCGTAAATGCGCCTGCAAAACGGAAATGCCTGCCTGCGCAACAACGTCGCCCACTGCTAAAATGCGATAGTCCATACTTCTCTCCGATCTGAAAAAAACGCGGCCGGGGGGAAACCGACCGCGTTAAAAAAGCGATTATTTTGCGTAATCCACTGCCTTCGTCTCGCGGATCAGATTGACCTTGATCTGCCCGGGATATTCCAGCTCTTCTTCGATCTTCTTGGCGATCTCGCGCGCCATGAGGATCATGTTGTCCTCCGAAACGTCCTCCGGCTTCACCATAACGCGAACCTCGCGGCCTGCCTGGATGGCGAATGCCTTTTCAACGCCCTTAAACGAGCCGGTCAGCTCTTCGAGCTTTTCGAGTCTGCGGATGTAGTTTTCCACGTTCTCGCGCCGTGCGCCGGGGCGTGCCGCCGAGATCGCGTCGGCTGCCTGAACCAGGCAGGCGATCACGGTGCGCGCTTCCACGTCGCCGTGGTGCGCTTCGATGGCGTGGATTACTGCAGGGGACTCCTTATATTTCCGCGCAAGCTCAACGCCGAGCTGCACATGGCTGCCTTCCATCTCGTGGTCAACCGCCTTGCCGAGGTCGTGCAGAAGACCTGCGCGCTTGGCAAGGGCGATGTCTTCGCCGAGTTCGCTTGCCATCAGACCTGCGATGTGGGCAACCTCAATGGAGTGGTTCAGCACGTTCTGACCGTAAGACGTGCGGTATTTCTGCCTGCCGAGAATCTTAACAAGCTCGGGATGCAGACCGTGAACGCCGGTTTCGAACGTAGCGCGTTCGCCCTCCTGCTTGATGACCTGGTCAACCTCGCGCTTGGCTTTTTCAACCATGTCCTCAATGCGCGTGGGATGGATGCGGCCGTCCGCGATGAGCTTTTCAAGCGCGCGGCGCGCGATCTCGCGGCGAACGGGATCAAAGGAGGAAACGGTGATCGCTTCGGGGGTATCATCGATGATCAGATCAACGCCGGTCACGGTTTCAAGCGTGCGGATATTGCGTCCTTCACGGCCGATGATGCGGCCCTTCATTTCGTCGTTCGGCAGCGGCACAACGGAAACGGTTGTTTCCGCGGCATGGTCTGCCGCGCAGCGCTGAATGGCGGTTGCGATGATCTCGCGCGCGGTTTGATCCGCCTCGTCCTTCATCTGCGTTTCAATCTCTTTGATCTTCATTGCGGTTTCGTGCCGCACGTCCTCTTCGACCGTCTGCAGCAGGAACGCCTTAGCGTCCTCCTGGGAAAGGCCGGAGATTTTTTCGAGCATTTCGAGCTGGCTGCGCTTGATCGCGGCGACCTCCGCCTGCTGCTCTGCAACCTGCTCAACGCGCTTTTGGAGCGCTTCTTCTTTCTTTTCGTGCGCGTCGATCTTCTTATCAAGCGACTCTTCCTTTTGTTCGAGTCTGCGTTCCTGATTTTTCAGATCTGCGCGGCGTTCTTTGTTTTCACGCTCGAATTCGCTGCGTGATTTGTGGATTTCTTCCTGCGCCTCAAGCAGCATTTCGCGCTTTTTGCTCTCGGCGGATTTGATTGCATCGTTCATGATGCGCGTGGCTTCCTGCTCGGCGCTGCCGATCTCTTTTTCCGCAATGCGCTTGCGAGCTGCTTTGCCAACGAAGAAAAAGATCACGCTGCCGACTACAAAACCTGCGATACACAGGATAATTGCTAAAACCATCGGATCCATTTTTTGCAGATACACCTCCTGAAACTGATTTGGGCTGATAACGAATGTGAATAAGTACAGGCGGAAATGAGCTTCCCCATGCGCTCAAAACCACCACACGAATCCTATTTTATATTGTACCGTTTTGCGCCCAAGCTGTCAAGGGAAGAACGGTGAAAAATCGCCCGCGCTTTGCTTGACAAAAACCGGCGCTGCGAATAAGATTGTACTATAAAAAATAAGGTGGAATTTTTATGGATGCATTGAAAAAAATTACGGTGATCGGCGACGTGATGTGCGAGCCGCCGCTGCTTGCGCAGGCAAAGCAGCCAAACGGAAGCTATGACTTTCTCCCGGTATTTGCGCCGCTGAAGGGGCTGCTTTCCGAGGCGGATTACGTGATCGCAAATTTGGAAACGCCGCTTGCCGGCGAAGCTGCCGGCTACGCCGATTCGATGTCGTCGTTCAACACGCCCGATGCCATTGCCGAGGCGCTGAAAGCGATCGGCGTTGACGCGGTGTCCACCGCGAACAACCACTGCACCGACCGCGGACTGGAAGGCATCCGCCGAACGAACGAAACGCTCGACCGGATCGGCATTGTCCATACGGGAACCTATGCCGATCCCGAAACGGCGGATCGGATCCTGTACGTTACGGTTGGCAATACGAAGTTCGCGCTGATCGCGTATACAACGTCCAATAACCGCAAAGTGGAGCTGGATGCGCAGGGCGAAAAGCAGGTGAATATGCTTCGCCCGAGCCATGGCAACAAGTCCTGCGTGCCGAAACCGCAGCTTCTTTCGGACGTGCAGCAGATCGTGCTGCGCGTAGCCGGCCGCGCCGATGCGCAGATCTGCAGGGAATATCCGCTCTGATCCGGCGCAAATTTCCGCTTGACAGAACATAAAGAAGTGAGTATATTAGGATTAAGTTTTGAAAAGGGAGATTTCCTTATGAATCAGCGCAGCTTTACCGCTTATTACTTTTACTTTACTGTGAGAGCATAGTAGGGGTAATTTGTGGTGCGCTAAAGAGGAAAAGTTAGTGCCGCGCAGGTTACGCCTGTGCGGCACTTTTGGTTTTCAAATTGGGAGGGTTTTACCATGATCGTTATACTGAAACACGGCGTTGCTCCGGAAAAGCAGCAGCAGCTCATTGCTTGGCTTGAAAATCTCGGCCTGCGCATCCACGTATCGGACGGCGACTACCAAACGGTTCTCGGTCTGATCGGCGATACAACGCGCGTGGATATGGATCTCGTTGCGAGCCTTGAAATTGTCGATACGGTCAAGCGCGTGAGCGAACCGTTCAAATGCTGCAACCGCAAGTTCCATCCGGACGATATGGTTGTTGAAGTGGGCGACGTGAAGATCGGCGGCGGCAATTTTGCGATGATCGCCGGTCCCTGCTCGGTTGAAACCGAAGAGCAGATCGTTGCCGTTGCGAAAGCGGTAAAGGCTTCCGGCGCAGATTTGCTGCGCGGCGGCGCGTTCAAGCCGCGCACGTCGCCGTATGATTTCCAGGGGCTCAAGGCAACCGGCATCGAGCTGCTGAAGATCGCAAGAAAAGAAACGGGGCTTCCGTTCGTCACCGAGGTGATGAGCACGCACGATCTGCCGCTGTTTGAGGACGTGGACGTGATCCAGATCGGCGCGCGCAATATGCAGAACTTCGATCTTCTGCGCGAGGTCGGCAAAATGAACCGCCCGATCCTGCTCAAGCGCGGCATGGCAAATACGCTCAAGGAGCTTCTGATGAGCGCGGAATATATCATGGCAAGCGGCAATGAGCGCGTGATCCTCTGCGAGCGCGGCATCCGCACGTTCGGCGATTATACGCGCAATACGCTCGATCTTTCCGCCGTTGCGGTTTTGCATGAGCTGACGCATCTGCCCGTGATCGTAGACCCCAGCCACGCAACCGGCGTCAGCCGCTACGTGCCGCCGATGGCTTGCGCGGCAGCCGCTGCCGGAGCGGACGGACTGATCATTGAGGTGCATAACGATCCGATCCATGCGCTCTGCGATGGCGCGCAGTCGCTCCGTCCGGAGGAATACGACGCGCTTGCAAAGCAGATCCGCGGCATCCGCGAGGTGCTTTCGAAATGACGGTTGGGATCGTCGGGCTCGGGCTGATCGGCGGCTCGTTTGCCAAGGCGTACAAAGAAGCCGGATGGCAGGTGTTCGCCTGCGAAAAAAGCAGGTCTACGCTGGATTTCGCGCAGATGAGCGGCGCGGTGGGCGGCGAGCTGACGGAGAAAACCGCCGCGCAATGCGATCTTGTGATCCTTGCGCTTTACCCGGAGGCGTCGATTGCGTGGCTGGAGCGGATGGCAGGCTTTATCCGCCGCGATGCGGTCGTTGTGGATGTGTGCGGCACGAAGCGCACCGTTTGCGCAGCGTGTTTTCCGCTTGCCAAGCGGTACGGCTTTCTCTATGCCGGCGGCCATCCCATGGCAGGCACGCACAATTCCGGCTTCAAGTATGCCCGCGCTGATCTCTATAAAGGCGCGCCGATGGTGATCGTTCCGCCGGTTTACGATGATATCGAGCTGCTCGACCGCATCAAGGCGCTGCTCGTGCCGGCAGGGTTCGGCAGTTTCCACGTAACGACTGCCGAAAAGCATGATCAGATCATCGCCTTTACCTCGCAGATGGCGCACCTCGTTTCCAATGCCTATATCAAAAGCCCCACCGCGCGTGCGCATAAGGGCGTGAGCGCCGGAAGCTATAAGGATCTCACGCGCGTTGCGTGGCTCAATCCGCAGATGTGGTCGGAGCTGTTTTTGGAAAATAAGGATAATCTCCTGCGCGAGCTGGATACGCTGATCGAAAATCTCGGCGCGTATAAAACCGCGCTGGAGGCGGAGGATTCGGAAACCTTGACCGCGCTGCTCGATGAAGGCAGGCGGATCAAAGAGGAGGTAGACGGCAGATGACTTCCGTGCATATTACCGCCTCGCGCAGCTACGATGTGCGCATCGAGCGCGGCTTGCTCGACCGCGTTGGCGATGCGATCCGCGAGGTTTGCGGCGAGAGCAAGGTCGTCCTCGTTACGGACGATACGGTGCGCGCGCTCTATGCCTCGCGCGTGCTGGAATCGCTTGCGCGCGCCGGCATTTCCGCGGAGCTGTTTTCCGTTTCGCCCGGCGAGGGCGCAAAGAGCCTTTCCGTTTATGCGCGGCTGTTATCGTTCCTTTCCGAGCAACACATGACGCGCACAGACGTGCTTGCCGCGCTCGGCGGTGGCGTTGTCGGCGATCTGACCGGCTTTGCCGCGGCAACGTTCCAGCGCGGAATCCGCTTCGTGCAAATTCCCACAACGCTGCTTGCGGACGTGGATTCGTCCGTTGGCGGTAAGACGGCGGTGAATCTGCCGAGCGGCAAAAATCAGGTGGGCTGCTTCTATCAGCCGCATCTTGTGCTCTGCGATCCGGACGCGCTAAATACGCTGCCGCAGGCGCAGTATCTCTGCGGCTGCGCAGAGGTGATGAAATACGGCGTGCTCGGCAGCGCGGAATTTTTCCGCAGCCTGCGGCAAACGCCCGTTTCCGATCAGATAGAGGACGTGATCGCAACGTGCGTTCGCATGAAGAGCGAAATCGTGCAGAGCGATGAATTTGACCGCGGCCAGCGGCAGCTCCTCAATCTGGGGCATTCGTTCGGCCATGCCGTGGAAGCGTGCAGCGGCTTTTCCGTTCTGCATGGGCAGGCGGTTGCCATCGGCATGGCAATCATCGCGCGCGCCGGCGCAAAGCGCGGCGTATGCTCGGCGGAAACGGCAGGGGAGATCCTCGCCGCGCTGGAGCAGTATCATCTGCCTACAAGTACGGAATTTTCGGCGGACGAGCTGTTTTCCGCGATTTTTACCGATAAAAAGTTAACGGGCAAAACCATGCACCTTGTTGTACCTGAGGAGATCGGGCGGTGCAGAATTCTGCCCGTTCCGGTGGAGGACGTTCGCGGCTGGATCGCGGACGGGCTTTCTTGAACGTTACAATCGCGGCGGGCGCGCGCAGCGGCAGCGTGCGGATCCCGTCGTCAAAGTCGCAGGCACATCGCCTGCTGATCCTCGCCGCGCTGGGAAAACGCCCGACCGCGCTGCAAATTCGCGGCATTTCGGAAGACATCGCCGCAACGATCCGTTGCCTGAACGCGCTCGGCGCAAAAATCCGGCAGGATGGCGAAATCGTTTTCGTAACGCCGATCGAAACCGTCTGCTCGCCGTGCGAGCTGCCCTGCGGCGAAAGCGGCTCTACGCTGCGGTTTCTGCTGCCGGTTGTTGCTGCGCTCGGCGCGGAGGCTGCGTTTTTGCGGAAAGGGCGGCTGCCGGAGCGTCCGCTTGCGCCGCTGGACGGCGAACTGAAAAAACACGGCGTTCGCCTTGCGGAAGACGGCGAAAAGCTCCTTGTTTCCGGGCAGCTTCAGCCGGGCGCATACCGCCTGCCGGGCAACGTGTCCTCGCAGTTTTTTACGGGGCTGCTGCTTGCGCTGCCGCTGCTTTCGGCGGAAAGCACGCTCGAAATTGAGGGAACGCTGGAATCCGCGCCCTATGTGGAAATGACGGAGCAGGCGCTTGCGCTTGCGAATATTTCCGTTTCAAAAAAGGAAAAGACCTATCAAATACCGGGCAATCAATCCGCTTTTCTGCCGGAAAAATGCGCGGTTGAAGGCGACTGGTCAAACGCCGCGTTCTTCCTCTGCGCCGGCGCGCTGTCGCAAAAGGGCGTTACGGTGCATGGCTTGCGCATGGACTCCGCGCAGGGCGACCGCGCCGTTTTGGACGTTCTGCGAGCGATGGGCGCGGAGGTTACGTCTTCGGAAGATGCCGTTACCGTGCGGCGCAAAAAGCTCCGCGCGGTGCAGATCGACGCTTCGGCGATCCCCGATCTGATCCCGGTGCTTGCGGCTGCGGCTTCGGCTGCGGAGGGCGAAACGAAAATCTATAATGCCGCGCGGCTGCGGCTGAAAGAATCGGATCGGCTGAAAACGACCGCCGCGATGCTTACATCGCTCGGCGCGGACGTGACAGAGCTGACCGATGGGCTGATCGTCCGCGGAAAGGAATCCCTTTCCGGCGGCACGGCGGAAGCCTTCGGCGATCACCGCATTGCCATGTCCGCCGCGGTTGCTTCATCGGTCTGCCGCGAAGCTGTAACGATCTGCGGCAGCGAAAGCGTGAACAAATCCTATCCGCAATTTTGGGCGGATTTTGCAGCACTGAAAGGTGGGAGCTTATGAGCAGCACTTACGGTGAAAACCTGCGTATCACGATCTTCGGGCAGTCCCATTCGCCGGCAATCGGCGTAACGATTGAGGGGCTTCCTGCCGGCGCGGAGCTTGATCTCGATGCGCTGCAGCGGTTTCTGGATCGTCGCGCGCCGGGCAAAAATGCGCACTCTACCGCGCGGAAAGAGGCGGATGCGCCGGAGATCCTCTCCGGGCTGAATGGCAGCCGCATTTGCGGCGCACCGTTCACGGCGATCATTCGCAATTCCGATACGCGCCCGGGCGATTATGAAAATCTGCGGCTTGTGCCGCGTCCCGGCCATGCCGATTTTACGGCGCAGGCGAAGTTCGGCGGCGCGCAGGACGTTTCCGGCGGCGGCCACTTTTCCGGCCGGCTGACCGCGCCGCTCTGCATTGCAGGCGGCATCTGCAAGCAGCTTTTGGAAAAGCGCGGCGTCTCCGTTTTCGCGCGCGCGGCGCAGATCGGCGGCGTACCCGATGAAGGCGCGCTCACCGCATCGGTTGCGGAAAAGCCGTTCCCAACCGTCAGCGATGCGGCAGGGGAGAAGATGCAGGCGCGGATTGCTGAGGCGAAATCGCAGGGCGACAGCGTCGGCGGCATCGTGGAATGCGCCATTTCGGGACTGCCTGCCGGCGTGGGCGATCCGATGTTCGGCGGCATGGAAAACCGCATCGCGCAGATCGTTTTCGGCATTCCGGCGGTGAAAGGATTGGAATTCGGCGCAGGCTTCTCGCTTTCGGAAATGACCGGCAGCGAGGCAAATGATCCGTTTACAATCGAAAACGGAAAAGTTACCACGGAAACAAACCGCTGCGGCGGCATCCTCGGCGGCATTACAACCGGCGCGCCGCTTACGTTCCGCGCCGCGGTCAAGCCAACGCCATCCATTGCAAAACCGCAGAAAAGCGTAAACCTTGAAACGATGCAGCAGGCTCCGCTCATCGTGCAGGGACGGCATGATCCTTGCATCGTGCCGCGCGCCGTGCCGGTTGTGGAAGCGGCGGCGGCAATCGCGGTGCTCGATGCGCTCATGGGAAAGGATAAGGAATCAGCATGGACTTAAACGCATATCGCAAAGAAATCGATCAGCTCGATCAAACGATCACGGAATCGTTCTCGCGCCGCATGGCGGTTGCCGCCGAGATTGCGGCATATAAAAAAGAAAACGGCATCGCCGTCTACGATGGAAAGCGCGAGCGTGAAAAGCTGCTTGCGATCTACAACGCCGCGCCGGATACGGACAAGCCGTATATCACGCAGCTTTATTCGCTGATTTTTGAGCTGAGCCGCAGCTATCAAACGCGGCTGATCGGCGATCAGACGGAGCTGACGAAGCAGATTGCCGATGCGATCGAGCATACGGAAAAGCTCTTCCCGGAAAGCGCGATGGTCGCCTGCCAGGGCGTGGAGGGCGCGTATTCGCAGCTTGCGTGCGAAAAGCTCTTCAAGCTGCCGAGCGTTTTCTATTTTTCCTCGTTCGAAGCGGTCTTCTCCGCGATTGATAACGGCCTTTGCAAATACGGCGTGATCCCCGTTGAAAACAGCACGGCAGGCTCGGTCAACGCGGTGTATGACCTGATGATGAAGCATCGTTTTCGCATCGTGCGCAGCATCCGGCTGAAGGTGGATCATAATCTGCTTGTAAAGCCCGGCACGCGCAAGGAGGATATCCGCGAAATCTATTCGCATGAGCAGGCAATCAGCCAGTGCAGCGAATATCTCAAGCAGTTTCCGAACGCGAAGATCATCCCCTGCGAAAATACCGCCATCGCCGCAAAGCGCGTTTCGGAATCGGAAAACGCTAACAAAGCGGCAATCGCATCGAGCCTTTGCGCGAAGCTCTATCATCTTTCCATGCTCTCCGAATCGATCCAGAACGAGGGCAATAATACAACGCGCTTTATCTGCATCTCGAAGCAAATCGAGATCTATCCCGGCGCGGACCGCACGAGTCTTATGATGGTTCTGCCGCATGAGCCGGGCGCGCTTTATAAGGTGCTTTCGCGGTTCTATGCGCTCGGGATCAACCTGATCAAGCTGGAAAGCCGCCCGATCCCGGAGCGGAATTTTGAGTTTATGTTCTATTTCGATCTGGAAACGTCCGTTTATTCGCCGCAGTTCTTGCAGCTGATGGGCGAGCTGGAATCGCTGTGCGAGCGGTTTTCCTATCTCGGCAGCTACGGCGAGGTCGTATGATGCGCTGCGGCTTGCTCGGCGAGAAGCTCTCGCATAGCTATTCGCCGCAGATCCATGCGCAGCTTGCCGCGTATGATTATCGGCTGTACGAGGTTGCGCCGGATGATCTGAAAGTATTTCTGCTGCATGGCGAATGGGACGGCTTAAACGTTACGATCCCCTATAAAAAGGCGGTTTTGCCCTATTGCGCGTCGCTTTCGGAAACGGCGCGGCGCATCGGCAGCGTCAATACGCTCGTCCGCGGGAAAGACGGCATTTTCGGCGAAAATACCGATGCTTACGGCTTTTCCGAAACGCTCCGCGCAAGCGGAATTTCTGTTTTCGGCAAGAAGGCGATCGTCCTCGGCAGCGGCGGCGCGTCGGTCATGGTGTGCGACGTTCTGCGGAGCCTCGGCGCGTCGGTTACGGTGATCTCCCGAAGCGGCGCGGACAATTATGGGAATTTGGATCGTCATGCGGATGCGCAGCTCATCGTGAACGCAACGCCCGTCGGGACTTATCCCAACAACGGCATATCGCCCGTGGATTTGGGGATTTTCCCGCAATGCGAAGCGGTTTTCGACCTGATTTATAACCCGGCGCGGACCGCGCTGTTGCTGCAAGCGGAGCGGCTCGGAATCGCCGGCTTTAACGGGCTGAAAATGCTCGTTGCGCAGGCAAAGCGCAGCGCGGAGCTGTTTACCGGCAGCGCGATTGACGATGCGAAAATCGAAACGATCGAAGCCGCGCTCTCGGCGCAGATGCGCAATATCGTGCTGATCGGGATGCCCGGCTGCGGCAAAAGCGCGGTGGGCAAGGCGCTTGCGGAAAAGACGGGCAAAGCGTTTTTCGATGCCGATGCGGAGCTTGTGAAAGCGGCTGGAAAGACCATTCCGGAAATTTTCGCCGAAGACGGCGAGGCGGAATTTCGCCGCATGGAAACGGAAACGCTCTGCCTTCTCGGCAAAAAATCCGGCGCGGTGATCGCAACGGGCGGCGGCTGCGTTACGGTGGCGCGGAATTACGATCTGCTCCATCAAAACGGCAAAATCGTCTGGCTCAAACGCAGCTTGGACGCGCTGCCGAAAGACGGCAGACCGCTTTCACAAAAAACCGATCTGCAGGCGATGTATGAAAAACGCCGCGGATTTTATGAAGCGTTTTCCGATGCTGCCGTTTCCAACGATGGCGAACTTTCGGAAACGGTAAAAGCCGTTTTGGAGGTGCTTTGATGAAGTTTTTGATACTGAACGGACCGAATCTCAATCTGCTCGGTCTGCGTGAGCCGGATATTTACGGCAGGCAGACCTATGCCGATCTCGAAGCGCTTGTGCGCGAAACGTGCGCTGCGGAGGGGATCGAATGCGAGCTTTACCAGTCCAACCATGAGGGCGATCTCGTCGACCGCATTCAGGCAGCCTATGGCAATGTGGACGGCATCGTGATAAACCCTGCCGCCTATACGCATACGAGCGTAGCGATCCTCGATGCGCTCAAGGCGGTGGCGATTCCGGCGGTTGAGGTGCATATCTCGGACGTGAAATCGCGCGAGAGCTTCCGGCAGATTTCCTATCCGGGCATGGCTTGCGTCAAAACGTTTATGGGACTCGGTCTGGACGGCTACCGTCAGGCAATCCGCTTTTTGAAGCAATATTTGAATAAAGAAAACGGCTGAGATACCTCAGCCGTTTTCTTTATTTGGTTTTAAGCGGATACCGATGTCGCAGTTGATTTTTCGGCGCATCGCTTCATCGGCAAGCCCTTGAAAATGACCGTGCTTGTAAAAGCCGATGGAAACGGTCAGATCGGAGCGGACGAACAGCTCGCCCATGCCCGTATCGCCGTTTAAGCCGCTGTTGATGTCCGCGCTGACGACGTATGCGCCGGAGCGGTTGATCGCGCGGATCGCGTCGCTGAACGGCGCCTGCGGCATCCCGCGAAAGCCTGTGCCGAACAGGCAGTCAAGCACGCTGCCATAGGTGCTGAAATCGGTTTCCGGCTGAAATTTGCGGACGGGTACGCCGGCGGCAACAGCGCGGTCAAAATAGAATCTGCCGTCCTCGGAAAAGGAATCGGAGAGCAGATAGATCGTGCAGGGGATTCCGGCTTGCTGTAAATAAGCCGCAGCCACGAAACCGTCGCCGGCGTTGTTGCCTTTTCCGCAGACGATCGCAACCGGCGCTTTCCAGTCCGCCGCGCGGAAAATCGCTTCGCCTGCGCGGCGCATCAGCTCTTTGGATGGAACAAAGTGCTCAATCGTATATGCGTCGCTTTCGCGCATCGTTTTTACGGATACCGTTTTTTCCATTTGGCGTTTACTTCAGCTCTGTTCCGAAGCGGTATGCCGTATCGAGCGCGGCTTCACTGCCGGCGGCTTCGTTCGGATCGTTCAGTCCGCCGCAGAAAAGCGTGCCTGCAAGCGTCGCTTTCTCGAAGCAGTCCACCCAGCCCTGCAAGCCGCTTTCCGCCTTCTCCGGTACGTCCTCGTCGTCTTCCGCCGCCGTGGAAAGCATATAAACGTTGCGGAAACGGTAGTCGGAGGGGTAGAGCGGATTCAGCCGATCGAGCAGCGTTTTCATCTGTCCGCACATCTCGTAATAGTAGATCGGCGTTGCGAAAACGAGCGTATCCGCGTTTTTGACCTTCTCCGCAATCGCAACCGCATCGTCTTTGATTACGCATTGCTGCGTTTTCTGGCAGGCAAGGCAGCCGATGCAAAAGCCGAGCTTTTTCCCCTTCAGGCTGATCGTTTCCACGCTGTGGCCGGCATCCTTCGCGCCGGCAATCAGCCGCTCCGCAAGCAGATCGGAATTGCTCTTCGCCCGTAAACTCGTTGTAATTACAAGAACCTTTCCCATTGCCGCTTCCTCCGTGTAAGCACTTTTTCTCTGCCCTCATTATACCGCGAAATGCACGGGAAAACAAGAAAGGCATCCTCGAATGGGGATATGGGAAAGAGCCTCAATGAAATCGACAATCCAACAAAATCCTCAAATTGTGAGAGGGCGTTTGTTGAGGTGGTCAATAGAAATACTTCTTTTTGATTTGATGATTATTCAGCTTTTTGTCTTATTCCTTATCAAACGCAAAGCGATATATAGTTGGAAACGCACGGTGATCCACCTGCCGTGCTGCCGTCAACAATCCTTTTAACCGCTGTTTGGACTCTGCACTCTCTGGATGATCACGTAAAAGCTCATACTCCTTGATGATCTTTTCACGCATGCTATTTTTTATAATCGGTTTGCCGTGCGAATCGATTATCACTCCTGTAACCAGTTTGGGGTACAATTTCGTATAATTTTTAACTTTGGCTTTAGATATCTGATAGCCATATTTTCGAACGATATCGATGACTCTGTTTTTGAAATGTCTCGAGATGTGATCCTCTGTTGAAAAAGTTACATCATCCACATAAACAGTCATTACTGCGTTATTGTCATCAGCTACTTTCTGCATTTCTTCAAACATTCGATGATTTACAAGATAGGACATAATTTGACTGGTAGGTGCTCCTGAGATCAAATGGTTCTTACATGTGACACCTTTATAATTTAAGAAGCTATATATTTCATCAAGACAATGCGCTTGCGATTTTTCAAGATCGATGGTTGTGAGATTTGTAAGTGTCTCTGCTACATCGGGTGAACAACACAAATCCTCGTAAAAGAAGCGATATACGGTCTCTCTGCTAATGGATGGGAAAAATGCGGTCAAATCGATTTTAAATAGGTTTCTTAATTTTTCACTGGAATGCATCACCGCATTCTCTGCATATGAGCGGCCTCTGATTCCGGAAAAGACATTGCTGGGTACTACGATCTGTCCCAGCATCATTTTGATTCGCTTTTGAATTGTTTTTAATTCTTCGCGCGGCGGTTCAATTAGCCGAGCTTTTCCCTTCTTATCTATGTAAGGGGTAACCATTGAAGCAATGTAATCCTGCTTCAAGAATTTATTGTCCTCTATGTGCAGAAGGCGTTTCAGCATTTTCTTCGATTTCAACCCATAAAGTGGACAATTTGTATATATCAAAGGTATTACACCTCAATTCTTAAAAATGTGCTGGTGTTAGCTGTTAATTGCTACGCTGATGATCCAACGGACAAAATCAGCAAGCAATTCAGGACAGCAGTGTGATACAGCCAGTACGGCTGCTCCTGCAAAAACGCCAAGCGCAATTGCAATCGCAGCAGGAAGATGAGATTTACTCTCACCAAGGGTTACCTTGTTGTTATCACCGTTAATAATGATAACAGGGTTGTCCGCTTTCTTCACGAACTCACCTCCTTTGTTATTATTGGCCCTCATCTGCAGCTGAGGGGACTTCCCAATCCGCCAATAACAAAGGAACTATGCAGCCGTGTATCACATTTTTGCACCAGCACAAATCCGACTTCCCAAACCTGTTGTACCGATCTGTTCTGTCTATAACGTCTCGACACTATTACATCTCATACAGGTACACATTTACACACTCATTCACAACATAATAAGGGTGTGATGGTGTTAGCGTATAACGAGTATTCAAGGGAGTATGTGCCGCAAACAAATGCATCCATGCCGTTAAGCACGATGCCGCCCGCGTTTCCACGAACCAAACGAAGTCTGATCTGACTGCTCGTACTGACAACAATAGTATAGCTCAGAATACTGCAAAGTTCAATACAATAACAATATACGGAATAAGCCCCCTGATATGGAGTTAATCCATATCAGGGGGCTTGATTTTTGCCGCTTGTCGGTGTCAACCGAATGCTATTTTGCTTAACACTTCGGCGCACACCCATCGGCGGTGCTTTTTATTTGTGGAGGCAGTCATATTTGGATAGAATTTGCGCAGGGGGGTGCAAATGACCTCCAGGGGGTGCAATTCCATCAAAAGGGGGGTGCTTTTTCCCTGTCGGGGTGGTCAAATCGGAAATTTTCAATGATCCTTTACAAAGAAGCCTGTTTTTAGAAAAATTTTCGTTTTGGCCAGCCATACAAGGTGTGATTGTATTGACATTGCACATTTTCCTGTGATACAGACAGCCCTTGCCTCCCATAGGCGGCGGGTCTTGCTATGACGGCCGCCGCGCCCCGCAAGAGGCACACAAGCTCCTTACGAGACTAGAAAGAGGTTTTTTTGAAGCTGCTAAAGCGGAAAGAATGGGTCACAGATTGATAACTACTGGTTTTTAACGATTACTTGCGGCACAAGGCCCATAAAAAGAAAATGACGCATCCAAATGGCCGCTAATAGCAGTATCCGGGAGACGTCTTATTTCACTTATAGACCTTAAACCCTTGAAATCAAGGTGTTTCGGGCAAAGAAAAAGGTAGCAGACTTTCTATCAAAATCTGCTACCTTATGTGGTGGAGCTGAGGGGAGTCGAACCCCTGTCCGAAAGCAACTTGACAGGATTTTCTCCGGGCGCAGTCAATCCTTTACGTTCCCTTGCCGTAACGCGAATTGACACGCTCTACGGCTTGGTAGCTTCATGATGCATGGTGCGGGCAAAGCTTACCGCACGCACGTTCGCCACTCAAATCACACCCGAGCCCGGTTCGTGGCCCTCCCGGGGCGGATGGGCGCCTAATTAGGCAGCCTTGGCAACAGTGTAGTTGTCAGTTAATTTTAAAAAAATTGCCCGGTTTAAGGAGGTCAGGCACCTCCGCCCGCTTATCCTGCCTCACTGCCCCCGTCGAAACCGGTGCAGCCCCGTCGTCAGAATACGCTCGCTGCGTTCCGTTTCCGCCTTGCGGCGAAAACTGCACATCCGCTCCCGCATTCTTCCTCTCCTCGCGCGAACGCTTTGCTGGTTCGCGCTCGGTTTTTGCTGAATTAGATACCCACTGCGGCTGAATCGCTTTGCTACGCCTTGCCTCGCACAAAAATCTCTCGCCGAGCCACTCTTGCCAATCGCGTTCAGCGTCCGCAGGCTTGTGTTATAGTGATTTGCATTCTCAAGAGTGTTTCGTTTGTGCGTAATAGGTAAGGAAAGGAGAGCACATGCCGCTGCAGGGAAGTTTTCGCGGTGCGGATTTTCGTTCTTACAAGGCAGTTGCCGCAGGCAATACTTTGTGTATTGGCAAGGCAACTAACGAAGCAAGGGCGGAAATCAGCCCGTGAAAATCGGTATGTGGGCGACGATCCTTACCTCGAAAAAGGATCGGGGTATTTGGTGGGTTCGCCGTAGGTTTCGCCCTGCGTATCGACCGTGATGGATTTGATCTTCTGCTCGGTCAGCGGCTTATCGCTTGCGTCGGTCTTTTCGGCGGCGATCGCGTCGACGACGTCCATGCCGCTTGTCACCTTGCCGAATGCAGCATACTGCCCATCGAGGAAGTCGCCGTCGGCGTGCATGATGAAGAACTGGCTGCCTGCGGAGTTGGGCGCTTGCGCACGCGCCATGGAGAGCACGCCGCGCGTATGGGAGAGCTTGTTTTTCACGCCGTTGAGCTGGAATTCGCCCTTGATGCAGTAGCCGGGGCCGCCGGTGCCGTTGCCTTTGGGGCAGCCGCCCTGGATCATGAAGCCGGAAATCACGCGGTGGAAGATCAGCCCGTTATAAAAGCCCTTGTTTGCGAGCGTGATGAAGTTTTTAACCGATTCGGGCGCGATTTCCGGGTACAGCTCGCAGACGATCTTGCCGCCCGATTCCATTTCAATGGTTGCAATGGGGTTTGCCATATCAGTGATTCCTCTCTTTCATGGCGCGGTCGATCTGCCGCATCGCATCGCGCTTGGCGACGTCTTCGCGCTTATCGAAAAGTTTTTTGCCCTTGCAGAGCCCGACCTCCACCTTCACGCGCGAGTTTTTCAGATACACGGAAAGGGGGATCAGCGCATAGCCGTCCTGCTTGACCTTTCCGTAAAGGTGTGCGATCTCGCGTCGATGCATCAGCAGCCGCCGCGGTCGCAGAGGGTCTTTGTTAAAAATATTGCCCTTTTCATAGGGGGAAATGTGCATTTGACGGATCCAAAGCTCGCCGTCCTTCACCTGGCACCATGCTTCTTTCAGATGCATCGTTCCGGCGCGCACGGATTTGACTTCCGTCCCGGCAAGCTCAATGCCGGCTTCATACTTGTCCTCCACGAAATACTCGTGGTAAACCTTTGCGTTTTTTGCGATGATCTTTACGCCCGATCCCGGCATTTTACTCACCTCGCTTTCAGCGTGAAACTTATTCTACCATAGAATGGCGGAAAAGAAAAGGGGAAACGCGCCGTGCTTTCTAACGATTGTGTAACAAAAACACCGTGGGAAGAGCGTTCCCACGGTGTTTTGAATTGGCTTATTCAGCGGTTTCCTCAACAGCAGCTTCGTCAACGACGGGTTCTGCGTCCGGCTCGGCAGTCGCAACAACGACTTCCTCGTCAACCGGAGCTTCCTCTTCCGCAGCTTCTTCAGCCGGTGCTTCCGGCTCGAGCAGCGCGCGGATGGAGAGGGAAATGCGCTTGTGCTCTGCATCGATGTCGATGATCTTTGCTTCCACTTCCTGACCTTCCGCCAGAACGTCATCGGGCTTGCCGATGCGGCGGTTTGCAATCTGGGAAATGTGGATCAGACCGTCGATGCCGGGGATGATCTCTGCGAATGCGCCGAAGGTCATCAGCTTCACGATCTTAACGGGCACAACGTCGCCAACGTGGTACTTTTCGGTGAAGATCTTCCAGGGGTTGGTGTCCTCGGTTCTGTAGCCGAGGGAGATCTTGTGCTTTTCGGGATCGTAGGAAATGACGTAAACTTCGATCTCGTCGCCAACGGACACAACGTCCGCCGGAGTCTTGATGTGATTCCAGCTCAGCTCGGAAACGTGAACCATGCCGTCCACACCGCCGATGTCTACGAATGCGCCGTAGGAAGTGAGGCTCTTGACCTTGCCGAGGTACTTCTTGCCGACCTCGATCTCGCTCCAGACCTTCTCCTGCGCTGCGCGGCGCGCTTCACGAGCTACGTCGCGGATGGAGCCGACAACGCGGCGGCGTGCGCGGTTGACTTCGCTGATGCGCATTTTAACGGTTGTCTTAACGAGCTCGCCCAGATCGCCGCCCTTGGGAACGCCGGTCTGCGAAGCGGGGATGAATACGCGGATGCCCTTGTAGTTGGCAACAACGCCGCCCTTGTTCTCTTCGGTGATGGGCGCTTCGATGACGGTGCCCTCTTCGGACATCTTCTCAACGTCTTCCCAGATCTTGCCGGCTTCCAGACGCTTCTTCGAAAGCATCACGGTGCCTTCCACGTCGTTCACGCGGACAACGGAAACCTCAACCTCGTCGCCAACCTTGACGATGTCTTCGGGCTTCGCGTCGGGATCGGACGAAAGCTCGCTCACGGGGATGTAGCCTGCGTGCTTGGTGCCCAGGTCGACCTGAACTTCCGTCGTGCCGATGGCGGTGACGATGCCGGTGACCTTATCTCCATTATTCAAAGTCTTGATCGACTGCTCGAGAAGCTCGGCAAAATTCTCCTCTCCCGCAGTTTCAGTAACCTTAGTCTCTTCGCTCATTTTGTTGTTGACCTCCTTAATGATCCACGACGGCGTAGACGCGCCTGCCGTAAGTCCTACGGTGTTCACGCCTGCAAAAAGCGCCATGTTCAGCTCGGCGGCATGATCCACCAGCGATACATTGGCGCAATTCCGTCTGCATATCATTGCAAGTTTTCCGGTGTTGGAGCTGTTAGCGTCCCCAACGATGACCATTGCATCGCACTGCTTGGACAATGCGAGCGCTTCTTTTTGCCGTTTTTCCGTAGCTTCGCATATTGTATCAAAGATTTCGCAATTCGTAAATAGTTTTTTTGCAATTTTTTGAGCATTTATCCACAAATTTTGCGTGCTTGTCGTTTGAAAAACCATCAAATACGGCAAATTCTGTGAAATTTTGGAAATTTCCGCCCAATTTTGCAACTCTTCTGCCGTTTCGAAAATCAGCGGATCTTCGCACCATCCGGCGATTGCGAGAACTTCGGGATGCGTGCGCGTTCCGATTATGATCACACGGCGGCCCTTTTCCTTTGCGCCTGCAACGAGCTTGTGGATTCGGGAAACGAACGGGCACGTTGCGTCGATGATCTCCACGCCCTTCTTTTCGAGCGTTTCGTAGACTTTGCGCGATACGCCGTGCGACCGGATGATCACCGCCGTGCCGGGCTCCGCCTCTTCGGGCGATGCGATCTCCCGAACGCCGAGCTCCGCGAAATGCTGCACAACGTGGCGGTTGTGGATGATCGGCCCGAGCGTTACGGCGCGTTTTCCGGCCCGAACCGTTTGCTCAACGAGCGAAACCGCGCGGTCAACGCCGAAGCAGAAACCGGCGGTTTCAGCCTGAATGATTTTCATGATTTGGCTCCCAAAGCGTAGATTTTTTCCATCAGCTCGTCCGTATAGCGGCGGAGCGTTTCCGGAGATGCTTTGCGGTCTTCCTGCGGCAGCGCGTACGGCTTGCCGATCACAACGCGCACCGGGCTGAACGGATGGCGGTTTTCCGAAACGTAAACCGGAAGGATCGGAACGTCGCCGCGCAGCGCGAACATCGCCGCACCTGTTTTGCCCTGCGCCGGTTCGCCGTCCGAGGCGCGGACGCGGCTGCCGTCAGGCAGCGCTATAACGCGCGTGCCCTCGGGGTAGAGCAGCAGGCTCTCGCCACCGCGCAGCGCCTGCAGCGCGGCTTTGATCGCTGTAACGTCGTGCTCGCCGCGATGTACGCCGAAAACGTTGCATTTGCGCAAAAACGCGCCAAGAATGGGAATTTCCATCAGCTCCGCCTTTGCCATGATGCGCGGGAATCTGCCGAGCCGCAGTGCGAGCAGCATCCAGATCGGGTCCGCCATGCCGGCGTGATTCGCGCAGATGATA
The DNA here is from genome assembly GCA_017445385.1 of Oscillospiraceae bacterium. GTDB lineage: Bacteria > Bacillota > Clostridia > Oscillospirales > Oscillospiraceae > RGIG3566. The sequence continues at coordinate 25,478 of JAFSUG010000001.1, forward strand.
TACTGCTTTCCGCGCGCAACGTTTTCGCGCCCTTTTACAGAGAAAAACGGATGCCAAAAGCGGAAGATCACCGCGCAGAGGCAGTAGAGAAAACAATAGAAGAAACCGCCGTTCATGCGTTGAGCTTCTCCTTTACGATTGCAAGCATCCGCGCGGCGGTCTCATCGAGCGTGAGATTGGACGAATCCACCAAAACCGCGTCCTTCGCCTGCTTCAGCGGCGCAACGGCGCGCGTGGAATCCTGCTCGTCGCGCTTGAGCTGATCGGCAAGCACCTGCTCGTATGTATCCTTCGCGCCCTTTTCCTGCAGCTCCAGCCAGCGGCGTTTTGCGCGCACTTCGGGCGAAGCGGTTAGGAAAATTTTAACGTCCGCGTCCGGCAGAACGACTGTTCCGATGTCGCGTCCGTCCATGACAACGTTGTGCGTTTTCGCAAGATCGCGCTGCGTATCAAGCAGGAAATCGCGCACGCATTTGTGCGCCGAAACCTGCGATGCGTACATGGAGATCTCCGGCGTGCGGATCTCGCCCGTAATGTCCTTGCCGTTGAGCAGCATGTGCTGCAGTCCGTCGCCGGGGTACTCGATCGCGACGTTCACGTCGTCAATCAGACGGCGCACGCCGTCGGCGTCCTTGCCGCCGATGCCGCAGATCCAGATGTAATAGCCCACCGTGCGGTAGATTGCGCCGGTGTCTACGTAGACGTAGCCGAGCTCGTTTGCCAGCCGCTTTGCAAGCGTGCTTTTGCCTGCGCCGGCAGGGCCGTCGATTGCGATTGCGTGAAACTGTTTCATTTTGAACCTCCCTGCATGGCGGCGGCAAGCCCTGCGGCGTGACCGGTCGCCCATGCGATTTGCAAGTTGAATCCGCCCGTCCGGGCGTCAAGATCTAAAAGTTCTCCGGCAAAATACAGCCCCGGCAGCAGCTTCGATTCCATCGTGCGCGGATTGACCTCCCGCACGTCTACGCCGCCGGCTGTAACGATCGCCTCTTCAATCGGACGCTTGCCCTGAATCGGCAGCGCGATCCGCTTGAGCGACTGCACGAGCCGCTTGCGCCCGTCGCGCGTCAGCGAATTTGCCGCAAGCGTCGGCGCGATCTGCGCCGCGCGCAAAACGGGAACGATCAGCGCGCGCGGCAAAAGCGACGTCAGCGCCGCTTCCATCGGGCTGTTCTGATACTGCTTCAGATCGCGCAAAATACGCGCGTCCAGCGCAGCCTCGTCCAGCGCAGGCTTCAAGTCAAGATAGGCGGTAAAGCCCGTTTCTCTGCCGAGATAGGTGCTTGCGGTCAGCGCCATCGGACCGTCCAAGCCGTAGCCTGTCAGCGTGAGCTCGCCGCGCTCTGCGTAAACGGTTTTGCCGCTTTCGTTTTGCAGCGTCAGCTCCACGTTTTTCAGCGCAAGACCTGCGCGGCAGATCGGCGCGTCGCAAAGCAGCGGAACGAGCGAGCCTGTCGGCTCAATGATGGTATGGCCTGCCTGCCGCGCCAGCGCGTAGCCGTCGCCCGTGGAGCCGGTGCGCGGATACGATGCGCCGCCCGTTGCAAGCAAAACGCGCCCGGCGCGGAAATCGCCGCGCGATGCGTGAATGCCGCAAAGCGTTCCGTTTTCAATCAGAAGGCGCTCCGCCGTGCCTGTAAAGAAGCCGATGCGCAGCTCGCGCATTCGGTTGTTCAGCGCGTCGATCACGTCCGCCGCATGGTCGGAGCAGGGGAACACCCGATTGCCGCGCTCCGTTTTGAGCGGACAGCCGAGCGCTTCAAAAAACGCGATCGTGGAAGACGGCGGAAACGCTTGCATCGCGGCATATAAGAATTTCGGGTTTGTGCGCGTCTGCGCAAGGCAGGTCTGCGCGTCGCTGTCGTTCGTTACGTTGCAGCGGCCTTTGCCGGTTATATAGAGCTTGCGCCCCGGGCGGCCGTTTTTCTCCAGAACGGCAACGCTTGCGCCCTGCTCAGCTGCGGTGATTGCCGCCATCATGCCGCTTGCGCCCGCGCCGACGATCAGAAAATCAACTGTCGAACCGTTCATAGATATCGTATTCCGACCAGAGCTTTTCAAGGTCTGCAAGCGATTCGGAAAACTCCGTGCCGAGCCGTCGGCTGATCGCAACAACCAGCGCGTTTACAACGCTCAGCGGCGCAACGAGCGAATCCACAAACGAGACCATCTCGCTCTTTGCCAGAAGCACATGGTCGGAAATGCGGGCGATCGGCGCCTGCAAACTGTCGGTAATGGCAATGAGCGTGCCGCCGTTCGTTTTTACGTATTGCATCGCGTTGACCGTGCGGCGCGAATAGCGCGGCAGGCTGATGCCGATGATCGCATCGCCGCTGCCGCTGTGCATCAGCTGCTCCAGCATTTCGCTCGATGCCGTTGAGGTTACGAGCCGCACCTCGCCCAGCATGATCCGCAGGTAGAAGTTGAGAAAGCTCGCGATCGTCGAGGACGAGCGCGCGCCGACGATATAGACCTTGTTCGCGTTCACGATTGCCGAAACGGCGGCATCCAGCGCGTCGCGGTCAAGAATTTCGGAGGTGCGCTGCAGCGTGTGAATGTCAGACTGGATCACCATGGAAACAACGTCCTGATCGGCAAACTGCGTATTTGCCGCCTCAACGCGCTGCACGGAGGTCAGCCGCGTGCGCAGAACGTCCTGCAGCGCCTTCTGCATCTCCGGGTAGCCCTCGTAGCCAAGCTCCATCGCAAAGCGCACAACGGTCGATTCCGAAACCTGCGTTGCTGCGCCCAGCTTGTTGGCGGTTAAAAACGCCGCCTTGTCGTAAGATTCCAATATGTAGGCGGCGATGCGCTTTTGCCCCTTGGAAAAGCCCTCCATGCCGTCACGCATTTTCGTTAAAATATCAGCGCTCATAGCGTTTCCTCCCGGAAAAAACCTTTCTGTATGTATCATACTCGCAAAATCAGTGAAAGACAATCGTTTTCCGCAAAAAATGCAAGAGAAATTTCAAAAAAGTGTTTTGATTTCCGATTCCGTCAGATAGCGCCACTTCCCGGCAGGCAGATCGCCGAGCGAAAGATTGCCCTCCCGAATCCGCCGCAAGCGCGTAACCGTAAGGCCTGCAGCCTCGCAGAGGCGGCGGATTTGACGGTTTCTGCCCTCGCGGAGCGTAATCTCCAAAAGCGCAAGATCGCCGCTCTGATCCTTCATGCGAACGGTTGCCGGCTTCGTTTTGCGCCCATCGATCACGATCGGGTGTGTGAGCTGCTTTTCCGCGCCGGGCGCGTAATGGCTCACCCAGACGAGATAGTCTTTTTCCGTTTCGCCGCTCGGATGCGCGAGCCGATAGGCGAGATCGCCGTCGTTCGTCATCAGAAGCAGCCCCTCGGAGTACTGGTCGAGCCGCCCGATGGGGTAAACGCGCACCGGGCAGTCTGCAACGAGCTCGGCTACGCTCTTTCGCCCGCGCTCGTCGCGCATCGTGGTTACGAAGCCGCGCGGCTTATGCAGCATCAGGCAAACGCGCTCCGGCATCGCCGGGAGCGGTTTGCCGTCAATCATGATCGTGTCTTTTTCGGGATCGGCGCTTTCGCCGAGCAGGGCGATCCTGCCGTTTACGCAGACGCGCCCTGCCTCGATCATCGCTTCCGCCGCGCGGCGCGATGCTGCGCCGTAACGCGATAAAATTTTCTGCAGTCGTTCTTCCATGGTTGCTCCTTACGATTGTTCAAAGCCGTAATCCAGCATTCGGGCGTGATCCGCCCAATCGTTGCCGTCGTTGATCGTTACGGCAATCAGCCGCGTTCCATCGCGCTCCGCCGCGCTTACGAGAATGCGTCCTGCCGCCTTCGTATAGCCTGTTTTTACGCCGATTGCGCCGTCATAGCGCCATAACAGCTTGTTGTGATTTGCAAGCGACCGCTCGCCGAACGTGTGCGTTTTCGTGGAAACAACCGTGCGGAACAGGTCGTTTTCCAGCGCAAAGGCGGTCAGCTTCGCGAGATCGGCTGCGGTTGAATAATTTTCGCTGCTGTCCAGCCCGTGCGGATTGCCGAAACGCGTATCGGCAAGGCCGAGTTCTTCCGCGCGACGGTTCATGCGCAGCACGAAGGCGGCTTCATCGCCGTCTAAATACTGCGCAAGCGCAACGGCGGCGTCGTTGCCCGATTGCAGCATCAGCCCGTAGAGCAGATCCCCGATTGTCAGCACCTCGCCCTCTTTCAGATAAAGGGAAGAGCCTTCAATCCCAACCGCCTCCGGACGGATCGTTGTCCGCGCCGCCGGATCGCACGTTTCCGCAATCAGCAGCGCGGTCATGATTTTCGTTGTGCTTGCGATCAGACTGCGTGCGTTTTCGTTCTTCGCGTACAGCACCTCGCCGGTTTTTCCGTTGATCAAAATTGCGGATTTTGCGGCGGTTTGCGGCGCGGCAAATGCCGTGAAAAGCAGCATTGCGGCGGCAAGTAGGCCTGCCGCCGCAATGCGTACAGCTCGTTTCATTTCAGATCACCCGAATTAGTGTCTGTGCTGCGCGCGAAAGAGATACCTGTTAAATTTCTTCTGTTTTTTCGTTTTTTTCCGGAATCAGCGAAAGCAGCTTGTCCGCAACGTCGGGCAGAAGCTCGATCAGGCGGTCAACGGAGTTGTTCGCGGGCGCCGGAATCGGCAGAACGCGGCAGCCGCTGTCTTTCGAAATGAGAAACGCAACGGGCGTAATATCGGCAAGTGCGCCTGCGCCGCCGCCGTAGGGCTTATTGCCGTCGGAATGCTTGGTTGTAAATTCGCTGCCGCCGCCGGCAAAGCTGATTTTTACGCGGGAAATGGGGATCACGGTCGTGCCGTCCGCCGTGATGATCGGCTGACCGATCACGGTGTTGGAATCCGCCATCGTGCGAATTTTTTCCAGGGAGTTTTCCATCATATCATTGATCGGATTCGTCATTGTGCTTTACCGCCTTTCGTATTTTCAGCCATCCGGAAAGCGCCCGGAAAGCAATCTGTAAAATTGCGAAAAGATTGATCGTTGCCTGCGCGCAGGCGTAGAGCCTGATTTCCTTGCACTCGGGGTCATATTCTGCGGAGAGGTTCCGCTTCTTGATGCGAAACGCGCGCTCCAAAATCGGCGTAACCGCGCCGATCGCCGCCCATGCTCTTCCGTAGCCGATCGCGGCGTCGCCGGCGTCCGCGCCGCCGAACGTCGCGCGGATGGTCAGCTCGCGGATGCAGATCCTGCGCCAAAGGCGGCCGAGCAGATCGAGCGCCAGCGATGCGTAATCCAAAAGGGTTCGCACCGGCGGAAGCGGCTTTTTTTCTTTTTCTTCTTTGGGCTTTTCTTCTTTTTTCGGTTTTTCCGCTTTCGGTTTTTTCGGCTTTTTCTTTTTCGCCGGATAAAGCGTTAGGCGAAGCGGACCGATACAGAGCCATACGCGCAAATCGTCTTTATATTCCGCGCGTGCGCCGAGCGGAAGAAAGAGCAAAAGCGCGATAGCCGCAAGCGCGATCAGCGCGGCGATCATTGCGCCGCTTCTCCTTCGGGCTGCTCCGCCTGCGCTTCTTGCGTTTCCATCTCCATCGCAAGCTGTTCGCCGGTTTTCAGCTTCACAAGGTCCGCCTCCGGCAGCTCATCGAGCGAGGAAAGCCCGAACGTGCGCAGAAAGTCCGGCGTTGTTTTATAGAGAATCGGTCTGCCGGGGACGTTCAGCCGCCCGCAGTCCTCAATCAGCTTTTTCGTTTGCAGCGCCGCTATGGAATACGAGCTGTCTACGCCGCGGATCTGCTCAACGAGCGCCTTTGTCGCCGGCTGATAGTAGGCGATCACGGTCAGCGTTTCAAGCTGCGATGCTGAAAGGCGCGGCGGCTTTCTCGTTTCCAGCGCGCGCGTTACGTACTGCGCCATCTCCGAAGAGGAAACCATCTGATAGGCGTTTTCCAGCTTCACAACGCGAACGCCGCTGCGCTCAAACGCGAGGCGGTCGGAAAGCGCTTTGCAAACGTCGTGAATCTCGCTTTCGTCTACCTCCAGCGTCTGCGCCATGCGCTGCACGCTTACGCATTCGCCGGCTGCGAACAAAATCGCGGTTACGGCTCTTTCAATGTCTTTCGGATCCATCTTAGGTCAAATCCTCCGGCGTTTTGAGATAGGTCACGGTCGTTTCGCCGCGTTCGTCCTCGCCGATGGAAACCGAGCTGAGCCGGCAAAGCTCCAAAATGGCAAGGAACGTGGCAACGATCTCCGAGCGGCTCTTGCTGCCGCGGAACAGGCTGCGGAATTTCGTAACGCCGCGCGAGATCAGACGCTTGAGCACCTCGGCGGCTTTTTTCGTAACGGGGTAGGGGTCTTTTGTAACGATCGCGCGGAAGCCGGCAAGCACCGGCGGCAGCTCTCTGCCCGCGCGGTCAGTCATCGCGGCAAGCGCGGCGGTCAGATCCTCGGGGCTGTGGCGATAGCGGTAAGTGCCGTCCGGCCGGAGCGGCTCCGGCTCTTTCGGGAACATCCCGAGCCCGAGCTCGTTGCGGTCTTCCAAAAATTTCGCCGCGTTTTTGATCTGCTCGTATGCCTCCTGGCGCTGGCGCTCTTCGAGCGAGCGGATCAGCAGCTCCATCTCGCTGAGCGCTTCCGCCTGCTCGGCGGCCGAGAGCAGCATTTTCGTTTTAATGTACATCAGATGCGACGCCATTGCGATAAATTCGCTGGCGATCTCCATATCCATGCGCTGCATCTCATCGAGATAGGCGAGATACTGCTCCAAAATGGAGGTGATGCTGATGTCCTGTATTTCGATTTTGTTCTTGCTCAGCAGCAGCAGAATCACGTCCAGCGGTCCGTCGAAATCCTCAAGCGTTTCCGCCTTCGACCGCACGACGCCTTCCAAGTGATACTTCGGCTCGTTCATAGTATTTCCCGATTTCTTTTGTATTTTGTGTATTATAGCATTTCTGCCGTTGTTTGGCAAGTTTTTAGGTGAGAAACAAACGCGTTGCCACAATATAATGTGGTTGCAATTTCGAACAAATGGTCGTATAATTAGAACAAATGTTTGAATAAGGAGGACGGAGTATGGAAGTCGGCAGTCATCCGATCCAGGTTTTGTCGCTCACAACGGCGGATGGGCAGCTTCAGCCGCTGCGCTTCCGCTTTGAGGACGAGGCGCATCAGCTCCATACGGTCAAGGTGCTGGAGATCCTCGATACGCGCAAGGTGTCGCACGTCGGCATCGACGCGCTGACGTTTTTGTGCCGCGCGGAGGCGGACGGCATGCGCCATCTGTTTGAGCTGCGCTACGCGATCCGCAGCCATCGCTGGAATCTTGCGAGAAGGCTTTACTGAAATGGAACGTATTATTTTTCACGTGGACGTAAACAGCGCGTTTCTCTCGTGGTCCGCGTCGCATCGGGTAAACGTGCTCGGAGAAACGCTCGATCTCAGAACGGTGCCGTCGGTTGTGGCAGGGGAGCGGCAGGAGCGGCGGAGCATCATTCTTGCAAAGAGCATCCCGGCAAAGAAATTCGGCGTAAAGACGGGCGAGCCGCTCGGCATGGCGCTGGAAAAATGCCCGAATCTGATCGTCGTGCCGCCGGATTACGAGCTTTACGTGACCGCGTCGCGCGCGCTGATCCGCGTTTTGCATGAGTTTTCGCCGACTGTGGAGCAGTATTCGGTGGATGAGGCGTGGGTGGATATGACCGGCACGCGCGAGCTGTTCGGTCCGCCGGTGCTTGCGGCGGAGATGATGAAAAACCGCATTCGGGACGAGCTCGGTTTCACCGTGAACATCGGTATTTCCACAAATAAACTGCTTGCGAAGGTGGCAAGCGATTTTGAAAAGCCGGATAAGGTGCATACGCTCTTTCCGAGCGAGATCGAGCAGAAGCTCTGGCCACTGCCGGTGCGCGAGCTGTTTTCCTGCGGTCCGGCTTCCGAGCGCAAGCTCCGCGAAATCGGCATCAAAACGGTGGGCGAGCTGGCGGCGGCGGATCCGGCGCTGCTGCGCAGAAAGCTCTATAAGCCGGGCGAGGTGCTTTGGCATTTCGCAAACGGCCGCGCGGACGATAAGCTGCTTGCCGTGCCGGAGGCTAACAAGGGCTACGGCAACTCCATGACGACGCCGTGGGACGTTACAACGGCAGAGGAGGGACGGCAGGTGCTGCTGTCGCTGTGCGAAACGGTTGGGATGCGGCTCCGGCGCGATGGAAAGCGCGCTGCGCTTGCGGCGATCTCGCTGCGCGGCACGGACTTTCGTGACGTATCGCGCCAAAAAACGCTCGGCAGCCCCACGGACGTGACCGAGGAGCTTTATACGGCGGCTTGCGACCTGTTTGCCGAGCTTTGGGACGGCAAAACGCCGCTGCGGCAGCTCGGCTTCCGCGTGAGCAAGGTCACGGCGGAGGGCTTCCGCCAGTACAGCCTCATTGACGGCAAGGACTATGCGCGCATGGAGCAGATGGACGCGGCGGTTGACCGCATCCGCGAAAAATACGGCGAGGACGCCATCTGCCGCGCGCGGCTTCTGCTCGGCGGCGTTGCCGGGAACATGGCAGGCGGCCTATCGAAAGAGCGGCGCACGGGCGTAACAAAACCCGTGCCAAACGAATAAAACCGCGTATTGCATTTGCAATACGCGGTTTTACGATGGAATTACAGCAGCAGCTCCGCAATCTGTACGGCGTTCGTTGCCGCGCCTTTGCGGACCTGGTCGCCGCAGCACCAGAGGTTCAGACCCTTTTCATCGGTCAGATCGTCGCGGATGCGGCCGACGAAAACGAGGTCCTGATCCGAGGTATCGAGCGGCATCGGATACTTCTTATTTGCCAAATCGTCCACCAGCTTGCAGCCGGGGGCGGCGGCGATCAGCTCTCTTGCCTTCGCAACGGAGATTTTCTCCTTCGTGCGCAGTACAACCGAGATGCTGTGACTGCGCACAACGGGAACGCGCACGCAGGTGCAGGAAACCTTCAGCTCCGGCAGGTGGAGGATCTTGCGGCCCTCGTTCTGCATCTTCATCTCTTCGCTGGTGTAGCCCTCAAACGCGTCGCCGCCGATCTGCGGAATCACGTTGAACGCGATCTGATAGGGGAAGACCTTCGGCTCGTAAGTCTTGCCGGCGCGTACAGCGTCCGTTTCTTCCAGCAGTTCCACCGGACCGCCTGCGCCTGCGCCGGAGGTTGCCTGGTAGGACGATGCAATGATCGTTTCGATGGGGCTGTATTTATTGAGCGCGTTGATCGCGGTCAGCGTAACGATGGTGGTGCAGTTCGGGTTTGCGATGATGCCCTTGTGCGCTTTCACGTCTTCGGGGTTGATCTCGGGAACAACGAGCGGCACGTTCGGGTCCATGCGGAATGCGCTGGAATTATCAACGAATACCGCGCCTGCCTTTACGATATGGGGCGCCATCTCCTGCGCGATGGGGTTCTGCGCCGCGCCGAGCACGATGTCAAGCCCCTCGAACGCATCGGCTTTCGCCTCGCGCACTTCGATCTCCTTGCCGCAAAACGGCAGCTTTTTGCCAACGCTGCGCGCGCTTGCGAGCAGGCGCAGCTCGCCGACCGGGAACTTGCGCTCTTCCAGAATTTTCATCATCTCGCGGCCGACTGCGCCGGTTGCGCCGAGAATACCTACGTTATAAAGCTTCATAATGGTACCTCCTTATTTTACAAAGCTGCGGTAAAGGACTTCAATCGCCCTTTCGTAATCTTCGTTTTTTACTCCTACTATAATATTCAGCTCCTCCGGCCCCTGTGAGATCATGCGCACGTTGATGCCGTGTTCGCCGAGTTTTGCAAAGATTTTGCCGGATGAGCCGGAGCGGAACGCCATCTTCCGCCCAACCGCCGCAACAACCGCGATGCCATCGTCAACGGCAATCTCATCGGGCTTGAGATCGGTTTGCATTTCCGCAAGGATTGTATAGCGTTTAGCGGCAAGCTGCGCCTGCTCGATCACAACCGAGAAGCAGTCGATGCCCGTCAGCGCGTAGGCTACGGAAACGCGGTGCTTTTCGAAAACGCCGAGGATGCGGCGGAATTCGCCCACCTGCGAGGACATTCCGCTGCGCGTTACGGTGATCGCGGTGTAATTCTTCTTGCCGGCAATGCCGGTGATGAACCATTCGTCGCGGTCATCATCGGAGAAATTCTCCTGAATCAGTGTGCCGGGATGGTTGGGGTCGTTCGTGTTGCGGATGTTCAGCGGAATGTTCTTTTCGCGCACGGGAAAAACGGTCTGCTCGTGCAGAACCTGCGCGCCGATATAGCTCAGCTCGCGCAGCTCGCTGTAGGTGATATGCTCAATTGTCTTTGCGTCAGAGACAATACGCGGATCCGCCATCAGAATACCGGAAACGTCCGTCCAGTTTTCGTAAACGTCCGCGTCGAGCGCAGCCGCCGCAAGCGCGCCGGTTATATCGCTGCCGCCGCGTGTCAGTGTTTTGATGCTGCCGTCCGGCATTGCGCCGTAAAAGCCGGGGATCACGATCTTTTTGCCGCCGATTGCCTGCAGCAGCGGATAAGACGCCTCCTTGTCCACCGAGCCGTCCAGCGTGAAGCGGAGCCAGTCCGCGCTGTCCGCAAACTCGTAGCCGAGGTAGGCTGCCATCAGCTTCGCCGAGAAGTATTCGCCGCGGCTGACAAGCTCGTCTTGCGAAATGCCGCGCTCCATTTTCTCGCGCAGCACTTTGAACTCCGATTCCAGATCGAGATCAAGGTGCAGCGCGTCGCGGATCTCCAGATACCGAGAGCATATCATATCGTAAACAGAATCGCAAGCCACACCGTACTGTAAATGTGCGTGGCAGAGATACAGCAGGTCGGTCAGCTTATGGTCGCCGGAGAACCGCTTGCCCGCCGCCGAAACAACGATGACCTTGCGGCCGGGATCGCTTTCAATGATCTTTCGGACTTTTTGAAACTGTCCGGCGTCCGCCATGGACGAGCCGCCGAACTTTGCAACTTTCAGCATAGCGCCACCTCTCATTCTACCGCCGCGAAGAACAGGCGATGATCACGCGACTGCAGCTCGCGGACGTGCGCGTGGAAATCCGCCTGCGAAACGGCGCGCGTTACAATATAGCCGTCGCCCTGCGTTGCCGCAACGCTCTGCAGCCATGCGTCCGATGCGCTCGTGCGCACGTAGTAGCAGCGGAGCACGTCGCGGTTGTCAACCTCCGCGGCAACGTACTGCTTCGTATAGAAGTCGTTTTTGCCGCCGCAAACGTCCAGGCAGTCCTGCACAACGTTGTACGCCGTGGGATAGCGACCTGCGCCCTGCCCGAAAAAGCTCTGTACGCCGGCGTTTTCCGATTCATAGGTGACGAGATTGAAGTTTTCCGGCACTGCCGATTCCGGCGCGCCTGCCGGGATCAAAACCGGCTCAACGGACGCCTTGATTTTTTCACCGCTCTCGGCGCGCGCAATCAGCTTGCAGACCTTGCCAAGCGCCTTGAAATTCAGAACGTCCTGCGCCGTTACCGTGCGGATGCCGAACATCGGCACGTCCGATTCGCGGATCAGCTTGCCGAACGCCGCCGCGGTGGAGATCACGAGCTTACGGCGCACATCGTCGCCGTCGATATCCGCGGAGGGATCCGCCTCTGCATAGCCGAGCTTCTGCGCCTGCGCCAATACGCGCTCGAATTCCGCGCCGTCGCGGTGCATCGCGTCGAGAATAAAGTTGGTCGTGCCGTTGAAAATGCCGTGGATGCGGCGGATGGAATCTACGCGGCGGCAGCGCTCAATGTTTACAAGCCAGGGAATACCGCCGCCCACAGCCGCCGTGCAGCGCAGGGCAACGCCGTTTTCCTTCGCCAGCTCCACAAGCTCCGGCAAAAACGCCGAAACGAGCGCCTTGTTCGCCGTGATATAATGCTTGCCGGCCTTCAGCGCGCCGGAGGCAAACTCCCATGCCGGGTGCAGTCCGCCCATCGCCTCAACAACGGTATCGATTTCCGGATCATCGATGATCGCAGAAATATCCGCAACGCCGCGTCCGCCGGGAACGTCGCCGACGTTCAGGCACAGCACTTTTTCAACGCTGACGCCCTCTAACCGCTGCGCTAAATGATCTACGCCGGCGCCTACAACGCCGTATCCAAGTAAGCCGATGCGCATACAATTGCCCTCCGTTTGTCCGTGAGATAAAAACACTTGCTTTTTTGATAAAAACAGTTTATCATGTTATATCATTATTTTTACCAAAATGCAAGAAAAAAGTTTGGCAGAAACATGAAAAGGCAATCCTATAAAATAAGGATGCAACAGAGGAGCGATCAATATGCTTTATCAAAGTACGCGCGGCAAGTCGCCGGCGGTGTCTTCTACGCGCGCCGTGTTGAACGGCATCGCGCCGGACGGCGGCCTGTATATGCCGGAGCTGAACGCGGCGCAGGTGGATTATAAAAGGCTGCTGCCGATGACGGCGATGCAGATGGCGGAGGAGATCTTCCGCGCATTGCTGCCGGGATTTGAAGATATTTCCGGAATCGTGCGGCGCGCGTATACCGGAAAATTTGAAACGGACGAGCTTACGCCGCTCGTGCCGGTGGGCGATCGGTTCGTTTTAGAGCTGTTCCGCGGACCGACGAGCGCGTTTAAGGACGTTGCGCTTTCCGCGCTGCCGCAGTTTATCTCGCAGGCGCGCAAGCAGGAGGGACTTTCGGAGAAGGTCGTTATCTTAACGGCAACCTCCGGCGATACCGGCAAGGCGGCGCTTGAGGGCTTCCATGACGTTGCCGGAACGCAGATCATCGTTTTCTATCCCGATGGCGGCGTCAGCGCGGTGCAGCGCGCGCAGATGGTTACGCAGGAGGGCGCGAACGTCCGCGTCTGCGCCGTGCGCGGCAATTTTGACGATGCGCAGACGGGCGTGAAAAAGATTTTCGCAAATGCCGACCGCAAGCTGCTTTCGGAGATGGGCGTTACGCTGTCGTCGGCAAACTCCATCAACATCGGGCGGCTTGTTCCGCAGGTTGTATATTATTATAAGGCGTATGCCGATCTTTGCCGCATGGGGCGCATTCAGCCGGGCAAAAAAGCGGATTTCACCGTGCCGACCGGCAACTTCGGCGATATTTTGGCAGGCTACTTCGCAAAATGCCTCGGGCTTCCCGTTGGGAAGCTGATCTGCGCGTCGAACGCGAACGACGTGCTTACGGACTTTTTGCATACCGGCCGCTACGACCGCCGTCGTCCGTTCTATAAAACGATCTCGCCCTCGATGGACATCCTCGTTTCGAGCAACCTGGAGCGGCTGCTGTATCTGCTCTCCGGGTGCGATGCGGATTTTGTCGCGGAGAAGATGGCGGAGCTGGAGCAAAACGGCTTCTATCAGGTGCCGCAGGAGATGGTCGCGCGGCTGCATGAAGAATTTTCCGCCGAAACGGCAGACGACGATCTCACAACCGAAACCATCGGCAAGGTCTGGCGCGAACACCGTTATCTTTGCGATACGCATACGGCGGTTGCGTGGTACGCATCGGAAAAATGCGGCGGCGCTGCACCGAACGTTGTGCTTTCAACGGCTTCGCCGTATAAATTCCCGGCGGCTGTCTGCCGCGCGCTCGGCGCTTCGCCCGATTCCGACGAGTTCGCCGTTATGGAGCAGCTCCGCGAGCTGACGGGCGTTCCGATCCCGAAGAACCTCGCCGGTCTTTCGGCGCGCAAAGAGCTCCACCGCTCGGTCGTAGACAAAGAAAAAATGATGGATTACGTCCTTGACGCAATCCGGGAGGGTAAAGAATGAAAATCGTATGCTTGGACGTTGAGGGCGTTTTAACGCCGGAAATCTGGATCGAGTTTTCGAAAGAGAGCGGCATTTCCGTCCTTTCGCGTACAACGCGCGATGAGCCGGATTATGATAAGCTGATGCGCTGGCGGCTCGGCGTGCTGAAAGAGCACGGGCTTGGACTGAGGGAGATTCAGCAGACGATCGAGCGGATCGATCCGCTGCCCGGCGCAAAGGAATTTCTCGATACGCTCCGCGCCGAGACGCAGGTGATCCTGCTCAGCGATACGTTCTATGAATTTGCCGCGCCGCTGATGAAAAAGCTTGGCAATCCCACGCTCTTCTGCAATTCGCTGACGGTTGCGCCCTCGGGCGAGATCACCGGCTATAAAATGCGCTGCGAGCAATCAAAGCTCACAACCGTGCGCGGACTTCAGTCCATCGGCTTTGAAACGATTGCCGCAGGCGACAGCTATAACGACCTCGGCATGATCCGCGCATCCTCCGCAGGGTTCCTGTTCCGCTCAACCGAGCAGATCAAGCGGGACAACCCCGATCTTCCGGCGGTTGAAACGTATGAAGACTTCCTCGCGGCAATCCGCAAGGCGCTGTAAAAAAGAGGCACAGATGGAATTCCATCTGTGCCGTTTTTTATTGCTTTTTGAATTTCACAAGGCCTGCTTTGCCCAGCGCAAGCATGATCGCCGGAATCAGAACAAGCTGAATGATGATGCCGGGAATCGCCTTGAGTACCGCGCCGGAGAGGAACGCCTCAAACGTGAACGCATCATTGCGCAGTCCCAGCAGCACGATCTCCGCAAGGCCCCAAACGAGCCGCCCCAGCACCATTGCCGAAAGCAGCGCGCCGTAGAGCGTTGCGAGATTCTTTTGCTGCATCCGCGCATAGAGGAAGCCGGAAACGAAGCCGTAGGCTGCAAGCTCAAACGCCATCGCAATCGCGCTCGGATAAAGCGGCGGCATTCCGAAGGCGGCGGAGCGGAGCAGCGGCAGAATAAAGCCGATCGTCAGTCCGTATTGCCAGCCGCAGATCAGCCCGCAGAGCAGGACGGGAACGTGCATCGGCAGCAGCGTGTTGCCGATCAGCTCGTCTTTCGTTGTGCCGCGGTGGCAGCCGGTTGCGATCAGAATCGTGATCTCGGCATCGGGGTTTCCTCTGCGGATCTCGCTCAGCAGCACCGGCATCAAAAACTTGCTCGGAACGGGGCGCGTATGATTGCTTGCGATGATGGTAACGCGCCGTTTGCCGCGCGCAAGCTCGTGCAGCGGCTACGAGCCGATCGGGTTTTGCATCGCCTGCTCCACGAGCGCTTCCTGCGAAAGCGGCGGCGTATATTGCTCGATGCGCGAGCGTAAAACCGCGCGAACGCGGCTGTCCGGCAGGGAAAGACGCATTTCGCTTTTTCCGTAAGGCAGAGAGATTTCCATAAAACACCCTCCCAAAAGTGTAAAATCGAAAGATTTTGCTGCTTTATTATACCAATCTGTCCGCCAGTGTGCAACAGTTTTGATGGCGGAGAAAAAAGAAAAACGCGCCTGCGTTGCTTTTCGGGGCGCTTTGTGCTATGATAGGCGCGAAAAATATAAGCGCGTGGAGGTTTGCAATATGGCTTTTTCCAAGGACTTTCTCTGGGGCGCGGCATCAGCCGCTGGACTTTTTCGGCGGAAACACCTATCAGTCGCGCAACTATCTCGATAGACCCGGCGCGCCGAGCCCGAACAGCCTGAAAAAATGGGGTCAGCCGCGCACGCCTATGGGCTGGGTTGTCTCGCCGGAGGTGCTGTACTGGCTTCCGAAATTTTATTATGAGCGCTACGGTCTGCCGCTTCTGATTACCGAAAACGGTATGGCGAATTTTGACGTGATCCATCTCGATGGCGCGGTGCATGATCCGCAGCGCACGGACTTCGTCACACGCTATCTTTCGCATCTGAAAATGGCGGTGGACGAGGGCGTTCCCGTGATCGGCTATCAGTATTGGTCGCTGATGGATAACTTCGAGTGGAACCTCGGCTATACGATGCGGTTCGGTCTGATCTTTATTGACTATCACAACGGCTGCCGCCGTATTTTGAAGGATACGGCGAAATACTACGGCGAGGTTATCCGCGCGAACGGTGAGAATCTCCCGAAGCTGCCGCTGAACTGGTGAGGAGCAATTATGTTTTCAAATGAAAAACGGTGCGTCTACGGAAAAAATCAGATTTTAGAGGCGGTTTGCCAGTTTCGTTTTCCCGCGATCTTGCAGATCGAAACGGGCGTGCCGGCGGAATTCCAGGATGCGATCCGCGCGGTATTTCCGCGCTATGAAAGCCGCAGGGAGCAGCCGCCCCCAAAGGTGACGGCGCTGCCCGGTCAGCCGCCGAAGGTGGAGCAGCTTCCGGCGGTCACGAACCATGCCTTTTTAACGGCGGACGGAAGCTGGCGCATCAATCTTGCGCAGGGCTTCATCGCGCTGACGTCGCAGCGTTATACGCGCTGGGAGGAATTTGCGAAAATGCTCGATGCGCCGCTTGCGGCGTTTATCCGGATCTATAAGCCGGCGTATTTTGAGCGCGTGGGCTTGCGCTATATTAACGCGTTTTCGCGCAGTGCGCTCGACCTGGAGGAGCATCCGTGGCGCGATCTGATCGAGGATCGGTATCTCGGACTCTTAACGGATGAGCTGATCCCGGAGGGGAGCTTTGCCCGCTGCACGCAGGATACGGAGCTTGCGCTGCCGGGCGGCTGCCGCCTGAAGCTGCACGCCGGTCCCGGCATGGTGCGCCGCGCGGGGCAGCCGGAAAATAACGAGCAGCATTTTATGCTCGATCTGGACGTATCGATGAGCGGAAACGTGCAGGTTTCGATGGCGGCTGGCGCAATGAGCACGCTCCATCTCCACGCGGACAGCGTTTTCCGCGATGCGATCACGGACCAATTACACGATGCAATGCAGCCGGAAGAGGTGTAAAAATTGAACGGATATGAACTTCTGGGCGTCAGTGAACCGGTACTGGCGTTCGGAGAAACGGTTCTGCGCGAGCTGAAAGAAACCTTCGAACGGATCGATGCGATCGCCGAGCAGAACCAGTGCAAGGTGCTTGCCGCCATGCATAAAAATAAAGTTAACGCAACCTGCTTTGCCGCAACCACCGGCTACGGCTACGATGACGTCGGCAGAGAAACGCTCGAAAAGGTCTATGCCGATACGTTCCATACGGAAGCGGCGCTCGTCCGTCCGCAGATCACCTGCGGAACGCACGCGCTTGCCATCGCGCTGGGCGCAAATCTGCTGCCGGGCGATGAGCTGCTTTCCCCGGTAGGAAAGCCGTATGATACGCTCGAAGAAGTCATCGGCATCCGCCCGTCAACGTGTTCGCTGAAGGAGTACGGTGTATCGTACCGCCAGGTGGACCTGCTGCCGGGCGACGAATTTGATTATGACGGCATTCGCGCCGCCATTACGGAGAAAACGAAGCTCATCACGATCCAGCGTTCCAAGGGCTATGCAACGCGCCTTTCGTTCCCGGTTGAGAAGATCGGAAAGCTGATCGCGTTCTGCAAATCCTGCAAGCCGGACGTAATCTGCATGGTTGATAACTGCTACGGCGAGTTCGTTGAGCTGCAAGAGCCGTCGGACGTCGGCGCGGATATGATCGTCGGCTCGCTGATTAAAAACCCCGGCGGCGGACTTGCGCCCATCGGCGGCTATATCTGCGGCAGAAAAGACCTGATCGACCGCTGCGCCTATCGGCTCTCCGCGCCCGGACTGGGGCAGGAGATCGGCGCAAACCTCGGTCTGCTGCCGAGCCTCTATCAGGGCTTCTTCCTTTCGCCCACCGTTACCGCGTCTGCGGTCAAGGGCGCGGTGTTTGCCGCGGCGGTGTATGAAAAGCTCGGCTTCCGCGTGATCCCCGGCAGCGCCGTTCCGCGCTGCGATATCATCCAGGCGGTGGAGCTCGGCAGCCGCGAAAAGATGCTCGCGTTCTGCGAAGGCATCCAAGCCGCCGCGCCGGTGGATAGCTACGTTACCCCCGTGCCGTGGGCAATGCCCGGCTATGATGACGAGGTCGTTATGGCGGCAGGCGCGTTCGTGCAGGGCAGCTCCATCGAGCTTTCCGCCGATGGACCGATCCGTCCGCCCTATGCCGTCTATTTCCAGGGCGGTCTGACGTGGTACCACGCGAAATACGGGATTTTGATGTCCCTGCAAAAGCTGGTTGACGCAAGGCTGGTTACGCTGTAAAGGAGAAAGAGAAAAATGTGGTTTATCTATGCGCTGATCTGCCTGCTCGGCTGGGGCTTTGCGGATCTGTTCTATAAAAAAAGCGCCGATCCCGATGATCGGTACTCCCATTTGAAGGTTGCCGTTTGGGTCGGACTCGTCATGGGTGTTTGCGCGCTGATCCTGCTGCCGTTCGCCGAACATGGCTATGCCGTTTTGAATTTTGAAAATCTCATCAAGTATTCTCCGGCGTCGCTTGCCTATATCATCTCCATGGTGATCGGCTATGCCGGTATGCGGTATCTGGAGATCTCCATCATTTCGCCCGTGCAGAATGCCTCCGGCGCGCTTTCCACGATTGTGATGGTTGCGTATTTTATGTTCGTTGGTCGCATGGCAAGTATTACCGAGGAGTTTTCAACGCTCGACATCATCGGCACGGTTCTGATCGTCCTTGGCGTGATCGCGCTTGCCGTCGTTGAGCATCAGCTCTCCCGTGCCGAGCGTGAACAGGCGGAAAAGAAGTACCGCTTCGGCGCGCTTGCGCTGCTGTTCCCGATCGCCTACTGCATCTTCGATACGATCGGCACGGCTGCCGATGGCATTATCCTCGATGAAGAGGTCGGGCTCGGACTCGGCGAGATCGACGTGCTCGTGCTCTACGGGCTGACGTTCCTTGCCGCCGGCATCATCGCGTGGGTGTTTCTGCTGCTCCGCAACAAGAAGGCATATAATCCGTTCGCAGGCAAAGAGCTTGCCACGAAGGGCGTTGCCGCCTGCTTTGAGGAATTCGGTCAGGTATTCTACGTGTTCGCCATGGCGCAAAACCCCGTTGTTGCCGCGCCGATGGTCGCATCGTACTGCATCGTGTCCGTGCTGCTTTCCCGAATCTTCCTCAAGGAGAAACTGAAAGCGTCGCAGTATGCGTGCGTTGCGGCGGTCATCGCAGGTATCGTGCTGCTCGGCATCTCGGAAGGTCTTGCCGAGGCATAATTGTGCAGTGTTTCTAAAAAGCAGCCGAAACAATCGGCTGCTTTTTGTTTATTTTACCTATTTACTCTGACGCTTTAGCATGGTAAAGTGTTAGCGTGATAATTCGTTAGCACAAAAAACTTTTTCAAGAAATGAGGACAACACCATGAAAAAACTGATTGCTCTGCTTCTGGCGCTCACGCTTGTGTTCGCGCTGGCAGCCTGCGGCGAAACCGCAACGACCGAAACCACCGAAACTACCGAGACCACCGAGACTGCCGAAGCCCGCACCTTCGTCATGGGCATCGACGCCGAGTATCCGCCCTTCAGCTACATCGATGACAACGGCGAATACACCGGCTTCGACGTGGAGGTTTGCAAAGCCGCTTGCGAAAAGCTCGGCTGGGACTTCCAGGTGTTCGGCGTAAACTGGGATGAAAAGCTGATCCAGCTCGATGCCGGCGAATGCGACTGTGTCTGGTCCGGCATGACCATCCTTGACAGCATGAAGGAAAGCGGCTACGTGATCTCCGAGCCGTACTATGATAACACGCAGGTCATCCTCGTTAAGGAAGACAGCGACATCGCTTCTTCGGCTGACCTCGCCGGCAAGGCGGTAGCCGTTCAGCTCGGCACCTCCGGCGAAGCGCTCCTGCAGGGCGACCTTGCGGACCTCGCTGCAACGTTCGGCGAAACCGTCACCTGCGACAGCTTCCTCAAGTGCTTCACGGAGCTTGGCGGCGGCGCTGTTGACGCGGTGTTCGTTGATATGCCGGTGGCAGTTGCCTACGCGGCGCAGAACGAAGGCTTCAAGATCATCGATGAGCAGCTCGGCGCCGAGCAGTACGGCATCGCGTTCCGCGCGGACGACGCTGAAACTTGCGCAGCCATCGAAGGCGCTGTTGCAGAGCTGGTTGCCGACGGCACTTACGCTGCAATCGCAGAGAAGTACCCCGACATCGTAAACAACCTGCTCTTCCTGCAGTAAGAAAGCAGCTCCATATTCGGAGCGCGAAACCCGAAAGCGGCGCATCCGCTTTCGGGCTTTGCGCCGTTTACTGCAAACCCATACAGAAAGAGGAACTCTATGGATTTACTGACTATGATCGCCAAAATGAGCGAAGGTCTCGGCAGAACCTGCGCGATCTTCTTTTTGACGCTTCTGTTTTCTCTGCCGCTCGGCATGATCGTTGCGCTGCTGCGCATGAGCAAAAGCAAGGTCGTTTCCGGTGTTGTCCGTTTTATAATCTCCGTTTTGCGCGGAACGCCGCTGATGCTCCAGCTTCTCGCGGTCACCTACGGCCCGTATTACCTGTTCGGCATCTCGATCTCGCGCAATAAGCTGATTCCGGTTGTGATTGCGTTTGCGATCAACTATGCGGCGTACTTTGCCGAAATCTACCGCGGCGGTATCGAATCGATCCCTGTCGGGCAGTACGAGGCGGCGCAGGTGCTTGGTTTTACGAAAGCGCAAACCTTCCTGCGTATTGTGCTGCCGCAGGTTGTCAAGCGCATCTTGCCGTCCGTAACCAATGAGATCATCACGCTTGTAAAAGATACGTCCATCGCCTTTACCGTTTCGTATCAGGAGATGTTCACAATCGGCAAGCAGATCGCAAACTCGCAAACGAGCTTTTTGCCGTTCGTTGTTGCCGGCGTGTTCTATTTCGCGTTCAACGCGATCGTGGACTTCGTCATGGGCAAGGCGGAAAAAGCAATGGATTATTACAAGTAAGGAGGGAACACCGTGAACGTACTGCGTATTCAGAATGCGGAAAAGCACTTCGGCGATCTGCAGGTTTTGCGGGATATTTCCCTCACTGTGGACCATGGCGAGGTCGTTTCCATCATCGGGCCGTCCGGCTCCGGCAAATCCACGCTGCTGCGCTGCGCAACGTTTCTGGAAACGCTCGATGGCGGCGAGATCGATTACATGGGCGAAGCCGCCGTGCGCACGGAGGATGGCAAGGTGGTCTACGCGAAGGACCTCAATGCCTTCCGCCGCCAGTTCGGGCTCGTGTTTCAGAATTTTAACCTGTTTCCGCATTATACCGTTCTGAAAAACCTGATGGATGCGCCGGTTACGGTGCTGAAACGCCCGAAGGCGGAAGTGCGCGGCGAGTGCATGGAGCTGCTGCGCAAAATGGGACTGGAGGATAAGGCGGACGCCTATCCCTGCCAGCTTTCCGGCGGTCAGCAGCAGCGCGTTTCCATTGTGCGCGCGCTTGCCATGAAGCCGCAGATTCTGTTTTTCGATGAGCCGACCTCCGCGCTCGATCCGGAGCTGACGGGCGAGGTTCTGAAGGTTATCAAGCAGCTTGCCGAGGAGAAGATGACCATGGTCATCGTTACGCATGAGATGGCGTTTGCCCGCGCTGTGAGCGACCGCGTGATCTTTATGGACGGCGGCGTGATCGTGGAGCAGGGCAAGCCCGAGGACGTCTTCGGCGATACGCAGCAGGAGCGCACGCGCCAATTCCTGCGCAATTATCAGCAATGAAAAAGAACTATGCAGTCCTCGATCCAACGGGGAATATTACCGCGCTCGCGGAAATGACGGCGCCGGAATTGCGCGCTGAAACCGCGTCTGCGATCATGGTGAAAGAACCGGCGGTTGAGCAGGTCGGCTTCGTTGCGTTCCCGAAAACGGGAAGCGTGGAGCTGCAGATGGCAGGCGGCGAATTTTGCGGAAATGCGACGCTTTGCGCCGGAATCCTCGGCTGCGTGCAGTGGAAAACCGGCTCTGTGCAGGTCCGCGCCTCCGGCGCGGAGCAGCCGCTGACCGTTTCGGCAACGCGCATTTCGGAAAATGCGTTCGATGCCGAAGGCGAGCTGCCGCTGCCGATTTCCGTAGCGGTGCTGCGGCTGCCTGCGCCAAATGGGGAGATGGAAGTCCCCGTTGCGCGGTTTTCCGGCATTTGCCATGCCATCGTTACGCAGCCAATGCAGCGCGAAACGGCGGAGCGGCTCGTGCGTGAATGGTGCGATTTTTTGCAAGCCGATGGCATGGGCATCCTCTTCTGGAATGAAGCGGAGCAAAGCATGAAACCGCTCGTCTACGTCCCGTCCGCCGATACGCTTTTTTGGGAAAGCTCGTGCGCGAGCGGCTCCGCCGCGGTCGGCGCGTGGCTTTCGCAAAGGCAGAACGCGCCGGTTACCGTTTCGATCCGCCAGCCCGGCGGAACGCTTGAAATATCCGCTTCAAACAACCGCATTTTGCTCCGTGAGCGGGTTCGGATTCGGAAAGGACGGTAAGTCACAACATATAGCGTCAATCGGCGCGGCATAACCTACAGGTTGTGCCGTGCCGATTTTTTTACAAGAACAGAAAAAATTGGTTGTTTTTTTCGGCTTTTTTCTGCGAAATCACCGTTTTTTGGAAGCTGAAATTTATTGACTTTTCGGGCTATTTTCGGTAAAATCATAGGACAATCAATTATCTTCCCGAAGTGGCGCTTTTTTTCGGGAAAACCGCCGAAAGAACGCGGCGGTAAACGCGGACAGAATGGGAGTACAGCCCGATGGATAAACAGCAACTTAAAACGCAAAACAGTGGTGAACGCGCGAGAAAACCGCATGCGCAAATCAAGAGAAATCCGTGGCTCCGAATCTGGAAGCTGCTCAATATTATTGCGATCACGGGGCTTTTCGCCGCCTGTTGGTATCTCTTCTATGACAAGGAAATGCTGATCCCGTTCTTTGCGCGCGGAAATTTGGTTGTGATCGTGCTGTTCATGGTGTTCTATCTCCTGTTCGCGCGCATCTACGCGGCGTTTTCCGTTTCGCTGATGCGCATTCGCGAGCTGGCCTACAGCCAGTCGCTGGCGATCGGGCTTTCAAACGTGCTGATTTATATCGTTATCAGCCTGCTTTCGCATGGCTTTGTGGCGGTGCTGCCGCTGCTTGTAACCATGCTTGCGCAGATGCTGCTTGCGATCGTTTGGTCGTATTGTGCGCACAGCCTTTATTATCGGAGGTTCAAACCGGCGGAAACGGTTGTGGTCTGGGATTCCCGCCAGGGACTGGAGGAAAAAATCAAAGAATACAACCTCTATCTCCGCTTCAACGTCACAAAGAGCGTCTACATAGCCGATTGCATGCAGGATATCGGCGCAACGCTGCAGGGCGCAAAGGTTGTGTTCCTCTACGGCATCCGCAGCGGCGAGCGCAACGATATCGTGAAATACTGCGTGAAAAACGGCGTTAAGGCATATGTGATCCCGTGCGTCGGCGATCTTCTGATGAAGAGCGCAATACCGGTCAATATGATGCATCTGCCGGTTTATATGCTGCAGCGGCATAGCCCGGGACCTGAATATCGGCTTATAAAGCGCGCGTTCGATCTGATCGCCTCGGCGATCGCGCTGCTGATCCTTTCGCCGCTGATGCTCGTGGTTGCGCTGCTCGTCCGGCGAGACGGCGGTCCGGCGTTCTATAAGCAGACGCGCCTTACGAAAGACGGCAAGACCTTCAAGCTGATCAAATTCCGCAGTATGCGCACCGACGCCGAAAAGGACGGCGTCGCGCGTCTGTCCACCGGCGAAAACGACGATCGCATCACGCCCGTCGGGCGTTGGATCCGCCGCTTCCGCGTGGATGAGCTGCCGCAGTTTTTGAACGTTCTGCGCGGCGATCTTTCGATCGTCGGACCGCGTCCGGAGCGTCCGGAAATCGCCGAAAAGTATGAAGAGGAGATTCCGGAATTCGCGCTGCGGCTGCAAGTAAAGGCGGGCATCACCGGCTATGCGCAGGTTTACGGCAAGTATAATACAACGGCGTATGATAAGCTGCTGCTGGATCTGCATTATATCTCAAAGGCAAGCGTGTACCAGGATTTGCAGATCATGCTTGCAACGGTGAAGATCCTCTTCGAGCCGGAGAGCACGGAGGGCGTCGAGGTCGGGCAGACGACGGCAATCGGCGAAAGAGAGCATGAGAAAGTCGGCGTTTAAGCGTTCGCCGAACGAGGGCGTGAGAGTATGAGCAATCAAAAGAAAGCCGTAATCGTGGGCGGCAGCAACGGGATCGGCCTTGCGCTGGCGTCGCAGCTGATCAGCCGCGGCTACTTCCTTGAAATCTGCGATATTGCGGACGTTGAGGAAGGCGTTTTGCCTGCGCAGAGCTACGGCTTCCACCGCTGCGATCTGCGCGATTTCGATGAAACGCCGTTCAAAGCGCTTGCGGCGGATGCGGACGTTGAAATTCTGCTTTATACGGCAGGCATCGGGCGCATCGCGGATTTTCAGTTCCACCATACGGCGGAAATTGAAAAAATACTGGCTGTGGATACCGTTTCCGCGCTGAAGGTTTTCCGCATTTTTTATGAACGGCTGCTCGGCGATCAGCCGTTCTATGCCGGCGCAATGGGCAGCATCAGCGGATGGCTGTCGTCGCCGAGCGCATCTGTCTACGCGGCGGCGAAAGCAGGGCTTGTCCGTTTCATCGAATCTGTGAATATTGAGCTGGAAGCCTACGGCAGCGCAAATCGGATTTTGGACGTATCGCCGGCTTCGTTCGGCGGAACGAAATTCTATGGCGGAAAGAACGATCTTTCGCAAACGCTTCCGCTTGCGGAGCAGATCCTATCCAGTCTTTTCCGCCGTGAAACGCGGCTGATTCCGCAGTATGAAGAAACGTTCCGCGGCGTGCTGGAACGCTATCGGGACGATCCCCATGCCTACGGGATGCACAGCTATGCATACAAGAAGCAGTCCGGGCGGCTGGATAATGAAAAGCGCGTTGTGATTGGCTACCTTTCGGGCACGTTCGACCTGTTCCACGTGGGGCATCTGAATCTGCTCCGCCGCGCGAAGCAGCAGTGCGATTATCTGATCGTTGGCGTGCATGGCAGCGGCGCATGGAAGGGAAAAGAAACGTTCATTCCGCTTGACGAACGCAAGGAGATTGTCGGCGCGTGCAAATACGTGGACAAAGTCGTCGATTCCTGCTTGGAAGATTCCGATGCGTGGGAGCTTTGGCATTTTGATAAGCTGTTCGTCGGCTCGGACTATAAGGGGACGCCGCGGTTTGAGCGGTATGAAAAGGTGCTGGGCGAAAAGGGCGTTGAGATCGTCTATTTCCCGTATACGAAAAGCACCAGCAGTACGCAGATCCGCAAAACGGTTCTGCTGAAAACGAAAGACATTGAAGCGTAAGCTGAGGGGCAAACAATGCGCGATAGACTGATTTACATCCTGAAGCATAATGCGGCAATTCAGAAGCTTTACCGCGTTGTGATGAGCTTCGTGTTTCGGGCGCTCGGCGTGTTTATCAAAACGGATGACAGTTTGGTGCTGTTCGTATCGTTTATGGGCATGGGCTTTAACGACAGTCCGAAGGCGATCTACGATTTCATGCAGGCAAACGAGACGTACCGAAGCTATCGCTGCGTTTGGGCGTTTGAGCATCCGGAGCGGTATCCGTCGCTTGAAACCGTAAAGATTGATAGTCCGGCGTATTTCAAAACGGCGCTGAAAGCGAAGTATTGGGTCACCAATACGAATATCGAGCGCGGTCTGAAGTTTAAGAAAAAATCGCAGGTTTATCTCAATACGTGGCATGGCATCGCGCTCAAGCATATCGGAAACGACTGCCCCGGCAGAAAGGACTATAACTTCGATACGGTCGATGCGCTCGTTGTTTCCGGCAAGCACGATGAGCGGGTTTGGAAATCGGCGTTCCACGCCGATGAGAAAACGTATTTGCGCTGCGGTATGCCGCGCAACGAGGCGCTCTGGCTTTCCGAAGACGTGCAAAAGCAGCAGATGCGCGAAAAGCTCGGGCTGCCGGCGGATAAAAAAGTGATTCTCTACGCGCCCACCTGGCGCGATAGCACGGATGGCGGAAAGAGCTATACCATCAAGCCGCCGATCCATTTTGACCTTTGGGAAAAGGAGCTGGGCGCGGATTATATCGTTCTGTTCCGCGCGCACCATCAAACAACGGCGGTGCTCGGCGTGCAGTTTAACGATTTCGTCCGGGACGTTTCCGATTACCCGGCGGTTAACGATCTGATGATCGCAAGCGATCTGCTGATCACGGACTACAGCGCGATCGCGTTTGACTATTCGATCCTCTGCCGCCCGATTTTCTGCTATGCCTACGATTATGAAACGTACCTTGCAGAGCGCGGCACGTACTTCGATATTGACGAGCGGTACCCCAACAAGAGCTGCCGGACGGAAAACGAGCTGCTCGGCAGGATTAAAGGGATTGATTACCGGGTTGAGTGCGAGAATACAAAACGGTTCCGTGATGCGTTTGTGACTTACGGTATCGGTGCTACAGAAGCTTGCGTAAATGCGTTGATTGGAGAGACAAAGCAATGAATGCTTTATGGAAACTGTCTCATAAGCTGTATGGCTCAGGGAGGATATTTCGCCCGCTTGCTCGTTTTACGGAAATGCTTCAGCAGACGGTATGTTCAAACGCCGTAAGCTCCAAGTGTGAAATTGGAAGCGGTACTGTTTTCTTCCATCATGGATTGGGATGCACGGTTCATTTCAATGCAACGATAGGAAGTAATTGCAAGATATTCTCCAACGTTACAATCGGGGATCAGTGGAGCGGGGTTGTCAGAACCGAAGCGGCTCCAACCATAGGCAATCATGTGATGATTGGCGCCGGAGCGGTTATCCTTGGCAGTATTAAAGTTGGGGATAACAGCATTATAGGCGCAAATGCGGTAGTTACGAAAGACGTTCCGGCAGGCTCGCTTGTCGTAGGAGCAAATAAGATCATGGAAGGCAATTAGAGGGGAAGACTCCGATATGAAAGTGCTGATTTATATGAGCGGAGGGTTTGATACTTACGGCCCTTCCCGACATCTATATAATGCCTTAATTGAAGATTTGCTGCTCGGAGGACATACGGTTCATCTTATCGAAAGCCATTCATCGGGGACTGACCCCGATGCGCCGGAGAACCTACTGGCGTTTGAGAAGTTCTCATACGAAACTGTAACGACGCAGGTCGTTGAGAAAAAAGCATTTGTAAAAAGATATCTTACCGGCGTGAGATACTGCTTTGACAGCATTCCGGTTTTGAAGCGGCAGCATGGCTTCGACGTCATGATGGTCCAGTCCTGCCCGTGGGCGCCGTTTGCGGTCTCTTTTGCAAAACGGTACGTCAAGATTCCAACGATTTGGAATATCCAGGATATGTTCCCCGGCGCGTCCATCGCAAACGGCGTGATGCGTCAGAAGTGGATGCAGCGGTTTTTCTACCGCTTCCATAAGATCGCCTATAAAAAGGCGGATCATATTTCCGTGATTTCCGAGGATATGAAGCGCAAGGTCATGGCGCAGGGCGTCGCGGCGGAGAAGATCACCGTGATCCCCGATTGGTACGATGATCAGAGCGTGCGGGAGATCCCGTGGGAAGAGAACCGCTTCGTTCAGAAATACGATATGCAGCGGGATATCTTCTACGTGCAGTATGCCGGAACGATGGGCTTTAACTTTGACTATCGCATGGTCGTAAAGGTTGCAAAGCTGCTGCAGGGCGAGAAGAATATCGTGTTCCAGATGATCGGCTTCGGCAGCCAGAAAGCGGATTTTGAAGCGGCTGTCAAGGAAGAAAAGCTCGATAACGTCGTGTTTTTGCCGCTTGAGCCGCAGGAGATGGTGCCCCACGTTTACAGCGCGTGCTCGGTTTGCCTCATTCCGCTGCCCTACGGCGTAATCGGCAATTCCGTTCCGAGCAAGGCAGGCCTCTTAATGGCGTGCCGCCGCGTAATCGTAACCTCCGCCGATCCGGATTCGGAGTATAACGAAATGTTCGGCAGAGAGCAGATCGGCGTCGCCTGCGGCTGTGATGATCCGAAAGCCGTTGCGGACGCGATCGTCGCCCTGCGCGATAATCCCGAGCTGCGCGAGGCGTATGCCGAAAACGCCTACCGCTACGGAACGTCGCATTATTCCAGAGCTATGAATACGGCGCTGTATGAAAAGCTGTATCGGGACATGGCGAAAGAGAGCTGCTGATATGTACGAGATAGGCATTTGGGGACAGTTCGGCGACGGCGGCAAAATCGCCGACGGACAGGCTGTCCGCACAACCATCATAACGAATGAGCTGCGGCAGCGCTACGGCGCGGACCGGGTGCTCATCGCAAATACGAACGGATGGAAAAAACGCAAGGCTTCGTTTTTTCTGGAGTGCGTGCGGCTGATCCGCCGCTCAAAGCGCGTCTTGATTGCTCCGGCGGACAACGGCTTTAAGGTGTTCGTTCCAATCCTCATGGCGATCAACAGCATCTTCCATCGGGAGCTTTACTATATCGTGATCGGCGGCTTTTTGCCGCAGCTTCTGAAGGATCACCCCCGATATAAAAAACTCGTAAACCGTTTCCGCGCGCTGTTCGTGCAAACGGAGAATCTGAAAAAAGACCTGCAAGCGCTCGGCGTGGAGCGGATATACATCCTTTCCAATCCGAAGCGGCTGCATACGCGCAGCGAATCGGAACTGACGCTTCAAACGGAGCAAAAGCTCAAGCTCTGCGTATTTTCCCGAATCTATGGGGACAAAGGCGTTGAGGACGCGATCGAGGCAGTCCGCCTTGCAAACCAGCGGCTCGGCGGTGAATACCTCTCGCTCGACCTCTACGGGCTTCTGCCCGATGCCTACCGCGAGCGGCTCTCGGAGCTGCTGAAGCAGTATGGCTCGTTTGTGCGGTACCTCGGCATCGTGGACTACGATAAAACGGTTGAAACGCTGAAAAATTACTTTTTGATGCTGTTTCCCACCTATTACCATGGCGAGGGCTTCCCCGGCAACGTCGTTGATGCGTATAACAGCGCGCTGCCCATCATCGCCACGGATTGGCTGTATAACAGCGACGTGATCAAGGACGGCAGAAACGGCATTCTCGTGCCGATCAAAGATCCGGAAGCGATCGCGGACGCGATTTTGCGCCTGTATCACGATCGCGCGCTTGCGCTGCAATTTGCGAAAAACTGTTTGGAGGACGCGGCGCAGTATCAGCCGGATCGCGTGCTTGCGGAATTCTACCGCGTTTTGGAGTCATAAAAGCAGAAGAGAAGGAACGAAATAAAGATGTCAAATAAGAAAGATGTCCTTTTTTTGTGTCAGTTCTTTTATCCGCAAAACAGTTCCTCCGCGCTGCTCCCGTATGAAACCGCAAAAGACCTCGCATCGCGCGGTTTCACCGTTGACGCGCTTGTGGGCGGCGCAGAGCGCGGTATTCCCAAAAAAGAAACGGTTGATGGCGTCGGCGTAACGCGCCTGCGTTATCTCCATCCAAGCCGCGGCGGTCTGCTCGGCAAACTGATCGGCTATGCGTCGTTTGCGTTTGCCGCGCTCGGCAGCGTAAAAAAGATCGGACGCTACCGCGCGGTCGTTGTGTATACAAATCCGCCGATTCTGCCGCTTGCCGCGCTCGCGGCAAAGCGCCGCTTCGGCACGAAGCTCATCTTCGTGGCTTACGACGTTTATCCCGAAATCGCCGAAGCGGTGGGCGCGATCTCTCCGCGCGGACTGACCGCGCGGCTGATGCGGCGGCTCAATCGCGCGCTCTATCGCAGCGCCGATACGGTCGTTGCGCTCGCGGATGAAATGCGCGAATATCTGCTTGCGCACCGCAAGGAGCTGGATCCTTCGCGGATCGTAACGATCCATAACTGGGCAACCGGCGTGCAGCTTGATGCGCCGCGTCCGGAACATCAAGCGCCGGTGGTTGTGTCGTATATCGGCAACGTCGGCCCGTGCCAGGAGCTTGAAACGCTGCTCGGCGCAGCGTCGCTTCTGCAGGGGGACGACCGCGTCCGCTTTATGATTCTCGGCAGCGGCAGCCGCATGGCGGCGCTTGCGCAGCAGATCCGGAATTTGAAGCTGCAAAACGTGCAGCTGTGTATCGATCCGGATGCGCGGACGATAGAAGAGGCGTTCGCGCAAACGGACATGGCGGTGATCGGTCTGCGAGCAGGGCTTACCGGTCTGTGCGCGCCGAGCAAGTATTATAATCATTTGCAATTCGGCCATGCGATGCTTGCCGTGGCGGATGCGGATTCCTATCTTTACAAAGAAATTCAATCCGCCGATCTCGGCAGATGTGCCGAGCCGGGTGATTCCGCGCGGCTGTACGATGGAATCTGCGAGCTGGCGGGAAATGCGCCGCTGCGCGCGGAAATGGGCAAGCGCGCCAAGGCGCTGTATGAGAAAAAATATTCAAAAGCGCGCGCAATGGAGCAGTATGCTGCCGTTATTGCTGCGCAGCTAAATTGAACGCGGTTTCGGAAAGGGCGATTTTGCGCTGCATGAAAACGATCAGGCTTGATTATTACATCGATACGGTGATCCCGTCGGATCGGGCGAACACCGTGCACGTTATGAAGATGTGCCGCGCATTGCAGGCGGCAGGCGCGGAGGTCACGCTCCACTGCAACACGGATGACCGCAGCGCCGCCGCGCATCAAAGCGCGATCTGGGAGAAATACGGCGTAGACGAATGCTTCACGATCCGCCAAACGTATGTGCCGCGGCTGCTTCGCACGAAGCTGCATCGCATCGGCATCCTTTACGGCGCGTTTTGCAAAGCGTGCTCCGGCAGCCGTGATGCGATCGCCTACGGCAGATCGCCCTATGCGCTCTATTTTCTCCGCAAGCGCCGCCCGTTCCTCTATGAGGCGCACGCCGAACCCGGCGATAAAACGCGAAAGTTGGAGGAAAAGCTGCTCCGATCGAAAAACTGCATTGGCTTGGTCGTGATCAGCGATGCGCTGAAAAAACGCTATCTGGAGCTGTTTCCGTTTCTCAAGCCGGAACGCATCACCGTTTTGCATGATGGCGCGGACGAAGCGCAGCCGTGCGAGCCGGCGGTGCTCCGCGGCGATTCGGGCGGCGTAAAGATCGGCTATCTCGGATCGCTGTATCCGGGCAAATGCATGGAAACGCTGATTCCGCTTGCGGCTGCCTGCCCGCAGTGGACGTTCCACGTTGTCGGCGGTGCGCCGCAGTGGCTTTCGCATTGGAAATCGGAAGCGCAGGCGGCAGGCGCAGCGAATCTCGTCTTTTACGGCCAGGTGGATAACGCGGCGGTTGGCGCATATTATGAGGCGTTTGATATCTGCCTGATGCCGTTTTCAAAGAACGTATTCGTGGATCAGAATAAGCGCCTCAATATCGGAAGTTGGATCTCGCCGCTGAAGCTGTTTGAGGCGATGGCGCGCGGCAAAGCGATTTTAGTGGCGCGGCTGCCCTCGATCGAGGAAGTTGTATCGGACGGCGAGCAGTGCGTTTTTGCCGAGCCGGATCACGTTTCCGACTGGGCTGAAAAGCTCAAAACGCTCGTATCGGACGGTGCGCTTCGCGCGCGGCTTGGCGCCGCGGCAAAGCAAACGCTAAAAGCGCGTTATACGTGGGAAATCCGCGCGAAAGCGCTGCTGGAAAAGCTCCGCGAAAGCGATAGAGAAAGGAACGCAACACAGTGAAATCAGAAGCGAAAGGCATAACTGCATACGGCTTTTTTGCGGCGCTTGCAATTGTGCTGATCCCGTTTAACGCGATCAATATTGCAGGGCGGGGCATTTTGATCTACGTCTGCATTCCGCTGCTCCTGTTTGGAATCGTGCGGCTTTTGAGCCACAGAGACCAGCTTTCGGTTACGCTTTTGCAGCTTTCGCTGCTGCTGTTCTTTGCGTATTATCTTGTTGCGTCGCTTTGGAGCCCGAAGCGCGGAATGGACACGGCATACAACTTTATCAAGGTTTTTATATTCACGGTTTGCATTGCGTTCGGCGATTATACGGCGAAAGAAAAGAAGCTGCTGATGTTTGCCTCGTTTATAACGGGTTTGCTCGTTTGCGCGATGCTGCTGTGGGGCGCAGCCGCTGCGGTTGAAAATTCGCAGCGCGTTACGATCAGCGTTTTCGGAACGAACAGAGATCCCAACTACCTCTGCTTCTCGCTGCTGTTTCCCGCGCTGATCTGCGTGCGCGGTCTGCTTTCCAAACGCGCGCTGCTTGCAAAAATCTTCTTTGCGGCGATCCTGCTGGTTCTGATCTATTGCACGATCAGCACCGGCTCGCGCGGCGGTGCGGTTGCGCTTGCGGCGGTTATCGTTGTGTACTTCCTGTATTGGGGCAGAATGCGGCGCGGACGGAAGATTCTGATGATCCTCGTTGCGCTGCTGCTGGTTTATATCGCGCAGCAGATGATGAACAGTATGCCGGAGGAGATCATAAGCCGCTTTAGCTATGAAAAAGTTGCAAAAACGGGCGGCGGCGGCCGTATGGATATCTGGACGCGCGTTTTCAGGTTGATTTTCGCGTCTCCGGTCCGCTTCCTGATCGGCTACGGCTCCGGCGCAAGCGTGATCCTTGCCGGCATCGCAACGCATAACCATCTGCTGCAGATCTGGCTGGAAAACGGCATCGTCGGGCTTACGCTGTACGGCGTATTCCTGATTAACCTGCTGCGCTATTTGCTGCGCCGCAAAAACGGAACAACGATCGCGGTGTTTTTCGCGGCGATCCTGCTGTCGCTGACGCTCTCGGTGCAAACGATCCCATCGTTCTGGTCGGTGATCGCGTTGTGCATCGGGCTGGGGGATTATCAGCCGTTTTTCAAGACAGAGGCGGCAAAACCGCAGCAGATTGAAGACGCCGGAAAGGAGCAGCCGCAATGAAGAAAATCGCAATGCTGTATATCTGCACCGGGAAATACGAAATTTTCTGGGATAAATTCTATGAAACGTGCCAAAAGCATTTCTATCCCGATGCGGAAAAAGAATACTTCATCTTTACCGATAGCGAGCGCGTTTTGCGCTGCAAGCTGCCGGGCGTACATACCTACTATCAGGCAAAGACCGGCTGGCCGTATGATACGCTGCTGCGCTATCAGTGGTTCTGCACGGTGCAGGATGCGCTCGCGCCGTTTGACTATTGCTACTACGTCAACGCGAACAGCGAATTCTTGCGCGACGTTACCGAAGCGCAGATCCCGTATCCCACGGAGAGAGAGCCGCTCGTTTTGAGCCTGCATCCGCGTTATTATCACGATCTTGACGGCAGCGAATGCAGTCCGGAGCGTCGCCCGGAATCGCGGGCGTACGTTGCGCCGGGAACGCCCTGCCGCGCGCATTGCGGCGCGTTTTGGGGCGGCACGCGCGATGCGGTGCTGGAGATGTGCCGCACGCTGCGCGATCGGACGGCGGAGGACCTGGCGGACGGTGTGATCGCCGTTTGGCACGATCAGTCGCACCTGATCAAATACGCAACGGAGGTTCCGCATCAGAACATCGCGGAATTCCTTGTAAGCTATGAGGAATACGCCGATCCGGAAAAGTGCCTGCTGATGTTTCCGGCAAAGGCAAAATACGGCGGCAACGATAAGCTGCGCGAAGTTTCGCGCGATGAGCGCCTGAAGCATCTGCCGCGGAAAATCTACCGCAGTATGCTCGGCGGCGCGAAAAAGCTGCATCTGGACGGCGCGCTGAAGGGCGTTGCCCGCATTGTCAAAAAGTGAATTTGAGGGTTCCGCATGATCGATAAGCTGAAGGGGAAAGTGAAAACACTCGCAAAAAATCCCCTCGTCATCAACTATATATGGGTGTTTCTCGGGCAGAACGGCGGCGCGATCTTTTCGATGCTGTCGCTGGTTCTGACGCTGCGGATCATCTCCACGCTGGAATACGGTTCGCTCGTCATTATCCAAACGTATACCAATCTGCTCTCCAATCTCTTCTGCCTGCGCACGTTCAACGGCGTTATCAAATTCGTAACGTCTGCGGAGGCGGAAGGCGATTCCCTGCGCGCGAAAAAATATATCAACACCGCGTTTTTGCTTGATGCGATCATGGGCGCAGTGGCGTTTGTATGCGGCTTTTTCCTGCTGCAGCCGATCACGCGCCTGTTCGGCTGGGAGCCGGAAACGGTGCGCCTGACGAACTATTATATCCCGCTGCTGCTGTTCATGCCGGTGCTCAACGGTGCGCCGGTCGGTCTGCTGCGCAAGCTCGGCTATTTCAAGCAGGTCAATATAATCCATGCCGTCGTTTTCGGGCTGCAAACGGCGGTTCTGCTCGCAACGTGGATGCTCGGCGTCCATTCGTTTATCGTGGTGCTGCTGGAGTACGCCGCCACGGAGATGATCGAATGTATCGTGCTTGTGATCTATTGCCTGCGCGTCACCTATAAAAACGAGCAGTATCGCGGCTTTTGGAAAGCCGGCTTCACCTTTGAAGGCGAATTTATGCGCCATAACGTCTATTACGGCTTGACCTCTACCTTCGATGAGATCCTCGGCAACGTTTCCACGCTGCTGATCAATAAATACGTCGGTACGCTCGCAACCGCGTATATCAAGGTCATTACAAGAATCTGCAACGTCTTCCAGAAGGTTACGAAGCCGATCAACCAGGTGTTCTACCCGGAGCTTTGCGAATGGGTTACGCAGAAGCAGTATAAAAAGGCGCATCGCGTTTCCATGAAATACCTCGGCATCGTCTGCGCGGCAGGCGCCGCGCTCGTTGCCGTGCTGTTCGGCACCTACGATTGGTGGATCGTGATCTTCGATGCCGCCATGACGACAGCTAAGCTGCAATCGCTGCTGTATATGGTTTATACGATCCTCGGCATCTCGCTGATCTGCATGAATCAGCTCATGTTCGCAATCGATCTCGCAAGGGAAAGCCTGATCATCGTAGCGATCTGCGATCTGCAGTTTTTGGTCGTGCTGGTTCCGTGCGTGCAAACCTACGGCATCTATGGCTATCTGCTGCTGCAGATCGCGCAGTTGTTTGCCGTAGCCGGCTTTAAATATTTCTTCATTTCGCGCCGCGTCCATAAACTGGAAAGGCAAAAAGCGTAACGGAGGACTGCTGTGAGAGAAACGGATCTACGCGCCGTCAGCGTAACGAAAACGCTGATGATGCTGCTCGTTGTGCTCGGCCATGCGTGTATCGTGTTTGCCGCAAGCGCGTGGGGCGGCGTAACGCCATTGCGGCAAAGCCTGCCAATCGCGTATTTCGCGCGCTTTCTGGAGCTGACGCATACGCAAACGTTTTTCGTCTGCTCCGGCTTTTTCTTCGCGCTGCGGCGCTATGAAAAGGGGAAATACCGCACGATGGGCTATGACCTGAAGCATCGGGCGAAGCGGCTGCTTGTGCCGTATGCGGTCATCTCGGTTTTCTGGGCGGCGCCTGCCGATTACTTTGCGAAGGGTCTTGCCCCTGCGCAGCTTGCGAAAAACTACCTGCTCGGCTTCGATCCGGCGCAGCTCTGGTTTTTGCTGACGCTGTTCCTGCTGTATATCCTGTTTTATTTCACAAGCGACCGTGTTTTGAAGCTGCCCGTCTGGCTCGGAATTTTGGGATTCCTCGCGGTACGCTATCTCGGCGTTTTGCTGACCGAGCTGCGTCTGCCGCTGCGCGTACTGCGCTTCGATGCGTTTTTGCGCTCCGCGCTGTATTTCTACCTTGGACTGCTCTTGCAGCAGCGCCGGCTCTGCATTCCGCGCGCAAGGTGGCTTCCGCTTCTGCTTGCGCTCTGCGCCGGTTCGTTCGCGCTGTACGCGGTAAAGTGCATCGATTCCGAATGCAATGCGTATCTCAAGGAAACGCTGATGCTGTTTGTGAATCTTTCGGGCGTATTTGCGTATCTCTGCATCGGAACGCTGCTGAAAAACCTGTATGAAAAGCCGTTTTTCGCGGCGCTGTCAGCCGCCGGCATGGGCATCTATCTATTGCATCAGCAGATCCTCTATGCCACGATGCGTCTTACGAATTTTGCTTGGATCGCGCCGCTTGCGTTCGTGATCGTAAACTTCTGCGCTGCGGCTGCGATCGCGTGGGGACTGACGTGGCTGCTAAAGCGCACCGCAATCGGAAGAGCCGCGCTTGGGGAGGCAAAATGAAAGTTTGTATCATAGGCGTTTATTTCGGGAAACTGCCCTCGTTTTTTCCGCTGTGGCTGCGTTCGTGCGCCTGCAATCCGAGCGTGGATTTCCTGCTCGTAACCGATCAGGCGCTTTCGGAGCTGCCGCCAAACGTGCATCTTCTGCCGATGCGCCTTTCGGAGATGAAAGCGCTTGCCGATGAAACGCTCGGAATGGAAACGGCGCTGACTACGCCGTATAAATGCTGCGATTTCAAGCCTGTTTACGGCGTGATTTTCGCAAAGTGGCTTTCGGGGTACGATTATTGGGGCTGCTGCGATTTTGATATGATTTTCGGTGATCTCGCGTCGTTTTTCGAGCGATTTCATCTTGAGAACTATGATAAATTTCTGCCGCTCGGTCACCTCGCGCTCTACCGCAATACGCCGCAGTGCAACGCGCGCTACCGTCTGATCCCGAAGTCGGGCAATTCCTATCTTGCGTCGTTCACAAATCCAAATACAACGCAGTTTGATGAGCTTGGCGGCATCAACGCGATCTATCTGGAAAACGGCTTCCCGTTTTTTCGCGAGCGGATCTTTGCGGATATTTCCAAAAGCGTGCGCCGGCTGATGCTCGTTGAGGACTATCCCGACGCGCATGAGAAAAACTATCGTGACCAGATCTTTTTCTGGGAAAACGGCAAGGTTTTCCGCGCGTTTTACGAGAAGAATGAGCGAAAAACGGAAGAATTTATCTATATTCATCTAAAAAAGAGAAACCTGCCCGCGCCGGTTTTTGATATCGAAAAAATAGCCTGCTATCTGATCACGGCGGAGGGCTTCGAGCCATATAACGCAGAAGCGCTGACAAAAGCTGAGATTCGCCGCCGCAACCGCTCCTACGGGCGCCTTGCCGAGCGGTTTGAGCGCGGCGTCGTATACCGCGTTCGGAAGAAGCTGCGCCGGCTGAAAAAGAAATAATGGGAGAACGCATGAAGAAAAAACTGAGTTTTGCGCGTGTTTTCGCGCATCTGGACCGAAAATACGGCATGCATTTCGTGCCGGATAAGCTGTGCCTGGAGCTGCTCTATCGCGCCGCGATGGGGAAGAAGCTGCGCCTGGATCCGCCCGTTACCTTTACGGAGAAGCTGCAGTGGATCAAGCTCTACGACCGCCGCGACGTCTATACAACGATGGTGGATAAGATCGCGGCAAAGCAGTGGGCAGCGGAGAAGATCGGCGCGGAGCATATCATCCCCACGCTCGGCACATGGAAGCACTTTGACGAGATTGATTTTGACGCGCTGCCCGAGCAGTTCGTGCTCAAATGCAACCATGATTCGCATAGCGCGATCATCTGCCGCGATAAAATGACATTTGACCGCGAAAAAGCGCGGAAAAAGCTTGAAAAATCGCTTAAAAAGAATTATTATTATGATAGTAGACAGTGGCCGTATAAAAACGTTCCGCCGATGATCCTTGCCGAGCAGTATTTGCCCGGCGATGAAAGCGGCGATCTGCGCGATTATAAGTTCTTCTGCTTCGGCGGAGTGCCTAAGCTGATGTACGTTGCGCAGGGCAGATCTGCCGGCGCGGTCTACGGCGATTTCTTCGATATGGACTATCGCCATCTCGATCTGAAGATCGATCATGATACCGCGCCCGTGCCGCCGGAAAAACCGCAGACGTTCGAAAAAATGCGCGAGGCGGCAGCCGTGCTTTCGGCGGGCATTGCGCAGGTCCGCGCGGACTTCTATGAACTGAATGGCGAATTCTATTTCGGGGAAATGACGTTTTTCCATTGCGGCGGTTTCTATCCGTTCACGCCTGCCGAATGGGATGAGACGCTCGGAAGCTGGATCGAGCTTCCGGAAAAACCGTAAATTCCGCTTTATAAGCGATTATGTATAGAAACAACAACAGCGTTTTCAAGGAGGTACATCACTATGAAACAAACGAAACGCTTTGTTGCGCTGCTCCTTACGGCAGTCATGCTCCTCGGCGCATTGCCGATCGCAGCCGGTGCCGCATGGGCGGATGACAACGTAACCTACAGCGGAACGTCTTTCGGCGTAGATGGCTATTATACGGTCATCTCCCAGAAGGATTGGACGCTGGTTCCCGGCGCTGCAACAGAAACCGAAATGGTTCTGAACAATGCAGCAGGCACGCGCAGACAGGTTCTGCACGTTGTGGAAGTGGATCCCTCGAATGAGGCGATCTCCATCGTTCCCGGCTACTATGGCATCGATAAGGACATCACTTCCGTTGCCAATCAGCAGGCGGCTACCGTTACCGACATGACCGCGTACTATGAAAACGTACTCGGCTACAACGTCGTTGCCGGCATGAATACCGGCCTTGCTTATGACAACAACGCGCCGTATTCCTGGCTGGTTTACAACGGCAACGTCCTCGTTGACCATGGCAACAAGATCAACGATTTCCATTCCGGCGTCTGCCAGACGATGCTCTGCGTTTACAAGAACGAAGACGGTTCGTGCTACTGCGAGCTCCGCAAGGCTGCGGAAGGTCTGCGCGGCGATGAGTGGCAGGCAATCGGCGCGAACTTCGCCATGGTTGTTTCAGATGGCAAGCTCGTCACCCCCACGATCAGCCGCAGCAATGCTGCCGCGCGCTCGATGATCGGCGTTAAGGAAGACGGCACGCTCGTTCTCGTTATGAACGACGGCCGCGGCGCAAACAACTCCATCGGCCTCAGCGACAGCGAGGAAGGCGAAGCGATGCTGGCGCTCGGCTGCAAATGGGCATTCAACTGCGATGGCGGCGGCTCTTCCGCAATGGTAACAAAGCGTGCCGGTGAAGAAACCTACGCGCTGCGCTGCGTCCCGTGCGACGGCGCCGAGCGTCCCACCATCAACGCGGTGTTCATCGTTTCCAACGTTGGCAAAACCGGCGTTCTGAACAACGTGAACGTCACGTCCGATTATGACTTCTTCGCGCCCGGCACCACCTATACCTTCGGCGCCGACGCAATCGATACCCACGGCTACGCAATGGCAACGCCCGCGGATCTGCAGTGGCAGCTCTCCGATGCTTCCTTCGGCACGATCGAGGGCGGTACGTTCGTATCGAACGGCAAAACCGGCGACGTGACGATCCAGGCTGTTTCCGGCGGCAACGTTGTCGGCGAAAAGGCGATCACCGTCACCAACCCCGAAACGCTCGCCTTTGTAGCTACCGAAACCACAATTCCCTACGGCAGAAGCGCTACGCTAGAATTTATTTCCAAGCAGGGCGAAGCGGACGTTTACCTGGACGGCTCGTCCTTTACCTTTACAAGCTCCAACCCGGCAGCCGGCACGCTGAACGGTCTGACCTTCGTTTCCACCACGGAAGCAGGCGTTTCCGGCACCACCATTACCGCAACTTACGTTCCCACCGGCAAGGCGCTGACCTTCACGGTCAACCTCGGCCTTGGCTCGGAAATCCTTTGGGACTTTGAGGACGGCGATATCAGCGATTGGGTATCCACCGACGCAGCCGACAAGTTCATGCGTGACGGCGGTGCTCCGGTTACAACCAGCGGCTCGTTCTCTACGCCGTTCCGCACGCTCTTCGCCGGCGGCCAGATCTCCTGGAGCAACAAGACTTATACGCACCTTTCCTCTGCTGCGGCAGGCGGCCAGGCGCACGGCGGCGATAAGGCGCTGGCAGTTACCTTCGATATGAAGAATACCGAATTCAACAGCTGGGTCTACTCCATTATCTGGAACATCCAGGGCAACACTGTCCTGCGCGACGTTGCAAACGGCAAGGCCGCAACGAAGCTCGGCATGTGGGTCTACGTGCCCAAGGGCTTCTACACCGCGAAGAATAACGGCGCTATGGCGCTGCAGCTCACGGTTCAGAGAGGCGCAAGCGCAACTTCCGCGCTTTCCGGCACGCAGCTCAACCTCCAGTACAACGGCAAGAACATCAACGCTTTGAAGGAAACCGATATTCCGGAGAACAGATGGGTTTACGTCACGGCTGACCTCACCGGCGCGAATTTCGTCAAGCTGGTTGATCCGCTGAACGACGTTTATCGTTCCCCGTCGTTCATCCGTATGTACGTCAAGCCCTCCGAGGCACAGGAGCTGACCTACTACTTTGACGACATTACGCTCGACTACAGCTCCGCTGTGGACGATCGCACGCCGCCGGTTATCTCCGCTCCGACCTACTGCACCAGCGATACGAACATTGACCTCGGCGGTCAGACGATCAATACCGATACCGTTTCGTTCAATGCGACTGTTGCGGACGCTGCGGCAAGCAACGCTTCCGGCCTGAACTATCAATCCGCCGCTATCTATATCGATGGCGTGAAGTACGCGGCAAAGGCTTCCGGCAGCGGCATGTCGCTGGAGAACGTGGTCCTTTCGAACGGCGTGCACAGCGTGAAGTTTGAGATCGCGGATAACCTCGGCAACGCAACCACCCTTACGAAAACGCTGACCGTGGATGCGCCGGCTGCAAAATCGGCAGTCCGCCTCTCCGGCCACAACGATAAGAACAACACGATCGAAGCCGGCTCCGTCTACTACGTAGACCTCGTTGCCGACGCGATTGAGGACGTGGACTCCGTTCAGACCACGATCAAGCTGCAGTCCGCGCATGAGTGGGAGCTGGATCATATGATCCTCGCCGATGGCTTCACCGGCAGCTACACGCTCAACCCCGTGGAAGACAGCATCGCAACCGTTACCATCACCAAGACCGGCGAAACCGAATTGACCGGCACGCAGACCATTGCGTCGCTTCCGGTTCGCGTTTGGTCGTATAACGAAGCAACGCAGGTTGGCGGCGACAGCGCAAACGCGCCGAAGCAGATGACTGCCGCTGCGCGTTACGCCAGCACCTACGGCGAACCCGTCCTGCTGGTTGAAACAAACGTTCAGC
This sequence comes from Oscillospiraceae bacterium, assembly GCA_017445385.1. Taxonomy (GTDB): domain Bacteria; phylum Bacillota; class Clostridia; order Oscillospirales; family Oscillospiraceae; genus RGIG3566. The sequence continues at coordinate 66,095 of JAFSUG010000001.1, forward strand.
TCGGCAAGGTCACCTATACGAGCGGCGCTTCCGGCTCGTTCTACGGCAGCTTCAGCCTTGCAACCGCCGTCACCGGCAATAAGACCAAGGCATGGCATACGCACGATGCAAGCCTCACGGTTCAGAACAAAGAAGCAACCTGCACTGAGGCTGGCTACGCAAACCGTACCTACTGCGAAACCTGCGGTTCCGTTGTGGACTGGGGCACTGTTGTTCCGGCAACCGGCCACGCATTCGCGTTCAATGAAGATGGCGTTCTCGCCTGCACGCACGATGAAACCCATCTCTTCACCGGCACCTGGACGGACGGCAAGGATTATATCGACGGCGTCCTGAAGAGCAGCGAAGACGGCTGGAGCGGCGAAAACTACTATGTTGACGGCGCAAAGGTCAAGGGCGTCTACCCGGTTGAAGGCGTTTACTATGATTTCGGCGAAGACGGCGTCAACAAGGGCGTGTACACCGGTCTGTTTGAAAAGGACGGCTATAACTACTATGCGGTCGGCGGCAACATTGTAAGCGGCTGGCAGCAGGTTGACGGCGAGTGGTACTATTTCAGCACCTCCGATTATCGCGGCGTTACCGGCAAAGTCAGCGGCGGCAACTCCGGCTGGCTGGCAATCTTCAATGCCGTAAACGGCAAGATCGCAGAGCCCTATATCTGGAGCACCAGAGAAGGCGTTGGTACTCGCTGCTACTACAGCGGCGGCAAGTATTACCACCACGAGTGGGCAACGATCGACGGCGAACAGTATTACTTCGGCGACGACGGCTGCCGCTATGAAGGCTACCGCATCATCAAGGACAGCCGCTATTCGCATGATAACGACTATCAGATGTATCACTTCGCTGCCGATGGCAAGCTGATCGAGAAGATGAGCAGCACGGGCGTTCTTGCAACGGAGGATGGCACGTACTATCTCGAAAACGGCTATGCACAGCATAAGGGTCTCGTCTACGAAGACGGCTATTACTACTACTTCGATTCCAGCTTCAAAGCCGTCACGAGCCAGACTCGCTATATCAGCGGCAAGTGGCTGAACGATCTTCGCACCGCCGGTGCTTACACCTTCGATGAAGCCGGCAGAATGGTTATGCTGAACGGTATCGTTGCTGAAGGCGAAAAGCTCTATTACTACGTTGACGGCGTAAGAATCCATGCCGGTCTGATCGAAATCGACGGCAATCTCTACTACGTCAAGACGGATGGCGAAGTCGTTACCAACACAACCCGCTATGTTGACGCGCGTCATGCAAACGGCTTTACCGCCGGCACCTACACCTTCGGCGCTGACGGCGCGATGCTCGTTCTCAACGGGTTCGTTGAAGAAAGCGGCAAGCTTTACTACTACGTAAACGGCGTTAAGACGCACGCAGGCATGATCCAGGTCGGCAGCGATCTCTACTACGTCAAGTCGGACGGCGAAGTTGTTACCAACGTTACCCGCTTTGTTGACGAGCGTCATGCAAACGGCTTCATCGCCGGCATCTACACCTTCGGCGAAAACGGCGCTGCGATCATCCGCAACGGCGTTGCGGAAGAAGACGGCAAGCTGTATTACTTTGTAAACGGCGCAAAGCGGCACGCCGGCCTCGTTGCGGTAGACGGTTACTACTACTATGCAACAACCGATGGCTCCGTTGTGGTCAACGCAACGAGAATAATCGATGCAAGACACAACAACGGTCTGCTTGAGCCGGGCGTTTATACGTTCAATGCGCAGGGTCAGATCGTCGATGAGCTTGGCGAGCCGATCTCCGCAAACTAAACCCATTTCAAACAATGGGAATCCCGAAAGGGATTCCCATTGTTCCTGTTAAAGGAGCTTTTCCATGAAAAGAGTTATTTGTTTTTTGCTGCTGGCGGCGCTGCTGATTTCGCTGGCAGCCTGCGGCGAAAAGCCCGAAGCAGACGATGATACCTATCCCATCGAAACGCCGTATGGAACGCTGCGGTATCCGCAGAAATGGCAGGCTTTCACGCGCACGGAAGAGAACGGAAACGCCGTCTCCTTTTATGGCTGGGTAGCCGGCAAATCGGAGCAGCCGCTGTTCACGCTGCAGTTCGGCGAGGGCGACGGCTTCCTGCTCGGCACGTTCCATGATACGCCTGTTTATATTGTAGACGGCGAGCCTGTTTTCGATGAAACGTGGAGCGAGGCGGAAAAGGAAACCATCTATACGATGCAGGAAGACGTGAACGTGATCCTCCGCGATTTCACGCTGCAGGCAGGCACGGCGCAGCCGCAGCCGCAGAGCATTGAAACGTTCACTGTGGATTCGCCGATCGGCGCGCTGCCGTATCCCGAAAAATGGCGCGATCAGATCAAAACAGAGCAAACGGACCATTCCGTTGCGTTCTATGGCGAGATCGGCGATCACGAGCCGCTGCTGCTGTTCACGCTGCAGTTCGGCGAGGGTGACGGCTACCTGCTCGGCACGCTCGATGGAACAGGCGTTTTCGTGTTGGATAACGTTCCTGCGTTCGATGAAACGTGGAGTGACGCGGAAAAGGAAACCGTTTCCGCGATGCAGGAAGATCTCGACGTGATCGTCCAGGACCTGTTCGCAAGGGATTCTTTCACGATTGCCGGATAAAAAAGAAGCGTAAGAGCTATGCCCTTACGCTTTTTCTTTCGGGATTCTGTCAAATTCCATCAGCGCGAACGCGATCAGCAATATCCCGCAGGAAAGCCAGATCGTGCGCTGCCCCCATTGCTTGGAAAGCACGCCGCCAATCCCTGCGCCCAACGCGAACGCGGCAATCACGCCGAAATAGTGCAAAACCAAGCTGCCGTATTTTCGCTGCTTCGTGTGGATCCAAAGTGTCAGCGCTTCCGTGCCGCTGCGCAGATTGCCGATGCACATCGTACTTGCGTAGGTATGGCCGCCCACGGTTCGGAATGCCTGCACCTGCATCGCGCAGGCGAGGGAAACGAGCATATTCGCAAGCAGATTGAGCGATGGCGGCAAAAAGCCGACAACGATGAAAATTACGATCTGCACCAAAACGACGATCTGCCGCCAATGGAACAGCCGCGCGTTTTTGAAATAGTAAAGCTCGTCGGCGGCTATAATCACGCCCAGAATAAACGCCAGAACCGGCAGCAGATACCGAAGCGCAACCGCCCAGTTTCCCGAAAGAAAATTCGTGCTCATTAAAACGATGTTGCCCGTCTGCGCGTTTGCGAAAACGCCGTCGCGGACGATGTAGGTATAGGCGTCCTGCAAGCCGCCGGAAAACGCCAGAACCGCGCTGACAAGCAGCGATTCGGACATTTGCTCCTGCGTGGTCAGGCGCTGTCTTAGCTGTAGTCTGTCCATAAATTACTCCGTTATCGTATAGCCTGCTTCCGCGAGCGATTGCAGTGCGTCCCGGAAGCGGTCTTTTTTTACAAGGATATAGTCGGTATCATAAGAGGAAACGGCAAAGATCGAAATGCCTTTTTCCGCCAAAACCGCCGAGAGCTTCGAAAGCACGCCCACAAGCGAAAAATCCATCGCGCCGCATACGCGAAACGCCTTCCATCCGTCCTCGCGCTTTACCGTATGCGCCGGCGTATCGGCTGTAAGGCAGACGAGCGAAAGCTCGCTGTCCGTTTTGAAAAGGCAGAAAAACGCCGCGGAAAGGTTTGCCTCCGCCGCCGTGCGGATCCGGCAGACGGTCAAATCGTAAGAAAGCGGCTCCAGCTGCATTGCTCGCACCTCCCATGTGAACGCATCATATCATTTCATCGCGCGTTTTGCAAGCGTTTATACCCTTGCGATTTCGGGGAAAATCTGTTAGAATATTTTGGAATATGTTCCGGAATAAGGGAGGAACCGTCATGAGCGAGAAATTTTATATCACTACGCCGATCTACTATCCTTCGGATAAGCTGCATATTGGGCATACCTACTGCACCGTTGCCACGGATGCGATGGCGCGCTATAAGCGGCTGCGCGGCTGCGACGTGCTGTTTTTGACCGGCACGGACGAGCACGGCCAGAAAATCGAAAATAAGGCGAAGGAAGCCGGCGTTACGCCGCAGCAGTTCGTGGATCAAATCGTGTGCGGTGAGCGCGGCATTCTCGATCTTTGGAAGCTGATGAACATCTCCAACGATCGCTTCATCCGCACAACCGACAGTTATCACGTTTCCGCGATCCAGCGCATCTTCAAAAAGATGCATGATAACGGCGATATTTATAAGGGAAAATATAAGGGCAAATACTGCACGCCCTGCGAATCGTTCTGGACGGAGAGCCAGCTCGTGGACGGCAAATGTCCGGACTGCGGCAGGGAAGTGATCGATGCCGAGGAGGAAGCGTATTTCTTCCGCCTTTCCAAATATGCCGAGCCCGTCCGCAAGCTGCTGACGGAAACGGACTTCCTTGAGCCGAAGAGCCGCGTTAAGGAAATGGTTACGAACTTCATCGATCCCGGTCTGGAAGACCTCTGCGTCAGCCGCACGAGCTTCACCTGGGGCATCCCCGTGGACTTCGATCCCGGTCACGTCGTCTACGTTTGGGTAGACGCGCTCTTCAACTACCTCACCGCCCTCGGCTATGAGAACGACGCGCATAACGATGTGGATAAATTCTGGCCGGCGGACGTGCATTTCGTCGGCAAGGAGATCGTGCGCTTCCATTCGATCATCTGGCCTGCCATGCTGATGAGCGTGGGTATGCCGCTTCCGAAAAAGGTTTACGGCCACGGCTGGCTCGTCATGGACGGCGGCAAAATGTCCAAATCCAAGGGCAACGTTGTTGATCCGTATATCCTTGCCGAGCGGTTCGGCGTGGATGCGCTGCGCTTTTTCCTGCTGCGCACGTTCCCGTTCGGCTCGGATGGCAACTTCTCCAATGAGCTGCTGATCGGAACGATCAATACCGACCTTGCAAACGACCTCGGCAACCTCGTTTCGCGCACGGTTGCGATGGTGCAGAAATACTTCGGCGGAACGCTGCCTGCCGATCAGGAAGCGGACGCTGCCATGGACGCGGAGCTTTGCGAAATGGTTTCCTCCCTGCGCGATCGCTATGAGGCGCAGATGGAAAATTACCAGTTCCAAAACGCGCTCGCGGAGATCTTTAAGGTCATCTCTCGTGCCAATAAGTATATTGACGAGAACGCGCCGTGGGTGCTTGCCAAGGACGAGAGCAAAAAAGCGCGGCTTGCGCGCGTGATGTATAACCTGCTGGCGGCGGTGCGCGTTTGCGGCGTGCTGCTCACGCCGTTTATGCCCGAAACCGCCGAAAAGATCAAGCAGCGCATCGGCGCCGATCGCTACGATTGGGAAAGCGCCGCGGATATGCGCGCGCTGCCCGAAACGGCATCCGTGCAGGGCGGCGATCCGCTCTTCCCGCGCATCGATGCGGAAAAGGAGCTTGCCGCGCTGGAGGCAATGAAGCCGAAGCCGCAGAGCGCCGTGGAGTTTGAGCCGTTTGCGGAAGAAACCGTCGATTTTGATACGTTCTGCAAATCCGATTTCCGCGCCGTCAAAGTCAAAGCGTGCGAAGCGGTCAAGAAGTCCGAAAAGCTCCTGCGCTTCACGCTCGATGACGGCACCGGCGAAGATCGCCAGATCCTCTCCGGCATTCATAAGTATTATGAGCCGGAGCAGCTCGTCGGCAAAACACTGCTCGCCATCGTCAACCTGCCGCCGCGCAAGATGATGGGACTCGAATCGTGCGGTATGCTGATCTCCGCCGTCCATACGGAAAACGGCGAAGAGAAGCTGCATCTCGTCATGCTGGACGATGCGATCCCCGCCGGCGCAAAAATGTGCTAATTCTTTTCGTCATGCCTCCCTTGTGTAAAGGGAGGTGTCTGCGGCGATAGCCGCAGACGGAGGGAATGTATTCAAAAAATAAAAAGACGGAGTGCAAGGGCGCCCTTGCACTCCGTCTTTTTACTTGATAAATTCCTTCGGGTCGATCGGGTTGCCGTCCTTGAGCACCTGGAAATGCAGGTGCGGCTCCATTGCCGATTCGATGATCGCCGTATCGCCAACCGCGCCGATCACGTCGCCTGCCTTAACGGTGTCTCCTTTTTTCACCGTCGGCATTACGGTGAGATTCGCGTAGCGCGTTTCATAGCCATCGTCGTGCTTGATCACAACCGTTGCGCCGAAAAAATCATCGTCGTAAACGTCCGTGACCGTTCCTGCCATCGCCGCCATCACCTTCTGCCCCGGCGCGGCAATATCCACCGCCGTATGCAGCCGCCAATCCTTCGTGGTGGCGTTGTATTGCAGCTCGGTATCGCTGTAGTCCATCAGGGTTTCGCCCTTAACGGGCGAAACGATGATTTTTTCGGCAGCTTCTTTTACTGCCTCGTCGCCGGTCTTTTCCGCTTCCGCGCCAATCGTGGAAACCGGTCGCGTCTGCGCAGGCGCCGGCGGCTGGATGATCGTTGTCGGCACGGAGAGCTGCTCCTGCGGCTTCGCGCTGTCAAGCGCGGCGGAGAGGAAGAGATAGCCGGAAATGCCGATTGCAAGGGCGCAGAGCGTTAAAACAGCATAATAGCCGCGCCCTGCGCGTCCTTTTTTGTCTTGGTTGTTCATAATGCATTACCTCCGCTGATAGTATTGCCATTCAGCGGAAAATTAAACAGGAATCGGGAAAACGGTTGCAATTTTCAAATCGAAATGCTACAATAATGCCGATGCAGGTATAGTTCATCGGTAGAACGGCAGCTTCCCAAGCTGCATAGGAGGGTTCGACTCCCTTTACCTGCTCCAAAGAAAAAACACCCCATCGGGGTGTTTTTTGTTGCAAATAGGGGAGGAAAACGACCCGTAGGGGCGATCATTGATCGCCCGTCAGGAACCGGCAAGCACCGCGAAAACGGGCGATTGATAATCGCCCCTCTGCGCGCCATCGAAATTGCCGTAGGGCATCATGCGTTAGGCTTCGTCCATTTCCAAAACGGCTTGCTCCGCTTCCTGCTGCGCATCAATCAAAATGGAAAGCGCCTTTTCCGCATTGCCCAGCTCCAGCGCGTCCGTTGCGTCGGCGACTCTTGCAAACAGCCGGATATAGATTTCCTTATAATCTTGCATAACGAATCCTCCAAAATAAAAAAGTGGCACAGCAGAGCTGTACCACCGAAAAACGCAGAGGCTCCGCTGTCGCCAAACAGTCACTTGCCACGCCATTACAGGACATACGCAGGTAGGGAGCCTGCGTTTTTACCCAAATGGGCATAAAAGTCCTGTCCCTTATAAATGGGTAGACAGTGGTATTCAAATAAGTGACTATTTGGCAAAATCAGTTTACCATAGTTCTTTGGATTTTGCAAGGAAATGCAATTTCAGGAAAAACAAAACTTTTGTTTGACTTTTTGCAAAATAAAAGATATAATATTCCAGCCTGTTTGAACAGGCTATCCTTGCCGGCGGTAGGGCGCCGGCCAATTGTCCAGAAGGAGGTGCAAACGATCATGGCAAAACTTTCCGAAAAGTACGAGGTTCTCTACATTATCGATCCTGCACAGGGTGAAGAGGAAATCCAGGCACTGATGGAGAAGGTCAAAGGCGTTGTGGAAGCGCACGGCACGCTCACCAGCGAGGAAGCGTGGGGCAACCGCAAGCTGGCTTATCCCATCAACGACCTGACCGAGGGCTACTACGTCTACCTGACTTGCGACGTGCAGCCTGATTTCCCGGCAGAGATGGACCGTATCTTCAAGATCACCGAAGGCATTCTGCGTTCGCTGATCACTGCGGTCGAAGCGTAAGGAGGCGTTGAGATGTTAAATCACATCATCCTTATGGGGCGCCTTACGCGCGATCCGGAGCTTCGCCATACGGGCAGCGGCGTAGCCGTTGCGTCGTTTTCCATCGCGGTAGACCGTGACTTCGGCAACCGCGAAACGGGCGAAAAGGAAACCGATTTTATCGACATCGTGGCATGGCGCAATACGGCGGAATTCGTTTCCAAGTATTTCACCAAGGGCCGCATGGCGGTTGTTTCCGGCCGTCTCCAGATCCGCAACTGGACGGATAAAGAGGGCAATAAGCGCCGCAGCGCAGAGGTTGTAGCCGATAACGTTTACTTCGGCGACAGCAAGCGCGATGGCGACAGCGCCGGCTCGTTCGGCGGCTACGCTCCGTTCCCGTCCGATACCGCGGCACCTGCCGCACCTGCTTCCGGCTCGGATTTTGCGATGCTGGAAGAGGACGACAGTCAGCTTCCGTTCTGACTGATTTCTTAAAGGAGGATTTCGGTTATGATGATGAATACCGATAAGGCTCGCCCGCGCAAGCGCAAGAAAGTTTGCAGCTTCTGCGTTGATAAAGTCGAGCATGTGGATTACAAAGATACCGCGAAGCTTCGCCGTTATCTTTCCGAGCGCGGCAAGATTCTGCCCCGCCGTACCACCGGCACCTGCGCAGCGCATCAGCGCCAGCTGACTGTTGCGATCAAGCGCGCGCGCCACATTGCCCTGCTGCCCTACGTTGCAGAGTAATTTAACAGAAAAAACCGTCGCCGTTGGGCGGCGGTTTTTTGCGCCAAAAAAAGACGGATGCTTTGCATCCGTCTTTTTCCTTTGCTTATCGGCGGTCGTAGTTCGCCTGCGCGATGCGCAGCCAGGGATCGTAATAGCCGAGCGTTTCCAGCGAATGGAGGTAGCTTTCCCAATCACTGTCGCTGTTCGGGTCCCAAATGCCGTTGCAGAAGTTGGAACGCGCGGTCATAATGAACTCGCTCAGCTCGCCGTTGACCTCATTCCATGCCTCGTCTTCTTCGTCGGTGTTTTTCAGCAGATAGAGAACTTCCTGGTTCATGCCCATCTCATGGTAGTTTTTCACCTGCTGCTGCAGCTTTCCGTAGAGCGTGCCGGTATAGCTGCCGTCGGTTGTGTCAACAAGCTGCTGCCAGTACTGCTCGGAGGTCAGCACGTAATCGTGGCTCCACGTTTTGTTGTTTGCAACGTTCAGCGCGTTCGGGTCGAGTACCTTGATCCGTGCCGGACCGCCCAGCATGCCGGCAGCGCCGGTGGGATCGTCATAGTATTCCCAGTCCTCGCCGGGAACGCCCCAGCGCAGCCGCAGATACGATTCCGGCGACGACATGAAGTCCAGAACGCGGAAGGCAAGCAGCGGATCATCGCAATCGCGCGTGATGAAGGTGTAGGCGTAGGTCATCGTGCACGAGAGCGGACCGTGGCCGCCCTTTTCCGTTGCCGGCTCCAGCAGCCGCAGCGCCTCATAGTCGTAAACGCTGTCGCCTCCAACCTCAAACCGCTCGCCCGGCGCCATAAAGATGCCAACCGTTTCGGGGTTTCCGTCCGTCGGGTTGATCAGCGACGTCAGCTCCGAAAGCGACTGCGTCCAGGTCAGCGGCGTGAGCAGCTGCTCATCAACGAGTTTTTTCAGGAATTTCAGCGCCTCGCGGTATTCCTCGGTATCGTAAGGCGAGGAAACAACGCCGTCGTTTACGATGTATTTATATTTGTCGTAGCAGAAGACGTATGCGTTGATTACGTATTGCAAAACGTTATACTGGCTGCTGCTTGCGCGGCCCGTCATCGGGATCTCGTCTCTGATGCCGTTGCCGTTGGGGTCCTGATCGCGGAACGCAACGAGGACGTTATATAGATCTTCAACCGTTTTCGGCTGCTCCATGCCGAGCTTCTCCAGCCATTTGCCGTTGATCCAGAGATGACCGTGCAGCTCGTCCGCTTCGCTGCTGTAGCAGTTCGGATAGCCGTAGACCGCGCCGGTCATGGGATCGGAGGCGCCGCTCATCATCAGATCAATAAACGGCGCGTATTTTTCGCCGGGGAAGTACAGCTCCGCCGCCTGGTGCATATAATATGCCTCGCTGTCCATATATTCCCGGAGGTCCAGGAAATATCCGTCGCGGCAGTATTCCTTCGCGGCTGCCTTCGTGATGCCGCTGCTGCCGCTGCCGATGCCGAGCAGAATATCCGGCAGCTCTTCGTTTGCCGCGATCATCAGCGAAACCTGCGTGCCGACGTCGCTCTTCGAGCCCGAGAACTGCACGAATTCGATCTTAACGCCCGTCTGCGCTTCGAGCCATTTTGTATAGGCGTTGTCATAGTAGTCCGTTACGTTTGCGCTTGTAATCAAGCCGATGCGGAGCGTTTTTTCCTCGCCCTCGGCAACAAGCGGCAGCTCGCCGCGGTAGTCGCTCGGGTGGGAGTAGAAGCCGTACTGCGCGTTTGCGGCGGTTTCCGCCGCGTCCGGTCCGGCGGTTGCGGTTTCGCCGCAGGCTGCCAGCCCAAGCGCCAAAACCAATGCGAGAAGTAATGCTGTGATTCGTTTCACGCGATAGACCTTCTTTCCGTGGCTTTTTAGTGTGGCTGCGAAAACAGTTTTTTCACCGTATAAATAAATTGTACCAAAGCAGCAGAGACTTGTCAATGCGGCGTCATTTTGCCGCCAGAAATAAAAAACCACCGTTCCACAGAACGGTGGTTTTTGTGATTCATTCCGCGAAAACTTTTTTCAGCTTGCAGAAGCGGGGCAGGCCGTTTTCTTTGACCATCGGGGTTTCGCCCTGGATCAGCGGCAGTGCGTAATCAACGAACGGCTGCAGAACGCCGTTGCCTTCCTTGTTGATCCATTCGCGCGGGAACTTCTTTTCGAAGTTCGCAACCTCGTCGAGGTCAAACAGCTTCGGCTTGCAGACGTAGCCGCCCTCGCGTTCGCATTCGAAGCCGACCATCTTGCCGGTGATGCCGGAAACGGCGCTCTCAACGGCAACCTTGCCGGACATGAAGGATTCCTGAATATCGTTGCCGGATGCGCAGTGCGCAGCGCAGCGCTGCAGCAGGCTCAGCTCGATGCCGCGAACCTTTGCGCCGGTCTTTTCCTTCATAACGTTTGCCAGCATTGCGGCGAGACCGCCGAGCTGCGCATGGCCGAAGCCGTCGGTTGCGGCGGTTTTTGCCTCGGAAACGAAGGAGCCGTCGGCATAGTGGATGCCCTCGGAAACGGCTACGATGCAGTTGCCGTTTTCTTTATAGCGCTGGGAAACCTCGGCAACGAACTTGTCCATGTCGAAATCAACTTCCGGCAGATAGATGAAGTCCGGACCTTCGCCCATGGCGTTTGCGAGCTGCGCGGCGGCGGTGAGCCAGCCGGCGTGACGGCCCATGCACTCGATCACGGTGATCATGCCGGTGTCATAGACCTGCGCGTCGCGGCAGACTTCCATGATGGAGGTTGCGATATACTTTGCGGCGGAGGAGAAGCCGGGGCAGTGGTCGGTGCCGAAGAGGTCGTTATCGATGGTCTTGGGAACGCCCATCACCATGCAGTCGTAGCCGACCTTTGCCATGTAGCGGCTGACCTTTGCGCAGGTATCCATGGAGTCGTTGCCGCCGTTGTAGAAGAAGTAGCGGACGTCGTATTTCTTGAAGATTTCAAGAATGCGCTTGTAATCGGTATCGTCAACGTCGGGGTCGGCGATCTTGTAGCGGCAGGAGCCCAGCGCGGAAGACGGCGTATAGAGCAGTCTCTCCAGTTCCTTGGGGTCTTCCTCGTCCATAATGAGCAGGCGATCGTTCAGAACGCCCTTGATGCCGTGGTTTGCGCCGTAGACCTTCGTAATGTTTTCATTTTCCAGCGCGGTTTTGATTACGCCGTAAGCGCTTGCGTTGATAACGGCGGAGGGGCCGCCGGACTGGCCGATAATGGCAGCGCCTTTCAGTGGTGTATTCATGGTATTATCCTCCTTTTTGCAGATAAAACTCAACAAAACATACTATAGCATACTTTCCCGCTTTTGTAAATTCCGTACTTGCAAAATGTGTATGTATTTGGTAAAATATGTGCGGAAATTTTAATTCATAAAAGGAGTTGTTTTTATGGCACTGGTTACAACAAAAGAAATGTTTGCGAAGGCCTATAACGGCGGCTATGCAATTGGCGCGTTCAACGTCAATAACATGGAGATCATCCAGGGCATCACCGAAGCTGCGATCGAAGAGCGCGCTCCGCTGATCCTGCAGGTCAGTAAGGGTGCTCGCAGCTACGCGAAGCACGTTTATCTGATGAAGCTGATCGAAGCAGCCGTTGAAGACGCCGAGCAGACCGCAGGCTTCGATCTGCCGATCGCTGTCCATCTGGACCATGGCGATAGCTTCGAGCTCTGCAAGAGCTGCATCGACGGCGGCTTTACCTCCGTCATGATCGATAAGAGCGGCGAATCGTTCGAAAAGAACATCGAGATCACCAAGCAGGTCGTTGAGTACGCGCACGACCACGGCGTTGTGGTTGAAGCGGAGCTCGGCACCCTCGCAGGTGTGGAAGACGAAGTCAACGTCTCCGCTGAGGATTCCTCCTATACCCGTCCCGAGGACGTTCAGGAATTCGTAGAGCGCACCGGCTGCGATTCTCTGGCAATCGCAATCGGCACGTCCCACGGCGCATATAAGTTCACTGCCGCGCAGTGCACCCGCGATCCCGAAACCGGCAAGCTCGTTCCGCCTCCGCTGCGCTTCGACATTCTCGAAGAAGTCAGCAAGCGTCTGCCCGGCTTCCCGATCGTTCTGCATGGTTCTTCCAGCGTCCCGCAGGAATTCGTTGATAAGATCAACCGCTTCGGCGGCAAGATGCCCGATGCAGTCGGCATCCCCGAAGAGCAGCTCCGCGAGGCGGCAAAGATGTCCGTCTGCAAGATCAACATCGACTCCGACCTGCGCCTGGCGCTGACGGCTTGCATCCGCGAGCATTTCGCAGAGCATCCCGATCACTTCGATCCGCGCCAGTATCTGAAGCCCGGCCGCGAGGCGATCAAGGCGATGGTTCAGCATAAGCTGGTCAACGTCCTCGGCTGCAACGGCAAGGCGTAAAATACCAACAAAAAACCGAAGGCATTTGCCTTCGGTTTTTTGTTGCCCGCGTTTGTGCAACTTTTCTCCGTTTGATCGCAAAGGTGAAGGGGGAATCAATATGCAGCATACAGAAAACTATAATCTCAATCTTTTTGAGCCGGGCGATCCCGTTCTTGCGGAGAATTTCAATGAGAATACACGCAAGATCGAAAACGAACTGGTCAAACGGCTTCACAGCATTTCGTTCGAATACGTCGGAACGGGCGAAAGGCCAAAGGTGCTGTCGTTTCCGAGCAAGCCGCTTTTTGTGCTGCTGAACGGCGCGGGCCAGTACCATCGCAATGGAATCGCGCAATGGAACAATCCGTATATGCAGGTGCTGTATTGCTATAATGACGCGCAGATGCACCAGCAGATGCCGATTTCATGGGAAAAGAATGACGCGGAAAACACTTGGGAACTTCATATCTCTTACGGAAGAAGCGGCGGCACGACCGATGCGTTTAACGAGCAAGGTGAACACTTCACCTGCACGGCGTTTCTGGAATAAAAAACGATCTCCGAAATGTGCAAAGACAGGGGTATGGAAGCGCCCATACCCCTGTCTTTTTTTGGAATGGCGAAGCTTACAGCTTGTATTTCTCCAGATCCGCGGCAAGATTCTGCCGGAACGAGACACTTTGATGCTCTTTCACGTTCGTTAAGTAAGCGTGCGGATCGTAAACGTCCGATTCGCTCTCGATGATCGCAACGCCGATGTTGGAGCAGTGGTCGGAAATACGCTCGTAGTTGGTGATCAGATCGTTGAAAACGAAGCCCTGCTGCAAGGTGCATTCGCCGCGCTGCAGCCGCTCAACGTGATTCATCTTCAGCTCATCGCAAAGCGTGTCGATGCATTCCTCAAGCGGCTCGATCCGAACGGCGGCAGTTTGATCGTTTTTCGTAAACGCGCGGACGGTCAGATCGAGAATGTCCACAACCGCCGCTGTAAGCACGTCCAGCTCGTGCAGCGCTTTATCCGAGAAATGAACGTCCTTTTCGCTGATTTCCTTGGCGCAGTCGGCAACGTTCAGCGCATGGTCGCTCAGCCGTTCAAAATCGCTGATCGCGTGGAGATATTCGGAAACTTTGCGGCTCAGGCTGCGCGGCATGTCTTTGCCGGTCAGCCGCATGAGATAGTTGCCGAGCTTATCCTCATAACGGTCAACGACCTGCTCCAGTGTCACAACTTTTTGGTAGTTTTCCTCCTCGTAGTAGCCGAGCAGCCCAAACGCGAGCTGCAAATTCAGCTCCGCCTTCTCTGCCATGGAGCAGATCGTCAGGCGGCACTGCTCAACCGCAACGGCGGGGTGCGCAAGGAAACGCTCTTCCAGGCGGTCGATGTCCGCCGTGAGCGCCTCATCATCCGGGTCGGAGGGGATCAGCTTGCAAACAAGCCGATCCAGCAGCCCGATCGCCGGAGCAAGGATCAGCAGGTACGCAAAGCGGAACAGCGTGTTGACAAGCGCGATGCTGACCGGATCCATCGTCATATCCATAAAGGAGAAACGCAGCGCCGCGTTGAGCGCGTAGAACACAAGCCCGACAATCGCCGCGCCGAGCACGTTGATGATCAGATAGATCCATGCCGCGCGCTTGCCGTTCGTGTTTGCGCCGAGCGCCGAGAGCAGAACGGGAACCGCCGCGCCGATGCCGATGCCGAGAATGATCGGCAGCGCAACGCTGAAGGCGATCGCGCCCGTCATGGAAAGCGCCTGCAAAATACCGATCGCGGCGGACGCGCTCTGCAAAACCGCTGCCAGAACGATGCCGATTGCAATGCCGATCAGCGGATTGGAAAGCGATAAGATCGCCTCAATGAAAACGGGACTGTCGCGCAGGGGCGAAACGGCGGCGCTCATTGCCTGCATGCCGAACATCAAAACGGCAAAGCCAAGCAGAATGCTGCCGAAATCGCGCTGCTGCCGCTTCTTGCTGAACATCAGCAGGATAATGCCGACCACGGCGACAACGCTTGTCAGCGTGGCGGTGCTGAGCAGCGATGCCCAGCCGCTGCCGCTCACGCTCGAAAGGCAGAGCACCCAGCCGGTGATGCTGGTGCCGAGGCAGGCGCCCAAAATGATGCCGATTGCCTGGCGGAATTGCAGCATTCCGGAGTTTACAAAGCCAACAACCATAACGGACGTTGCGGAAGAGGACTGAATTACAGCCGTAACGCCCGTGCCGAGCAGCAGGCCGCGCAGCGGCGTACTGCTGAGGCGGTAAAGCGTGACCTCCAGCTTATTGCCGGCAACGCGCTTAAGCCCGTCGCCCATCAGCGTCATGCCGAACAGAAACAGCGCGATGCCGCTGAGCAGCGAGAGAATATTTGATATACTCATAAGGCAAAGCCTCCTTCATCTCCAAATATCACCAAATTAATGATAGCAGAGCGGTTTTACAAACGCAAGCCTGATTTGCGTAGATTTGGAAAATTGTAGAAATTTTCAAAAAAGCTTGTCCCTGCGGAACCGTTTTCGGGCTTTTGCATAAGATGGAATGACCAGCGGCAACGCTGTAAAACCGAAAACAGGAGGTCTCTTTATGTCTAGCAATTCCGGATTCTGCGCCTTCGGCAACAGCTGGTGGTGGATCATCATTCTGATCATCGTTCTGGTGCTGCTCAACAACGGCGGCGCTTATGATGATAACGACTGCGGCTGCGGCTGCGGACGCTAAAGGTACAAAAAACTCCCGCCCGAGGGCGGGAGTTTTTCTTGTGTAGAATTACAGAGCCTTCTTTGCGGTCTCCACGAGCGCTGCAAACGCAGCGGCGTCCTGGATTGCCATTTCGGAGAGGGCTTTGCGGTTCAGCTCGATGCCGGACTGCTTCAGACCGTACATGAAACGGGAGTAGTTCAGACCGTAGGGAGCAACAGCCGCGCTGATACGAGCGATCCACATACGGCGGAAATCGCGCTTTTTCAGCTTGCGGTGGGTGTAAGCGTAAACGCCGGACTTCTTAACGGCCTGCTTGGCCATCTTGAAGTGGGTGGACTTGCTGCCCCAGTAGGACTTTGCGAGCTTCAGAACTTTATTTCTTCTTTTGCGCGTCATCATTGCGCCTTTAACTCTTGCCATTTTGCATATCCTCCTGTTCTATTATTTGTACGGGATCATCTCGCGCACGGTTGCTGCAACGGTATCGTCAGCATAGCCGTTCTTGCGGAGGTTTCTCGTGCGTTTGGTGGTTTTCTTGGTGAGGATATGGCTCTTGAACGCGTGGGCTCTCTTCACCTTACCGGACTTGGTCAGGTTGAATCTCTTTTTCGCGCCGCTGTGGGTTTTGAACTTAGGCATAGTGGTTCTCCTTCCGTGTTTTAGTTGCGTTATTTTGCTGTTTTCGGGGACAGGAACATCATCATGTGGCGGCCGTCCAGCTTCGGTGCCTTCTCAACCGTGCCGACGTCGGCGCAGCCTTCACCGAACTTGACCAGAAGCTCCTCGCCGAGAGAAGTGTGCGCCATTTCGCGTCCGCGGAAGCGCACCGTGACCTTAACGCGGTTGCCGCCCTGCAGGAACTTGACCGCGCTTTTCAGCTTCACGTTGAAGTCGTTCGTATCGATGTTCGGGGACATCCGAACCTCTTTGATCTCAACAACGTGCTGATTTTTTCGGGCCTCTTTTTCCTTTTTGAGCTGCTCGAAGCGGAACTTGCCGTAGTCCATGATGCGGCATACAGGCGGCGTCGCCTTGGGCGCGATCTTGACTAAGTCCAGTTCTTTTTCCTCCGCAAGCTTCAGCGCGGCTGCCGGCGCCATAATGCCAAGCTGCTCGCCGTCGGCTCCGATCACGCGGATCTCTTTGTCGCGGATATCTTCGTTGAGTTGATGGTCTAATTTGCCGATGTGAAACACCTCCGAAAATCACAAAAGCGCAGATGCCTAAGACACCTGCGCACAAATTCCGCCCGATTCGGGGAGAAAATTATGGGACCTCTTCGCGTAAGCTGGAGGTGAAACGCGGTGTCTGCCGCATCTTCTTTCTTTTCGCACCTGCAATACTACCACAGAAAAACCGGCTTGTCAACTGTTTTTTATCCTGCCAGGATTTCGGCTTTATATACGCCGTCCGTTTTGCCGATCTCATCGAGCAGCGCCTCAACGGAATTTTCCATGCCGGTGGTTTCCGCGGAGATCGTTACCGAGGCAATATCGCCCACGGGGATCGTCTGGTTGATGGTCAGAATGTTTGCGCCGGCGGAGGCGAAAACCGTAAGCAGGCGGGAAAGCAGACCTGCCGTATCGCGCAGCAGCATCTGGAAGGTGATGATCCTGCCGGACATCAGATTCTGGAACGGCAGAATGCTGTCCTTATATTTATAGAAGGCGCTGCGGCTGATGCCGACGCGCTTTGCCGCATCGCTCACCTTGGAAAGCTCGCCCGTTTCCAAAATGCGCTTGACTTCCGCAACCTTCAAAAAAACCTCGGGCAGCGCCTTTGCCTCTACCAGGTAATACTTTTGTTCGCTGTTCATAGACATCTACACTCCTTGTTCGTGTACTAAGGACGATTGTTTTTCTGTTATTATCATATCGAATTTTGCAAATAAAAACAAGTGGCGTTTTGATAAAGATTGCCTAATTTTTAATAATTATGGTACAATGTTGCGGGAGGGATGGAGATGATTTTGCGATGCACCGCCAATCGAACGGCGAAGCTGCTTTCGTTTTTGCGCAGGGAGCTGGAGATGTCGTCGGGGCTGATCCGGCGGCTGAAGTTTCAAAACTGCTTTTTTGTAAACGACGAAAGCGCGCATACCGACCGCATCGTCCGTCCCGGCGACCGCATCAGCGTCATCGTTCGGGAAACGCCGGACGCGCAGTTTACGCCCGAGCATACGCCGATCGAGGTGCTGTATGAAGATGAGAGCCTCCTTGCCGTGGATAAGCCGGCAGGCGTGATCGTCCATCCCACGTTCCGCCGCACGGAGGGAACGCTTTTAACGCAGGTCATGGGCTATTATGAGCGCACGGGGCAAAGCTGCGCGGTGCATCTCGTCAACCGGCTCGACCGCGATACGATGGGCGTCGTGCTGTTTGCGAAAAATTCCCACGTCCACGCCAAGTGCTATGATTTGCAGCTTGCAGGCGCGTTTTCCAAAACGTACCATGCGCTCTGCTTCGGCGCGCCGCAGCGGCAGTCGGGCGAGATTGATCTGCCGATCGCGCGCGTGGACGGCGGCAGTTTGCTGCGCAAGATCGATCGGGGCGGCAAAGCGGCAAAAACGGAATACCGCCTGCTGGAAGCGGCGGACGGGCTCAGCCGCGTGGAGCTGCACCCCATCACGGGCAGAACGCATCAGCTCCGGCTTCACTGCCTTGCCTCCGGCTTTCCGATCCTCGGCGATCCGCAGTATTTCACGGCGGAGAGCCGCGCGAAATCGGAGCGTCTCGGCTATTTTACGCAGCAGCTTTGCGCGGTCGAGCTTTCGCTGCCGCATCCGATGACGGGCGAAAACCTCACAATTTGCGCAAAACAGGATGTTTTTCTTCCGAAAAACGGTTGAGAGTCGGCGCAATGTGATGTATAATAGCAGCGGATTTTAGAAAACTTGGGAGGTACATTGCTATGTTCACCAAACTGCTTGACGCGCTGAAAGCAACGCGCCGCACAATCGTCTTCACCGAAGGAACCGACGCCCGAATCCTCGAAGCGGCTTCGCGCCTGCTGAAAGAGAACCTGATGGGCGTGATCCTCATCGGCAACGAAGCGGAAGTCAAGGCGGCAGCCGCAAAGGGCGGCTTCGCAATTGACGGCGCTGAGATCATCGATCCGGCATCTTACGCCGGCATGGAAGAAATGGTTTCCACCATGGTTGCGCTCCGCAAGGGCAAAATGACCGAGGAGGAGTGCCGCGCGGCGCTTTCCAAGGGCAACTATTTCGGCACGATGCTCGTAAAAATGGGCAAGGCGGACGCACTGCTCGGCGGCGCCACGTATTCCACGGCGGATACCGTCCGTCCCGCGCTGCAGCTTATAAAGACGAAGCCGGGCGCAAACCTTGTTTCCTCCTGCTTCATCCTGTTCCGTGACGGCAAGGACGGTC
This sequence comes from Oscillospiraceae bacterium, assembly GCA_017445385.1. Classification (GTDB taxonomy): domain Bacteria; phylum Bacillota; class Clostridia; order Oscillospirales; family Oscillospiraceae; genus RGIG3566. The sequence continues at coordinate 84,976 of JAFSUG010000001.1, forward strand.
AGCCCGAAAAGTACTGCATGGGCGACTGCGCCATCAATATCGCCTATACCGACCGCCTCGATAAAGAGGGCAACGTTGCCGTTTCCGCGGCGCAGCAGCTCGCGGAAGTCGCGGTTGAATCCGCGCGCACGGCGGAGTTTTTCGGCATCGAGCCGAAGGTCGCTCTGCTTTCCTTCTCCACCAAGGGCAGCGGCAAGGGCGCAACGGTCGGCCTCAGCCAGGAAGCAACCAAGATTGCGCAGGAGCTTGCGCCCGAGTACGCAATCGACGGCGAAATGCAGTTCGATGCAGCCGTTTCGCCCACGGTCGGTCAGTTGAAGTTCCCCGGCTCGAAGGTCGCCGGCTACGCAAATACCTTCATCTTCCCGTGCATCGAAGCCGGCAACATCGGCTATAAGATCGCGCAGCGGCTCGGCGGCTTCGAGGCATACGGCCCGATCCTGCAGGGTCTGAACGCGCCGATCAACGACCTCAGCCGCGGCTGCAACGCGGAGGAAGTCTATAAAATGGCAATCATCACCGCCGGCATGGCATAAAGAATCATATAAAAAACCGTTTCTTTTCCGCATGGAAAAGAAACGGTTTTCTTATCTCTGCACCAAGGGGAGCTCACTCCGCCTCAATATAGCGCTGCTCGGCTTTCTGCTGTGCGGAAATCAGCTTTTCCAAAGCAATGCCGTAGTTGGTTTGCTCAATTGCGCGGATTGCATCCTCGGCAGCATTGACCATTAGATGATACAATTCCTTGTAGTCCGGCTCGTTCATTCTTATCCCTCCGTAATAAAAAAGTGACGCAGCGAAGCCGCGTCACCGAAAAACGTGTCTCCGCTGTTGTCACGCAGCATTCGAATACGCCCTAAAGCACACACCCGAATGGAGACACATTTTTACCTAATGTGTCTCGGGTGTGCAAAAATATTCTTTTAGAGCAAATCATAAATGAAATGCCGCGTGACATTATCAATTTATCATGTTCTGACGAATTATGCAAGCGGTATCATTCAAGGGAATTTGCGGTCTGTTTTTATAATACTTGCAAAATCTTTCGAAATGTGTTAGCATAAACTAACAAGGAGGGGTCGCCATGAAGGATTATGAGGCGCTGTCGCGCAAGCATTTTGACGGCCAGGCAGCGCAGTATGATGCGCGCGATACCGTCTATTATTCGCGCGAGGGGAAAATCAGCTGCCGTGATATTGCCGCGCTGCTGAAAGATCGCGCATACGAAAAACTGCTGGATGTTGGCTGCGGAACTGGTTTTCTGCTGGATTTGCTTGCAAAGCAGCATCCGGGCGAATACGCCGGACTGGATCTTTCCGAGAATATGATCCGCGAAGCCGAGCGCAAGCAGATCCCCGGCGCTTCCTTTACGGTCGGCTCGGCAAATCAGCTTCCATACGGCGATGAAACGTTTGACATCGTAACCTGCTCGCAGAGCTTCCATCATTATCCCTATCCCGAGCAGGCGATCGGCGAAGCGCGCCGCGTTCTGAAAAAGGGCGGCATTTATATCCTCTCCGATACGGGCATCGGCGGCTTCGGCGCGTGGCTGGATAACCATATTTTCTTTCGGCTCATGCGCAGCGGCGACTGCCATACGCGAAACCGCAAGGGCATCGAAAACCTGATGCGGCGCTGCGGTTTTGAGATCGTGGATTCGCGGCAGATCAGCGGCATGATCTATACTGTAACAGGAAAGAAGGCGGACTGAATGAAACCCGATTATAAAAACTGGCTTCCGAAGCCGATGCTTGTCGGCGCGGTTGCAGCCTGCGCAGCGTGTTTGATCCTTGCGATCGTATTTGCGCTGCTCGGCTTGACGATTCCGGCAATCGTGCTCGGCGCGGCGTTTTTGGGAACGCTCGTCTACAGCGCGATCTGCGCGATGTGGTATACCGCGTTTTCCTACGATGGCAAGCGGCAGCTTTCGCGGCAGATCATCTCCGGCGTTTCGGACTATGTGAAGTTGCCGGACGGCGGCACGGGGCTGGACATCGGCTGCGGCAGCGGCGCGCTTGCGATCGCCTGCGCAAAGAAAAACCCGAACGGAAAGATGGTCGGCATCGACAGCTGGGGCAAAAAGTATGATTTCAGCAAAGCGCTCTGCGATCGGAACGCGAAGCTCGAGGGCATCGGGGAGCGGACGGAATTTCTTCGCGGCGACGCCTGCAGCCTGCCGTTCGCGGATGAATCGTTCGATTGCGTTACGAGCAATTATTGCTATCATAATATCCCCTCCGATGATCGGCAGGCGATATTGCTCGAAACGCTGCGCGTGCTGAAAAAAGGCGGCACGTTTGCGATCCACGATATTTTCTCGCGCAATAAATACGGCGATATGGATGCGTTTATGAAAAAACTCAAAGAAATGGGCTTTGCGTCTGCGGAGCTGATCGATACCGCAAACGGCAAATTCATGACGGGCACGGAAGCAAAGCGATTGCTGCTTGCCAATTCCGCGCTGCTGATCGGCACAAAATAAAGCAAACCCGATTCCCAAGGGCGGCATAATCCCTAATTTGCGCCGTCCTTGGGAATCGGGATTTTTTATTGTATCAGTATGCGATCTTATCGCGCAGCCAGTTTTTCACTTCGCCGATCGGCATGCGAACCTGCTCCATTGTGTCGCGGTCGCGGATCGTTACGCAGTGATCTGCGGGCGTCTGCTCGTCGCCGACGGTCTGGAAGTCGAAGGTGATGCAGTACGGCGTGCCGATCTCGTCCTGGCGGCGATACCGCTTGCCGATCGAGCCGGCTTCGTCGTAGTCGATCATGAAGTCCTTACGCAGCTCTGCCAGCAGCTCCTTTGCCGGACCGGTCAGAACTTCTTTCTTCGAAAGCGGCAGGATGGCTGCCTTGTAAGGCGCAAGCGCCGGATGGAAATGCAGAACCGTGCGCACGTCGTCCGCGCCCTTCTTGTCCTGCCCGACGACTTCTTCATCGTAAGCCTCGCAGAGGAACGCAAGCACAACGCGGTCCGCGCCGAGCGACGGCTCTACAACGTAGGGGATATAATGCTCGTTCGTCTCCTGGTCGAAATAGGTCAGGTCCTGGCCGGAAACGTTCTGATGCTGCGTGAGGTCATAGTCGGTGCGGTCGGCGATGCCCCAAAGCTCGCCCCAGCCGAACGGGAACATGAATTCGAAGTCCGTCGTTGCCTTGGAGTAGAAGGAAAGCTCCTCCGGCTCATGGTCGCGCAGGCGGAGATCCTCCTCGCGCATGCCGAGATTCAGCAGCCAGTCGCGGCAGAAGCTGCGCCAGTAGGCGAACCACTCCAGATCGGTATCGGGCTTGCAGAAGAACTCCAGCTCCATCTGCTCAAATTCGCGCGTGCGGAACGTGAAGTTGCCCGGCGTGATCTCGTTGCGGAAGCTCTTGCCGATCTGGCATACGCCGAACGGCAGCTTGCGGCGCGTTGTGCGCTGGATGTTGTTGAAGTTTACAAAGATGCCCTGCGCCGTTTCGGGGCGGAGGTAAACGGTGTTTTTCGCGTCCTCGGTAACGCCCTGGAAGGTCTTGAACATCAGGTTGAACTGGCGGATGTCGGTAAAATCGTGTTTGCCGCAGGACGGGCAGTTGATCTCGTGCTCGTCAATAAATGCTTTCATTTCCTCCTGCGAGAACGCGTCAACCGCCTTGGGAAGCTGTTCGCCGTGCTCGGCTGCCCAATCTTCGATCAGCTTATCGGCGCGGAAACGCTCATGGCAGGCGCGGCAATCCATCAGCGGATCGGAAAAGCCGCCCAGATGGCCGGAGGCAACCCACGTTTGCGGATTCATCAAGATGGCGGCGTCCTGACCCACGTTGTAGGGGTTTTCCTGGACGAATTTTTTCCACCAAGCCTTTTTTACGTTGTTTTTCAGCTCCACGCCGAGCGGACCGTAGTCCCAGGTGTTAGCGAGGCCGCCGTAAATCTCCGAGCCGGAGAAGATGAAGCCTCTGCCCTTGCAGAGCGCAACGATTTTTTCCATGGTTTTTTCCGTGTTTTTCATATCAATTCCTCGCTTCCCGAAGGTATTTTACGTTATTATATCGGGTTTTCCCGAAAAGTCAATCAAACAAAGCGGATTTCCATTCCGCGCACGCGCAGCGGATTGATCTCCAAAACGGCAACGTCGCCCTCCTTGAGTCCTTTGCCCGTAATATCGATCACGGTGTGCAGCATGCCCACGTGCCCGAGCACGCGGCAGGTCTGGTCGCCCACCTGAACGGTCAGCTTCTGCGGATGAAGCAAGCCCTTTACCCCGTGCAGGATCGTGCGCAGATAGTCGCGCGCGCGGTAAACGTCGTTGCCGTATTCGAGCGTATAGCCGTGGAACCAGCCAACGGGGATCACAGCGATCTGCGTTGGCTTTTTCGCTTTCCAAGCCGAGCCGTAGCCGGTTGTGCTGCCCTTCGGCAGCCAGCGGACTTCCTCGATCTGCGAGCGGCAGTAGCCCGTGCGCTTCAGTCCGCTTCGGAAGGCAACGCGCCCGAGCAGCGCCGAACCGACGCGCACGCCGTCCATCCGAAGCTCCGGCATTCTGAGCAGCGCCGAAGAGTTGCACGCGTGCACCTCGCCTGGCGTAAAGCCTCTTGCAACGATCGCGTCTGCAACGGATTTGAGCGCCTGCGCCTGCCTGCGCGTGCGTTTTTTACTGCAAAACGCGCAGGGGAAATGCGTATAGATTCCGCAGATTTCCATATCCTCAAGATAGGCGTAGCAGGCAAGGATTTTTTCCGTTTCGTCGGGCAAAAAGCCGTAGCGCCCCATGCCCGTATCAATTTTCAGATGCGCTTTTGCGCGGATCGCAAGCTCGCGCGCGATGCCGGCAAGCGTAACCGCGTCATGCTCGCTCGCAACGGTGCAGATCACCTGCATCGTGATCAGCTTCGTCAGCTCCGCGCGGTCGCAGGTGGGGCGGAGCATTAAAATCTGCTCGTCCGGCGTACCCGTTTCGCGGAGCGTTTCCGCCTCGGAAACTTCGGTCACGGCAAAGCGGCTCAGCCCGTTTTCGCGGCAGATCCGCGCCAAATTTTGAACGCCCAGCCCGTAGCCGTCGCCCTTGACAACCGCCCAGATCGGCGCGTTTCCGGCTTTTTTCCGAATCAGCGCGATGTTATCGCGGATTGCTTCGGTCGAGATGATATATTCTCGCATGCGCTCACTTCTTTCCTCTGTTTTTCAGCAGATATGCGCGTCTGCGCAGCTCCTTGAAAAGCGACGTGCCTTTTTCAACCATCGTATAGAATGCCGGACTGACCACGTAGTCCATTTCGCCGATAAACTCGGTGAAATCGCCGCCGAAGCCCTTTTTGAAGCGGTAGAGTCCGTAAAGCGGGTTGTCCTCGCTCACGTCGCCGGATACGCCGCGGAAATCATAGATGCGGCAGCCGGTTTCAATCGCCCATTGGATCATGTTCCACTGCAGCAGGTAGTTCGGCATCAAATTGCGATGCTCGTTGGAGCTTGCGCCGTAGAGGTACCAGACTTTATCGCCGTAGTGGATCGCAAGCGTGCCGGCAATCGGTACGCCTTCGGAAAACGCCATGTAGAGCCGCGCGTGCTCGCCGAGGTTGCGCAGCAGATTTCGGAAATATTCCGGCTGCCGCGTTACAAAGCCGTCGCGCACGCCGGTTGTCAGCATGAGATCGGCAAATGCCGGCACCATCTCTTCGCCGCAGATGCGGACTTCCACGCCCTTTTTCTGCGCAACACGGATGTTGTAGCGCCATTTCTGGTGGAATCCGGCGAGGATTTCCTCTTCCGTTTTGCCTTCAACGTTCAGCCGGAAAACGTACTTCGGCTGGATCGCCTCAAAGTTTTTGCCGCCGGATTTCAGCCGGAAGCCGTAGTCCTTCAGATACGATGCGAACTGCTCGTTTGAGGACGGAACGTCCGGATCGATCTTGATCGCGTAGGCGTTGTACTCCTTTGCCAGCTCCTTCACGCCGTCCAGCAGCGCATAGAGCGTAGCTTTATCGTCCAGATCGCAAACCGGCGCGCGGTTGCCGTAGATCAGCGTTTTTTTCGTATGCGGCACGGAGCGGATCAGCACGCTCATCGCGCCTTTTACCGCGCCGTCTTCGCCGCGCGCAAGCAGCGCTTCCCATTTCCACATGGGTTTCTGCTTGCCCCATAAAACGCTCTGGGCAAATTGCCCTTGGGATGGCGCTGCAAAAACGCTTCAAATTCATTCAGATTTTCCGGCGTCACACGCTCAATCATAAACTGTTCCTCGCTTCCGGCTGTATAATCTATATTAGTTTACCACATTTGACAAAAGGTTGCAATGCCGCCTTGCTTTTTCGGGATAGATTCGCTATACTGTTTTTGACTTTATTCGACAAGGAGGAATACGCCCATGGAAAAGGACGTATCCCAACTGAAAAGCGTTTTGCAGGTACTTCCCGTCCCCTCGTTTTTCACCGATGGGGAAACCGTAACCTGGAGCAGCGACGCCTGCCGCCGTTTGCCGCTGCGCGTCGGCGATCCGATTGCGCCGCTGCTGGGAAAGAGCCTTCCGCTCTTCCGCGAGCGGACGGACGGCGTTACGGCGTGCCTGCCGGTCGGCATCGGCGCATCGCAGTTTGAGGCTACGATCCGCCGTGTCGGAGAAGAAGACCTGTTTTTCCTCACCGCCGCATCATCCGATGATACGGCAACACTGCGCGCCGTTGCGGCCGGACTGCGGCCGGCGCTCGATGAGCTTGTGGGCGCAGGGGGAAAGCTGCTGCCTTATCTGGAGGAGCAGGAGGACGCGAAGATTCAGTCTTGGACGTCTTCCGTTTCCCACGCCGCGTTCCGGCTGCTTCGCGCCGTCGGCGCGCTGCAGTTTTACGATCGCATCGCATCGCGTCCGTCAAGCGGCGCATTCCGCCAGACGGATCTTTGTGAAACGCTCGAAGCGCTTTGCAGCCGCGCCAAGGATATGCTGGGCGACAGCCGCATCACGCTGAATTATAAGCTGCCGGAAAAAACCGTGATCGCCTGCGTAGACCGCCAGGCGCTGGAATACGCGGTGCTGCACCTGATCGCAAACGCCGCCGCCCACTGCGGCGACAGCCGCGAGATCGCATTGCAGGCAGCCGCCTCCGGCAGATGGCTCCGCATCCGCGTGAGCGATTCGGGCGGCGCTGCCGAGCAGGACGCGCTGGCAACCGCGTTTTCGCGCTATCAGCATCCCGGCGCTTCCGATTCGGGCATCGGGCTTGGGCTTCCCATCGCGCGCGCCGTTGCGCAGCAGCACGGCGGCAGTTTGCTGCTTGAGAGCAGCGAGCAGGGGACAAGCGCCGTTATGACGGTGGACCTTACGATCTCGCAGCCGCCCGAGCTGCACGATCAGCTGGTGGAATACGCCAGCGGCTACGATCCCGCGCTGATTATCCTTTCCGCGGTGCTTCCGCCGGAAACGTTCGATTCCCGAAACGTGGATTTGTAAATAACGAAAAAACCGAGCAGCAAGACATCCTTGCTGCTCGGTTTTTTATCGGTCTTCCACTTGCTCCATCAAAACGGTGTCGATGTCAAGCCAGTTGCCGCCGCGGTAAACGGTCAGCGTAACGGTTTCGCCTGCCGAATACTGGCTTTTGATCGCGCGCAGGGAATCTACGCCCGTTACGGTTTCGCCGTTGACCGCCGTGATGATATCGCCTTTTTGCAAGCCCTTTTCCGCCGCATCGGAGCGGGCGGAAACAGCGGTTACGTACGCGCCCTGCGGCAGCCCATAGTAAACGCGAACCGTATGCGGCAGGTCTTCCGCGGCGATCCCGAGCGAGGGGCGTCCGGATACGTAGCCGCGTTCGATCAGCTCATCGATGATCGGCTTTGCCGTAGAGATCGGGATCGCAAAGCCGATGCCCTCAACGGAAACCGAGCTGAGCTTTACGGCGTTGACGCCGATGATCTGCCCGTAGCAATTGATCAGCGGACCGCCGGAATTGCCGTTATTCAGCGCGGCGTTCGTTTGGATCAGATTCATTTTTCTGCCGTTTACGGTCAGATCTCGGCTGATGCCGGAAATGATGCCGTTCGTCATCGTGCCTTTCAGGTTCGAGCCGAGCGGACTGCCGATCGCAACGGCGAGATCGCCCACCTGCAGGCTGTCGCTGTCGCCGAATTCCGCGCTCTTTAAGCCCTCGGCGTCAATTTTCAAAACGGCAAGATCGCTTGCGATGTCCGAGCCGATCAAAGCCGCGTCGTAAACCTGATTGTCCGCCGCCAAAACGGAGAGATAAAGCCCGTTTTCCACAACGTGGGCGTTCGTGATGATGTAGCCGTCGGAAGAGAGGACGATCCCCGTTCCGAGCGCAGTGCCGGTGTAGGTTTTCGCCGTGATCGTCACAACGCTGTCGATCACTTTTTTGTAGATCTCCTGCAAGCTGAGCGCGCCGGGCGCATTGCTTGCGATGTTATCTGCACCTTGCGGAGAAGGGGAGATCGGAAGCGTCTGCCCGCTGCCGAAAACCGGTTGCGGCGCATCGGGCGGCGGCATGAGCGCATCGTCCGGCGGTGTTCCGTAAGAAACCGTAACGCTGTGGTCGGTCGTATGGAAGGAGATCGGCAGAAATGCGATTGCAAGCGCGATGACTGCCGCGATCGCCGGCAAAAGGAGCCACCATAGCCGTTTCTTTTTCTTCGGCGGTTCGATCTGCTCGGGCAGAGAGTCCGGGTTTTCTTCAATATACAATTCAGATCGCTCCTTTCCGTTATTTCACTGCCGGCATGGTGAAGGTGAAGGTGGTTGCGCCGTCGCGGCTTTCCACCCAGATATCCTCGCCGTGCGAGCCAATGATGGTTTTTACGATGTAAAGTCCCAAGCCGACGCCGCTCGGATCCCGGCTGCGGCTCTTATCGAGCTTATGAAAGCGGTCAAAGATGCGCGGCAGCTCGTCCGGCGGGATCACAGGTCCCGTATTTCGCACGGTCACAAGCGCCTTGTCGCCCTCGCGCCGCAGCCCGACCGTGAGGAAGCCGCAATCGTTGCAGAATTTTACGGCGTTGTCGATCAGATTATAGATCACCTGCGTAACGGCGTCCTGGTAGGCAAGCGTATAGATCGGCTTTTCCGGCAGGTCAACCTGCACCTCCAGATGCTTTTTCTCTGCCTGCTGCTCAAAGGAAAGCAGCACTTTCGTAAGCGCTTCGCCCAGATCGAAGCGGCTTTTCTTGCTTTCATCCAGCCGCTCGGACTGCATTCTTGAAAGCTCCAGCATACTCCGCACGAGGCGGCTTAACCGCCGCACCTCATCGGCGACGATCCGCATATAGCGCGGATGCGATTCCGAAGGGATCGTGCCATCGAGCATACCGTCCATATAGCCGGCGATCGTCGTCATTGGCGTTTTCAGCTCATGGCTGACGTTCGCAATGAAGTCCTGCCGCCGCTGATCGGCGCTTTGCAGCGTATCCGCCATGCTGTTGAATGCGGCAGCAAGCTCTTCCATTTCTTCGCTTCGGGAGCTGTCCGGCGCAATGCGCGCGCTCAGCTCGCCATGACCGAATTTCCGCACCGTTTCGGAAAACTCCCGAATCGGGCGGATCTCGCGGCGGCTGAGGAAGTAGGTTGCCGCCAGCGCAACAAGAAAAACGAAAACCGCGCTGTAAAGGTACACGCGGAACACGCCGCCGCCCATCTGCGCGGCGTTTGCCGCCGGCGCGGAAACGATCACCGCGCCAAGCGTTTTGCCGCTGTCCGATACGAGGCGAACGGCCTGCACTCTGCGTGTTTGCGCGTAGAGCTCAGGCAGGGAAGCGGTTGCGCTGTATGCGCCGTCTTCCAAAACGGTCTGCAGCCAATCGGCGTTCACCGTTAAGCCGATATGCTCGCAGGAAAACGCGTCCGTGCAGACTAAAATTTTGCCGCTCGTATCGCAGATTACGGCGTCCGCGCCGGAAACCTCGGAAGCGAGGCTCATGCTCATGCGGAAGTCCCAGCTGTTTTCCAGCTCACCTGCCGAGCCGTAGGCGCGCGATAGCTCCGCGATCGCGCCCGCGTTGCTCGAAAGCGTTTCGCTCTGGCGGGATTCCATATAGCGCTGCATTGCCATTCTGTATGCGCCGCCCGTTAAAAAAAGCGTGATCAGCAGCAGCGCGGAAATCAGCGCCATCTGCCTTGAAAACGCAGAGCGCATCAAACCACCTCGAATTTATAGCCTACGCCCCAAACGGTTTTCAGGCTCCATTGATCGGATACGTCTTCCAGTTTTTCGCGCAGCCGCTTGATATGCACGTCCACCGTGCGGCTGTCGCCGAAATAATCAAAGCCCCAGACTTCGTCTAAAAGCTGATTGCGCGTAAATACGCGGTTGGGCGAGGAGGCGAGGTGATACAGCAGCTCCATTTCCTTCGGCGGCGCTTCGAGCTTTTTGCCGTCAACGATCAGCTCGAAGGAGTCCATGTCGATCACGAGTTTGTCAAACGTCAGCCGGCGCGCCTCGCTCTTGGGCGCTGCGCCGCGGCGAAGCACCGCCTCAACGCGCGCTAAAACCTCGCGCATCTCAAAGGGCTTGGTAATGTAGTCGTCCGCGCCGTTTTTCAGCCCTGCCACTTTATCATCCAGCTCGCCCTTTGCCGTCAGCATAATCACGGGCGTCTGTCCCTGCTGGCGGATCGCGCGGCAAACGCCCCATCCGTCCAGAACGGGCAGCATCAGATCCAGCAGCACCAGATCCGGCTGCAGTTGGCTGAAAACCGTAACGGCTTCGCCGCCGTCATACGCGCAGACAACGTCATAGCCCTCTTTTTTTAAGTATAATTCCAGCAATTCGGAAATGTTGCGATCGTCTTCTACAACGAGAATCGTCTTTGCCATAACCGTCCGCCTCCTTCTATGATTGGTTTCATTATATCGCCAAATTGTTCAATAGGAATGAACATTTTGTAAAAAAAGCCGCATTGAGAGAACTCAAAGCGGCTTTTGTTTGATTTTTGCAAAGGTTCTGGGGTATGCGATCGGCGTTGGCGCGGTTTTTCGGATCAATACGGCGTAGTGCGCCGCGCCGCCGACCTCGTAGGCGGAAACGGTTTCCACCTTGCCGCCGAGCGTTCGGATCGCGCGTTCGGCTTCGGCGATTTCCGCGTCCGCCTGCGCGCCCTTCATCGCGATAAACGCGCCGCCCACTTTTACAAGCGGAAGGCAAAGCTCCGCAAGCACGTTCAGCCGCGCAACCGCGCGCGATACGGCAAAATCGAATGCTTCGCGGTGATCGCGCGCGTAATCCTCCGCGCGCGCCGTAACGACCTGCGCATCTACGCCGAGGTTCGGCAGCGTTTCGCGCAGCCACGCCATGCGCTTGCCGAGCGAATCGAGCAGCGTCATGCGGATCGAAGGCTCCGCAATTTTCAGCACTACGCCGGGAAGTCCCGCGCCGCAGCCGACGTCAATCACGGCTTTTTGGGAGAAATCTGCGGCGGTCAGCAGCGTGAGCGAATCGAGAAAGTGCAGCGTTGCAACGCTCTCCGGCTCTCGGATCGCCGTCAGATTCATCACCTTGTTTTTCTCCAGCATCTGCTCGCCGTAGCGGCAGAGCGTATCGATCTGCCCGTCCGTAAGGGTGATCCCCAGCTCGGGCAGTCCTGCAATCAGTGTTTTTCTCATGTCTACCCCTCGCCGCGCAGCTGCACGATCTGATCGCGCAGAACGGCGGCATATTCGTATTCCATCATCTTTGCGGCCTGTTTCATCTGCTTTTCCAACTTCGCAATGGCGATTTCGCGCTCTTTCTTCGTCATCTTTACGCCGTGCTTCGTAACCTCGGCGGCGTCTCTGGAAATTTCGATCAGATCATGTACGGGCTTTACGATCGTCTTTGGCTCAATGCCGTGCGCCTTGTTGTAAGCGTCCTGAATCTCGCGGCGGCGCGCCGTTTCGTCCATGGCGTTTTTCATCGCCGGCGTGATGGAATCGGCGTAGAGGATAACCGTGCCTTCCGCGTTTCTCGCGGCGCGTCCGATCGTCTGAATCAGCGACGTTTCGCTGCGCAGGAAGCCCTCTTTGTCCGCGTCGAGGATCGCAATCAGGCTCACCTCGGGAAGGTCAAGTCCTTCGCGCAGCAGGTTGATGCCAACCAGCACGTCGAACTTTGCCATGCGCAGATCGCGGATGATCTCCATGCGCTCCATCGCGCCGATGTCCGAATGCATATAGCGAACGCGGATGCCGTTCGTTGTGAGATACTCCGTGAGGTCCTCCGCCATTTTCTTCGTCAGCGTTGTAACGAGTACGCGCTGATCCTTTTCCGCGCGCGCGTTGATCTCGCCGATCAGATCGTCGATCTGCCCCTCTACCGGACGCACCTCCACCTTCGGATCGAGCAGTCCCGTCGGGCGGATGAGCTGCTCGGCGATCCAGCCGTCCGCATGTTCCTTTTCATAATCCGCCGGCGTTGCCGAAACGTACACCGTCTGCCCGAGCCGCTGCTCAAAGTCCGGGAATTTGAGCGGGCGGTTGTCGTAAGCCGAGGGCAGGCGGAAGCCGTATTCCACAAGCGCGTCCTTCCGGCTGCGGTCGCCGTTGTACATTGCGCGAACCTGCGGCAGCGTCACGTGGCTTTCGTCGATGAATGTGATGAAATCCTTCGGGAAGTAGTCCAAAAGCGTCATCGGCGGCGTTCCGGGCGCGCGTCCGGAAATCACGCGCGAATAGTTCTCAATGCCGGTGCAGTAGCCAAGCTCCTGCATCATTTCCATATCGTAGTTCGTGCGCTGCAAAATGCGCTGCGCCTCCAAAAGCTTATCGTGCGCTTTGAAGTAGGCAACGCGCTCGTCCAGCTCGCGCTCGATTTCGCCGAGCGCCTGCTTCATCTTTTCCGAAGATACAACGTAGTGGCTCGCCGGATACACCGCAACGTGATCGAGTACGCGTGTGGGCATGCCCGTTACGGCGTTGATCTCGCTGATGCGGTCGATCTCGTCGCCGAAAAACTCAACGCGGATCGCCTTGCCTGCCCAGTAGGCAGGGTAGATCTCAACCGTGTCGCCGCGCACGCGGAACGTGTTTCGCTTGAAGTCCACGTCGTTGCGCTCGTAGCGGATGGACGTCAGCGTTTTGAGCATCTCGTCGCGGTCGCGCTGCTGCCCCGCGCGCAGGGAGAGCACCATGTTTTTATAGTCGATTGGGTCGCCGAGTCCGTAGATACAGCTCACGGAGGCAACAACAATCACGTCCCGCCGCTCAAACAGGCTGGACGTTGCCGAGTGGCGCAGCCGCTCAATTTCATCGTTGATCGATGCGTCTTTTTCTATATAAGTGTCCGTGTGGGCGATATACGCCTCCGGCTGATAATAATCGTAGTAAGAAACAAAATACTCAACGGCGTTTTCCGGAAAGATTTCCCGAAACTCGCTGCAAAGCTGCGCCGCGAGCGTCTTGTTGTGGGCAAGCACCAGCGCCGGACGGTTCATCCGCGCGATGACGTTTGCCATCGTAAACGTTTTGCCCGAGCCGGTTACACCGAGCAAAACCTGCTCGTGCCGTCCCTTTTCCAAGCCTTGTACAAGCGTGTCGATCGCCTGGATCTGATCGCCCATGGGCTGATAGGGTGCGTGAATCTCAAAATGATCCATTTTAATCCGCCAATTCCTTGTAGAGTCCGACTGCGTCGTCTTTGCGGACTGCCTCCGCAACGTCCAGAACCTCCACGCGCACGGTGCGCTGGCCGAACTGAATCGTGATCCGATCGCCGACCTTTACGTCGTAAGACGCTCTTGCGATTTTGTCGTTTACGAGGACGCGGCCGTTGTCGCAAGCCTCGTTCGCAACGGTGCGGCGCTTAATGAGCCGCGAAACCTTCAAATATTTATCGAGCCGCATTTGGCACCTCCTTAAGGTGAGGGGTACGGCTTCTCTCACCTTAAAAAATTCCGGTGGGCATCAGCCCACCGGATGCTGTTGTTTGCTTATTTTGCAACTTTGTCCTTCAGAGCCTTGCCTGCCTTGAAAACGGGCACGGTCTTCGCAGCGACCTTCATTTCCTTGCCGGTCTGCGGGTTGCGAGCGGTGCGAGCCGGACGCTTCTTGGTCTCGAAAGTGCCGAAGCCAACGAGCTGGATCTTGTCGCCCTTCTTCAGAGAAGCGCCAATTGCCTCGATGGTAGCGTTGAGAGCCTTCTCGGCGTCCTTCTTGGAAAGTTCAGCTTTCTTAGCGACTTCCGCAATGAGTTCAGTCTTGTTCATGAATTGTTCCTCTTTTCATTTGATTTATTCTTTCCCGTTACCGGGGGGATCACGTTGTTTCCGCGTCTTTTACGCGGCGGATATACCGCTCGCAGGCGCTGTGCAGCGCGCTTTCCGAATCCATTTCGCGCCTTGCGGCAATGCCGACTGCCGCAAGCAGCAGATCGCCGAGCGCTTCATCGTCCGCCTTTTCGAGCAGCTTCGCAAGCGATTGGCGGATCGTCTGCGCCTGCGCCGCGTCATCGGCAAGCTGATCGACTTTCGCCGCCTTTTCGTGCAGCTTCTCCGCGCGGATCAGCGCCGGCAGAGAGCGCGCAACGTCGTCCATCAGGTCGGATTGCGTTTTCGCGCCCTTTTCGCGCCGCTTGAGCTCTTCCCAATCCTCAGCCTCGCCGCCGAACAGGTGCGGATGGCGATAAACGAGCTTTTTACAGATGCGGTCGCAAACGTCGTCAATCGTGAATCTGCCGCGCTCGCGCTCGATATCCGTATGAAAGAGAACCTGCAGCAGCACGTCTCCGAATTCTTCGCGCATGATCTCGGGATCGTCGCGGTCGAGTCCTTCGCAGGCTTCGTAGGCTTCCTCAAGGAAGTTGCGCCGGATGGACTGATGTGTTTGCGCCTGATCCCAGGAGCATCCGTCTTTGCTTCGTAAAAATGCAACAAGTTTGCAAAGATCATCGAAGCGATATTGGTCTTTCTGAATAAAATCTACCATATTTCAATCGTATCTGCAAGAGTTTTTTTCGAAATATCAGCGTATTTTAAGGACTTTCGCGATTTTTTCGCCCTTCGGAAGGAGCAAGCAGTCCTCGTAAGTGATAATTTTCAGCAAAAGCACGAAAACCGCGTAAACAAGAACGCCGACCGCAACTGCCGCGAGGCAGGCGATTTTCTGCGAGGGAATTGCCAAAAGCAGCAGGCGATAAGCGCCGAACGAGGCAAAGCCCATCGCCGCGGAGGCAAGCAGCGGCTTGAACATCACCTTGACCGGACTGATGCGGTGATCGCCGTTCATGCGCGCCAGCGCGATGAGGTTCAGCAGCGTGATCACGGCATAGCAGCAAAGCGTGCCGATTGCCGCGCCGACGATGTTCACCTCCGGAATACCGACGAGCCAATAGTTCACGGCAACCTTCACAACGCCGCCGATCAGCATATGGATAACCGGGCGCGTAACGTGACCGTGCGCCTGCATGATCGCGTTGGAGATCAGCACCAGGCTGTTGAAAACAACCGAAACGCCGAGGATCGAAAGGATTTGCGCGCCGGTGAGGAGCTGTGCGCCCTCGTAGCCGCGCAGAAGCTGCAAAATCGGGCCGGAAAGCACCGCAAGACCAACTGCGCAGGGCAGCGCAATCAGGCTCATCAGCTTGATCGAGGAATCCTCAACCAGCTTTGCGCCGCGGTTGTTTTTCTGCGTGAGATGTTCGGTGATCGCCGGAATGATGCTGATCGTGATCGCCGGAATGAACGCGCAGGGGAGGTTGAAGATCGTCTGGCAGAAGTTGTAGATGCCCTTCGCGTTTTCCGCAGCCGTCTGCGCAAGGCCTGCCGCGCCGGTAAGCTGCCGCATGAAAACCATCGTATCTACAAGATTGATGATCTGCAGGCCTGCCGAGCCGAGCGTGATCGGAACGGCAATGGCAAGCAGCTCATAAAGCGTTGTCCGTCCGGACTTTACTTCGCCTGCGCGGAAGTTTTCGCCGCGCACCGCCTTGCGGTACTGCATGCCGAGATAGACTGCCGAAACAACGCAGCCGATCGTAACGCCCAGAATCGCGCCGCCTGCCGAGAGGACAACGGGGTCAACCGTCAGCCCAAGCGTTTGGCTGAGGGAGGAGAGATCGGCGTTTTTCGTAAGCTGCATGATGCCCCAAGCCGCGCCGAGACCGATCACAAGCTTGCAGATCGCCTCCAGTATCTGGCTTACGGATGTCGGCGTCATATTGCTCTGCCCCTGGAAGAAGCCGCGGAACGCTGAGATCAGGCAGATCAGCAGAACGGACGGCGCAAGGCAGGCGATTGCTGCCCAGGAGGTATCGAACGTTGTTGCAAGGCGCGAAAGCTGCGCGCACAGCAGCAGCATGCCGGCAGAGCCCGCGATGCCGATCACAAGGAAAACGTTCAGCGCCGTTCGGAAGATCTGGCGGATCTGCGCCGTATTGCCGAGCGCGCGCGATTCGGAGATCATGCGGCTCATCGCAACGGGCCGACCGGTCGTTGAAATCATCAGCAGAACGGAATAAATATCGTAAGCGGTTGTGAAATAGCCGTATCCGGCGTCGCCGATTATGTTGCCGAGCGGAATCTTGTAGACCGCGCCGATCAGCTTTACAATCAGCGTTGCGGCGGCAAGGATTGCCGCGCCGTGCAGAAAGCTCTGCTTTTTCATGGGTTGTTCGCTCAAGAGGGGTCCTCCTTTTCGCCAAAGACCTTCGGAACGGCGTACTCCGTCAGCTCCGAAAGCACCTTCGGCAAGTCGATCGTCGGATACGTTCCGGCGGAATAAACGGTTTTGCCGCGTACCATCGTCAATACAACGTCATTGCCCGATGCGCGGTATACGAGCTGCTGCATCAGATCATGGCAGGGAATCAGATGCACCTGCGTGAAATCGAGCAGGCAGAGATCTGCGTCCATGCCGATTTTCAGCATACCGCATTCCTTTTCGCGCCCCTGCGCTCTCGCGCCGCATACCGTTGCCAGCATCAGCGCCGCCTGCGCCGGCATGGCGGCAGGATCGCCCTGCTGCAGCTTGCCTTCAAGCGCGGCAAGGCGCATCTGCGTGAACAGATCGAGATTCGTGCCGGAAAGCGTGCTGTCCGTTCCGAGCGCAACGTTCATGCCGCTTTTGACCATCTGCAAAAGATCGGCGCGTCCCGATGCTTGCTTGAAATCGCTTGCAGGGCAGTAAACCGCCGAAACGCCGCGCTTTCCGAGCAGCCGCATATCCGATTCGGTCAGATGCGTGCAGTGCGCGGCGGTGGTTCTGCCGCCGAAAACGTGGTGGCAGTCCAGTACCTCCGCAGGGCTCAAGCCCGTGCGCTCCACCGCGCCGTCGTGCGCAGCCTTCGTTTCGGAAAGGCAAACCTGCATGCCGATGCCCTCTTCCGCCGCAAAGCGCGCGCAGTATTCCCAAAGCTCCGGCGTGGAGCGGTCCTCGCGGACAGACGCCTCAACGGCGATCCGTCCGCCGTCGCGCCCGTGCCAGTTTTGATGCAGCGTGCGTAGCTCGATGCAGGCGGGATCGGTTCTTTCGTCCAGTTCTTCTGCGCTGTAGCGCGCAGTCAAAGGTGCAAGATTGATCTTGATGCCGCTTTCAAAAGCGGCTTCCGCCGTGCTTTGCGCATAGTAGTATTCGTCCGTTACGCTTGTAACGCCGAAGCGGAAGCACTGCGCGATCGAGAGCAGCGCCGCCGCCTTTACGGCGCGCGCGTCAAGCCGCTCTTCGCGCGGGAAAACCAGCGCCTGCTCTGCGGCGCGGTCGTCCGCGATGCCGCCGAGCAGCGATGCGCCCAGCCGCGTACAGCAGTTTATAAGCCCCGGCATCATCACCATGCCGGTGCCGTCAATGATCTTTTTGGGCAGGTCGTCCTCCGGCGGCGCGATTTTGCTGAGGTGTGTGATTTTTCCGTCCGTGATCCCAACGAACGCATCGGTCAGAACCGCCATGCTTTCGTCCATCGTCACGCAGGAAACGTGGGTAAAAAGCGTGTCTATGGGAAACGCCTCCTTAAAGCAGCGCAAAAATTTGCCGTTTTTTCTCCAAAACGTCGGAGATATGCGCAATATAGTCCTGTGGGAATTTCGGATTGTGGAACCGCGCGAGATCGTCCTGCGCCAAGTTGACCTTGTTCATGCCGCCGCCGCCCAGCGCAAGGATCGTATGCAGCTCTTCCATCATGTAGATATTATATAGCCCTTCCTTGCCGGATTTGCACCAGCCGACGTTTTCAAATCCGCCGGAGGTGTATTTTTGCCGGTAGAGATAATAGGGCTTGTAGCCGTTTTCGCGCAGCCGCGCCTCCGCGCCGTCCAGCATCTCGGCAACCTCCGTGCCGCAGGGAAGCGTCTTTGCGCCGAAAAGCGCCGCGCTGCGCTTTCGCGCAAGCGTGTGAACGGTTATATTCTCCGGCGTAAGGCCGATCACCTGATCGAGCGAACGGAGAAACTGCGCCGGATTGTCGCCGGGCAGTCCGGCAATCAGATCCATGTTGATCGCGTCAAAGCCGGCGTCGCGCGCGAGGCGGTAGGCTTCGATTGTCTGCGCCGCCGTGTGGCGTCTGCCGACTGTTTGCAGAACGCTGTCCGCCATCGTCTGCGGATTGATGCTCATGCGGCCGACGCCAAAATTTGCAATCGTGCGGAGCTTTTCCGCGTCGAGCGTGTCCGGTCTGCCGCCTTCTACGGTGTATTCTAAGCATTCGGAGAGATCGATATGCTCCCCGATTGCGCCGAGCAGCTGCGCCATCTGCGCGGAGGAGAACGTTGTTGGCGTTCCGCCGCCGATATAGAGCGTGCGCACGGCGCAGCCGGACTGCTTCAGCAGCCGCCCTGTTTCCGCGATCTCCAAAAGCAGCGCGTCCAGATACGGCTGCAAAAACTTCCCGAATTGTTCCACCGACTGGCTTACAAACGAGCAGTATGCGCAGCGCGTTGGGCAGAAGGGGATGCCGATATAGAGCGAAAGGTCTTTTTCCCGAAGCAGCTTCGCCGCCTCCGCGCTGCAGCGCGATGCGTCAATGCAGAGCTTTCGCCGCGCCGGACTGACGAAATATACGTCCTTCAGCATCCTGTCGCAGTCGCGTTCGGTTTTGCCGCTTTGCAGCAGCTGCGTTGTCAGCTTTGTCGGGCGAACGCCTGCCAGCGCGCCCCAGGGGGGCGCCGGACGAAGCTGAATCGCCGCCAGATAATATGCCTGCTGCAAAATGCGCCGCCGCAGGCGGACGGTTTCGTTTTCCGCTTTCAGCCGCCGCATCGCGCGGACGGTTTTGCCGCCGCGCTTGAGCACGGCGGTGGCGGTCAGCCACGTTTTGCCGCGGTGCAGCGCGGAAATCGCGCCGTCGCCGGAAAACGGACTTTCGCAAAACCGCGTCGGCTCGTCCGGAAACAGCTGCATTTGCAGCTGCTCAACGGCGTAGCGGTCATCGTGTCCGATCAGATATAAATTCATGCGTGTTCGCTCCGTAAAAACGGGTTTGTCAGCCGCTCGGTCTCCAGCGTTGTCGGGTCGCCGTGGCCCGGCAGAACGTCATAGCTGCCTTGCAGATCGCGGAGATATGCCATGGACCGGCGCATCTCGCGCCAGTTGCCGCCCGGCAGATCGATCCTGCCGCACGTTCCGGCAAAGAGCGTATCGCCGGTAAAGAGCGTATCTTCCGCCAGCAGGCAAACCGAGCCGGGCGAATGACCGGGCGTATGCAGAACGCGGAACGTCAGTCCGGCGGCAGTCACTTCGTCGCCGTAGGGCAGATGCGTTTGCGTCATTCTGCCGTGCGCCATCTGCGGCAGGATCGGATCGTCCGCCGTGTCGAGATACACCGGCGCGCCGGTTGCGTCTGCGAGCGCTTTCAAGCCGCCCATGTGGTCAAAATGCGCGTGCGTCAGAAAGATTGCGTCCAGTGTGAGCTTGCGCTCGCGCAAAAACGTTGCGATCTGATCGCCCTTTGCGGCAGGATCGATCACAACGGCGTGCTTGTCTTTGCCTTCTACGATATAGCAGTTTGTTCCAAGCTCTCCGAGCACGAAACGATCAATTTGCATTGGAGTTCCATTCCTTCGTATCCAGTATCAGCGTAACAGGCCCGTCGTTTTGCGAGGTTACCTGCATATCCGCGCCGAAAATGCCGTGCTGCGGCGGAAAACCGCGCGCTTCGCATTCGCGCAGGAACTGTTCGTAAAGCGCGTTTGCTTTATCCGGCGCAGCCGCGCCGAAGAAGCTCGGCCGCCGTCCGTGGGACGTATCGGCAAAGAGCGTGAATTGGCTCACAACGAGAACGCTGCCGTGCGCGTCGCTGATGCTGCGGTTCATTTTTCCGATGTCGTCCTCAAAAACGCGCAGCGCGAGGATCTTATCCGCCAGCTTTTCGCAAATCGCCGGCGTATCATCGGGCGCAACGCCGAGCAGGATCAAAAAGCCCTGCCCGATTTCGCCCTGCTTTTTTCCGTCAATCGTAACCGATGCGCTTTTTACGCGCGTAACAACCGCTCTCATGCTCTGCCTCGCTTAATATCCGTCACGCCCGGCACCGCGCGAACGCGCGCCAAAACGGTGTCAAGCTCGTCGCGCGAATGCACCTGAAACGTCATCAGCGTAACCGCCTTGCCCTCGGGCAGCGTGCGCGAGGACATCTCCGAAACGCGGATTTTCAGCGACGTCATGATCGTTGCGATATCGAGGAAGAGTCCTGCGCGGTCGCTCGATGCGATCTCCAAGCTCGTTGAGAAGCTCTCAATGCCGCTCGGCGCCCATTCAACGTGCACCCATCTGCCTGCCTGCGCCGGATCTTCCGCGCCTGCGGCGTTCGGGCAATCGCGCCGGTGTACGCTCACGCCGTAGCCCTTCGTGATAAAGCCTACGATATCGTCGCCGGGGACGGGCGTGCAGCAGCGCGCGAATTTGACCATGCAGGAGGGAATATCCTCCACGATTACGCCGGAATCGGCGAAAACCGCGCCCTTTTGCGTGGTTTGGTCGGGCAGATGGAACGGGAGCTGCTCCGCGCTGGATTTCGTATGCGCGCGGTCGGCGCGCGTGAGTTCGTCCTTGATGCGCGAAACCGCCTTAAAGGAGGTCAATCCGCCGTAACCGATCGCGGCATAGAGATCGTCCAGCGTTTCAAAAGAGAGCTTCGTTAAAACGGCGTTGCGCAGCTCGTCGCCCTGCATGATGCTCGGATCGTAGCCGAGCCGATGCAGCTCCGCCTCGAAGCTGACCTTGCCGCGCGCAACGTTCTCCTCGCGGCGTTCTTTCTTAAACCACTGCTTGATCTTCGTGCGCGCCTGGTTGCTCTTGCAGATGCTCAGCCAGTCGCGGCTGGGACCTTTCGCGCTTTTCGACGTGAGGATCTCAACGATGTCGCCGTTGTGCAGCGGCAGATCGTAGCCGGCGATGCGGTTATTCACCTTTGCGCCCACCATCGAATTGCCGACTGCGCTGTGAATCGCGTAGGCAAAGTCAATCGGCGTTGAGCCGGAGGGCAGGGAGATCACCTTGCCGCGCGGCGTGAAAACGAACACCTCATCGTCGAACATATCCACCTTCAGCGAGTGAATGTAATCCTCCGCTTCAGTGTCCTGCTGGGTTTCCAGCAGGCGGCGGATCCATTCAAACTGCTGCTCGTCGCCGTTGGTGCGGATGCCCTCTTTGTATTTCCAGTGCGCGGCAACGCCGTATTCGGCGGTCTGATGCATATCCCATGTGCGGATCTGCACCTCAAACGGGATGCCCTGCCGCCCGATCACGGTTGTGTGCAGCGACTGATACATATTCGGCTTCGGGGTGGAGATGTAGTCCTTGAACCGCCCCGGCACAAGATTGTAAAGGTCGTGGATGTGACCGAGCACGTTGTAGCAATCGGGGATCGTGTCAACCAGAACGCGGAAGGCGTAGAGATCGTAAAGCTCGTCAATGTCCTTGCCCTGCACCTGCATTTTGCGGTAGATCGAATAAACGTGCTTGATGCGCCCGTAGATCGTGCTCTTGATGCCAACGCTCTGCAGGCGGTTTTCCAACGTCTGCTGCACCTCGCGCATAAATGCCTCGTCGGTTTCCTTGTGCGCTTCCAGATAGTCGATAATCTTCTTGTAGTTTTCCGGATCGAGATACTGGAGCGAGTAGTCCTCCAGCTCCCATTTGATCTTCTGCATGCCGAGCCGATGCGCAAGCGGTGCATAGATTTCCATCGTTTCCATGGATTTGGAAATCTGCTTTTCCGGCGTTTGATACTGCATCGTGCGCATATTGTGCAGCCGGTCGGCAATTTTAATCAGGATCACGCGGATATCGCGCGACATCGCAAGGAACATCTTGCGCAGGTTTTCCATCTGCTGTTCCTCGAGCGATGCGTATTCTACGCGCGTCAGCTTTGTAACGCCCTCAACGAGCGATGCAACCGTATCGCCGAATTCGCTTGCAAGCTCGCTGTAGCTCGTTGCGGTATCTTCCAGGCAGTCGTGCAGCAGCGCGCTTGTGATCGCGTCGGTATCCAGACCCATTTCCGCAACGATCTCCGCAACGGCAACGGGGTGGATTATATACGGCTCTCCGCTTTTGCGCTTCTGCTTTTCGTGCCGTTTTTGCGCGAACGCATACGCCTTGCGGATCTGCGTTTCATCGGCATACGGCGCGTAGCGGCGGATCGTCCGCATCATTGTGTCAAAGAGTTCGTCTTGCATATCATTCACCTGTGTCACTCGGCAGCAGCCAGGAAAGAATGCGGCTGCTTTCCAGATCAACCTTCTGCTTCGGCGGCGTCAGCGTGATGCGCAGGGTTTTTACGCCCTTTGAAACGGAGATCAGTCCCATTTCTTCCATAACGTCAACGCAGATGCGCGTGCGCAGCAGATTGCAGGGTGCGTTTACCGCGCGCGCCGATTTGCGCGCGAGCCCCTCAAGCGTATCTTCCAAAACGTGGTCATCCGCGCAGGCGGTCAGATAGTTCCAAAGCGCTACGAAATCGCGCCGCTGCGGCCGCGCAAGTTCCACCGTTTCGCTGTCCAGCGGCTGCATCGCGGTGATCGCGTTGTACCGCGCGGCAGCGTCTTCCGCCTGGCGGCGGTGCGCTTCGTTCTGGCGCACGTCTACCAGATTGAGCTGCACGGTGCGGCTGCCGCGAAAATCGTTGATCTGCGCCTGAAACGCCGCCTCGATCGTGTCGCCTAAAGCAACGTCGGCATCGGTTGCGGTTGTAGAGAAGAAGATCGCGTTGCAGACCGCGCTGCCTTTGCGCAGCCGCAGGCGCAAGTGCTTTCCGCCGCCGACTGCGCTGAGCTGCTCAACCGTCAGATCGCGCATACAGAAAACCGGCCGCGGACAGCCCGCGCCGCAAGGCTCCATTTCCTCCAGCGCGGCAACGTTCGCGACGGTCAGCAGCTGCGGCTGCACCTCGCAGTCGATCTCAAGCGCCTGGCGGTATTCGCCGGTTGCGCGAAATTCTCTCACTGCCTTGCGCATTTCCTCGCGGAAAGCGTCAATGTTTTCTCTGCGGATTGTAAAGCCGGCGGCAAGCTCATGCCCGCCGAAGCTCTCTAAAAGCCCGGAGAAGCGCTCCAACGCGCCGAACAGGTTGAAGCCGCCATAGGAGCGGGAGGAGGCTTTTCCCTTATCGCCGTCCATGCAGATCAAAAACGTCGGGCAGCGGAATTCCTCCGCAAGCCGCGATGCAACGATCCCAACAACGCCCTGATGCCAGTCCTCACCCGCAAGCACGATCACGTCCTGCTGCGGCTCAAAGCGGTCAATCCGCGCGATCGCGTCGTTGTAAATCTCTGTTTCAACGCTCTGACGCTGGCGGTTCATGCGGCAAAGACGCTGCGCAAGCTGCGCTGCGCGCTCTTCATCCTGCGTTAAAAACAGCTCAACCGCCACGTCCACTTCGCCCATGCGCCCTGCGGCGTTGATCCGCGGCGCAAGCGTGTAGCCGATCAGCGATGCCGTAACGCTCTGCCCTTCGCAGCCGCATTCCTCCATCAGCGCGCGGATGCCTACGCGCGGCGATTCGGTCATCTTTTCAAGCCCGCGCGAAACGAACGTGCGGTTTTCGCCGCGCAGAAGCATCACGTCCGCTACCGTGCCGAGGCAAACGAGATCGCAGCATTTTTCAAGCGTGCCTTCGCAGTCGCCCGAAAGGGCGCAGGCGAGCTTCAGCGCAACGCCAACGCCCGCAAGCTGCTCGTTGGGGTAGGGGCAGTCCTTCCGATGCGGATCCACAACCGCGACCGCCTCGGGCAGATCGTCCTTGCATTCGTGGTGATCGGTAATCACAAGGTCCATGCCGAGCTTGCGGCAGAGCAGCGCTTCTTCGTTCGCCGTAATGCCGCAGTCAACCGTTATAACGAGCTTGATGCCCTGCTGCGCAAGCCCCGTCAGCGCCATTTCGTTCAGACCGTAGCCCTCTTCGATGCGCCCGGGGATATACGGCGTAATATCGCCGCCGAGACCGCGCAGAAATTCCGTTAAAAGGCAGGTTGCCGTAATGCCGTCTACGTCGTAGTCGCCGAAGACCGCGATCTTTTCGCCGCGCTCCAACGCCTGCCGCACGCGCGCGGCAGCCTTGTCCATATCCCGCATTTTCAGCGGATCTTCCGGCGCGGTATCGCGGGCGAGATAAGCGCGCGCCTGATCGGGCGTTGCGCAGCCGCGGCTGCATAGCACAGCCGCTGTCAGCGGCGAATAGCCTGCCTGGCAGAGCGATTGCTGCTGCGCAGCGTCAAAACCCCCTACGTTCCAAATGCCATACTTCACAAAAACACACTTCCATTATTCATTTTTCTTTTTGCGTCCATTATATCATCTTTTTGCCGTCTATACAACGGTTTTCCGCGCGAACGGGTAAACAAATTGTGAATCTTGCGCAGTTCGCCTTGTGATTTGTTCCCGAAGCGGCTATAATGGGAGAGAAATGAAAGGATGCGATTGGATGTTTCAGAAGCTCTCAAATGCGCTCAGCCGCTTTTTCTATGGCAGAAACGGCATGGATCGCCTCGCGGCGGCAACGCTCGGACTGAGCCTCGTTTTGCTCATTTTGGGTCGGTATCTCTTCGCGCCGCTGTCGTTCCTCTCCGCGCTTGCGCTTGCCTATACGCTTTTCCGCACCTACTCGCGTGATCTTGCGAAGCGCCGGCAGGAAAACGCGTGGTTCTGCCATCTGCTCGATCCGCTGCGCGATCGGCAGCATCGGTATTTCCGCTGCCCGAAATGCCGTCAGCGTGTGCGCGTTCCGCGCGGCAAGGGGCACGTTGCCATCCGCTGCCCGAACTGCGGCGAACGGTTTGAAAAGCATGCGTAAGCCGGAATTTCTGATCTATCCGCAGGTCACGTCCACGAATGACCTTGCGAAAAAGCTTGCGCAGGAGGGCGCGGCGCACGGCGGCGCGGTGCTTGCTTACGCGCAGACGGCAGGCCGCGGCAGACGGGGGCGGACGTTCGCTTCGCCCAAGGGCGGCATCTATCTTTCCGTTATACTGCGGCCGCGCGATCCGCTGCCGAAGCTGCTGCATTTAACGCCAGTGCTGGCGGTTGCCGCCTGCGATGCGATTGAGGAGGTTGCAGGAATCCGTCCAAAGTGCAAATGGGTGAACGATCTGCTGCTGGAAGGGCGCAAGCTTGCCGGAATCCTCGTTGAGATCTCCGGAGATGCGCTGATTGCCGGAATCGGCGTAAACGTTGCGAGAAGCGACCTGCCGGAGGAGCTGCGAAAAATTGCCGTAAGCCTCGCGGAGGTCGGAGCGGCTTGCGAAAAAGAGCCGCTTGCGCGCGCAATCGCGTCGCATATGGCGCGCGCCTGCGAAACGGCGGTTTCCGCGCAAAAAGCGTGGATGGATCGCTACCGCGCGGACTGCGCAACGATCGGACAAATGGTTTCGGCAAGCGGCGTGAGCGGCATCGCAAAAACAGTTGCCGATAACGGCGCGCTTATCATCGAAACCGAAACGGGAGACGTATCCGTGCAGACGGGGGAAGTCAGTTGCAATCCGGCGGCGGATCTGATATAATGAAGCTATCAAAGGAGGACGATCCGATGAAGTTTATGAAAACGCTGCTGAAAATCGGTGGCGCGCTGCTGCTCATTTTCGGCGCAGTCTGCGTTGCGACCGGCTACTTTGAGCAGATCAAAGACGCGCTGTGCGGCGCAAAGAGCGACCCGTCCGAATACGATGACTATGCGGACGATGAGTGCGAGCCCGTATAAAACGAAAAAATCCGCTTGCTCGGCAAGCGGATTTTTTTGCTTGTAACGCGGGGCAAAATGCGATATGATAAGAAAAACCCTGATTTGGAGGTCACTATGAAAATAATTGATGAAAAAGGCCGTCTGTTCGGCAAGCTCAATCTGATCGATCTGCTGGTGATTTTGCTGATCGCCGCGATCGCGGTCGTCGCGGTCGTGAAGTACACCGGCCGTGATACGGAGTTGAAGCATTACAGCGCATCGCTCAATCGCCCGATGGAGTATTCGGTCGTCTGCCGCATGGTGTATCGTGACGCGGCGGAAAACGCCAAGCAGGAAGTGGGCAAGCAGCTTATGGCAGGCGGCGAGCTTGTGGAAGGCTGCTTCATTACGGCGGTGGAGGAGCGGCCGTATTATGAAAGCTACGTTGACGCCTCCGGCACTCTGCAGCATGCCGAATCGCCTGATTTCTGCGATCTGGTCATTACGGTCAAGGGCGAAGCGCCTTACGTGGACGAAGCCTACCAGGTCGGCACGCAGGAGGTGCGCATCGGTAAGGCGCATATTCTGAAAACCGTGAATCTGGAGCTGAACGCCATCGTAATCAGCTTGGAGGGCGCGGAATGATCGATCTGCTGCAAACCAGCCTCCTCTGGCGGCTGCTGCAGGCGATCAGCGCATGGTTCGGGCGGCTGCCCTCCGGCAGCGTGCTTTGCGGCGCATGGAAAACGTCGTATATAAGAAGCGTATTTCGTGCCGCCGGAGAGAGCGACGCTCCGGCGCTGCATGAGAGCTTTTTCGAGCGGATACTGCAGGGCGCAAAAAGCCGCCTTGCCGGATGGGAGGGCGTTCGCGCCTGCGTTTTGCAGAGCGTACCCGGGCGCGTGGTTTCGTGGCTCGTTCGCGTGACCGCCGCGAGCAAATCGCTCGGCTGGCTCGCCTCCGGCGGCGTTACGGGCATTTTGCTTACGGTGCTCGCGCTCTATTCCGGCATTGACTGGGCGCTGCGCGACGTTTTGCCGCTGCCGCTTATATCGTCCGTTTGGGATGAGCTGCTGCTGATCGCCGCGCTTTTCTTTGCGCTCTGGCAGCGTACAGGCGTGAAAAAGGCGGAGCCCTCGCGCACGACGACACTGGATATTTTTGTCGGCGCGTTCATGTTGATCTGCCTTGCGCTGATGCTGCTGATCAGCCCGAGAATGGATATTGCCGTTTCCGGCTATCGCGCGGTGTGCCAGTATCTGCTTTGGTTCTTCCTCGTTTCGCGCCTGCTGCGCGGCGATGGGGACTACCGCAGAATGTATTATGCGATGCTCGCGCTTGCAGGCGTGATCGCGCTGCACGGCGTTTACCAGTATATTATTGCCGTTCCGATCCCTGCCCACTGGGTTGCGCAGGCGGAGCAGTCCGTGCGCACGCGCGTGTTCTCCATTTTCGGAAGCCCCAATATCATGGCTTGCTATATGGTGATGTTCGCGCCCATGGCGGCGGGACTCGCCTATTCCAAAAAGGGCTGGCAGTATAAAGTGCTCGGCTGGGGACTTGCCGTACTGATGTGTATATCGTGCCTGTTCACCATGTCGCGCGGCGGCTGGGTAGCGATGGCGGTTGCGATCCTCGTTTTTGCGCTGCTGGTCGATGGGCGGCTGCTGCTGCTCATGGCGGTTGCCGGCGTTGCGTCGCTTGCGCTGCCGTTTGTTGCAAGCCGCATCGGCTTCCTCTTTACCGAGGATTTCACGAAGGCAAATTCGAACGGCGGCCGTGACAGCCGCTGGCGGCTCGGCATGGAGTATCTGCAAAACTTCGGCTCGCCGCTGTTCGGTATGGGCTTCGGCCAGTTCGGCGGCGCGGTTGCGATGCAGAACCAGATCCACAGGTCCTATCTCAGCTATTTCTATATGGATAACTACTATATGAAAACGCTGACGGAAACGGGCTACGTTGGGCTGTTTTCGTATCTTGCGATGCTGATGGGACTGATCGTAAACGGTCTGCGCAGCCTCTACCGCAGCTTCCGAACGAAGGCGGACGGCTTCTATGCCATGAGCGCCGGCATCTTTGCAGGGCTTTGCGGAACGATGGTGCATTGCTATTTTGAAAACATCTTCGAAGAGCCGTATATGCTCGCAACGTTCTGGATCCTCGCGGCGATGCTGCTCTATGGCGGTCTGTACCGCCCGAAGCTGAAACAAATCTGAAAAGAACCGTTCTGTTTGATGCTCAAACAGAACGGTTCTTTTTTTGTATTCGCAAAATCAGCAGCACCAGTCCGCTGCCGAGCAGAAACACGGCAATCGTGATCGGCAGCATCCACCATTCAAACGCCGTTTCCTCCGCTTGCGGTTCGGGCGGCGGTTCGGGCGCGTCGAGCGCGACCGTTACGGGCGTGGGAACGGCGGCAGCCGCTTCAGCATCAAGGCGCGCAAGCGCCTGCGAATCGGTGTAGTCTTTGAAGAGCACGGCGCATTCGGCGGAGACGTTTTCGCCGCGGTCCTGCGTATAAACCGCCAGCAAAAACGGGTTTTCGCCGTAGATGATGCCAACGTCGTTTTCCGCGCCCTCAAAGCTTCCGTATTTGTGGGCGATCTCGCAATCTAAGTATTTCTTGAAATAATGATCGGGACACGCCTGCTTGAGATAGCCGAGCATCTCCGGGAATTCGGCTTCGTTTTCGTAGAGATAGCGCAGCGTATCCATCATCATGCGTGTGCAGTAATAATTGTTGCTCCAGTATTTGCCGTCGATCTCGTCGTCCGTCATCGTAAAATACTTGCGCATTTTCTCCTTATACGTTCGGAAATTGCCGAGATTGTAGAGCATGGCAATCGAAACCTCGTTGTTGGAATCCACAAGGCTCATCCGATGGCAGTTTGCAAGCGTTGTGCCGGAATTGGGGATGTAAGCGTCCGGAGCGATCTCACCGGCCTGTTCCAGCTCACAGTAATAGAGATTCAGCGGCAGCTTGAACGTGCTTGCGGCAACGAGCATCGTTTCTTCGTTGTAAGCATAGCTTTCGCCGGACACGGGATCGTAATAGCTTACGGCAAAATTCGATTCGGTCAAGCCGTGCTCCGCGCGGAACTGCTCCACCTGCTCCGCAATCGTCCCTGAATAGGCAAACGCCGCGCTGCACAGCGATATTGCCGCTGCACAGGCGGCGATGACGCGCCGGATCATGCGCTGTATACTTCCTGTTTGAGAATGCCAATGTAGGGGAGGTTGCGGTAATGCTCGGCGTAGTCCAGCCCGAAGCCCACTACAAAGCCGCCGGGGATCGTGAAGCAGGTGTAGTCCGGCGCGATCTCCACCTTTCTGCCGGAGGGCTTATCCAGCAGCGTGCAGATTTTTACGGATTCCGCGCCGCGCTCCAGCAGCAGCTTGCGCAGCAGCTTCAGCGTTAAGCCGGAATCGAGAATGTCTTCTAAAATCAGCACGTGGCGGCCGCGGATATCCGTATCGAGGTCCTTGCGGATCTTCACTTCGCCGGAGGTGGTCGTACCGCTGCCGTAGGAGGAAACGCACATAAAGTCCTCCTGGATCGGTGTATCGATGCGGCAGGACATCGCCGCATAGAAGGGGATCGCCCCTTTCAGAATGCCAACAACGATCGGGTCTTTTCCGCGGTAATCCTCGGTGAGAACGGTGGCAACTTCATCAATGCGCTTTAATAGCTCGTCCTCCGTCAGCAAAATGCGCTCAATATCGCGGCTCATGTCGGTTTCATGGATCATAGGGACGCCTCTTTCTCTGTAACAGTTATCGTAAAAGTGGGTTCGCCGGGGCTTGGCAGATGGTTCAGGTCTTCGCCGATGCCCCAAACGGCAAGCACCTTGCCGTCTTTTTCAAAAACCGGGATCGTGCCGCGCCGAAGCGCGGGGATTTTCCGGTCGATCATCAGTTTTTTGAGCGTCTGCGTGCCGGCGTTCAGGCGGATGCTGTCGCCCGATTTTCGCGGACGGACGGTGATTTCGCCGTCAAGCAGCCGCCTCGGGAGCTTCAGCCCGTCGCCGTCTTCTCCGCAGCGCACGACCGCGCCGGTTTCGGCAATCGTCACCTCGCCGGGGCAGGGGAGCGTAACCGGGGAAAACGATCCGCCTTCCGCGCTGTCAAGGATCAGCAAATCGTATTCGCGTCTTGCGCGAAGTCCGTCGGGCAGGTCGGCGTTTGCGGAGGGATCGCTTGAGAAAAGCAGCGCTTCCACGCTTTCAACGTGCGCGGCGGTCATTTTCGGAACGGACCGCAAAAGCATTCGGATCGCGCGCCTGCGGATCGGCTCCGGCGCAGCCTTCAGCGGCGCGACCGCATAGCCGCTTGCGCAGGGGACGAGCGCTTTTTGCGCCGCTTCTTCCAGCAGCGCTTCATCCGCCCGCAGCGTATCGGTCAGATGCGCAACGCCGGAAAGCAGCGCCGGATTTTCCGCCTTCAGCAGCGGCACAACGCCGTGGCGCAGGCGGTTTCGAAGGTAATCGCCGGATGCGTTCGTGGAATCCTCGCGGTAAGAAAGATCGTTTTCCGCGAGATAGTCTGAAATCTCCGCTCTGGAAAACGGCAGCATCGGGCGGATCAGCCGCCCGCGTACCGGCGGAATGCCGCAGAGCCCTTTCAGTCCCGTTCCGCGGATGAGATTGAGCAGCACGGTTTCAAGCTGATCATCGGCATTATGCGCCGTTGCGATCAAACCCTCCTGCGTCTCGAAAAACGCATAGCGGCAGTGCCGCGCGGCTTCCTCGATGCTCTCGCCGTGCGCTTTGGCATAGGCGGCAACGTCCGCGCCGCCAACGGTCAGCTCGATTGCAAGCTGCTCGCACAGCGCGCGGCAAAACCGCTCGTCGCCGTCCGATTCCGCGCCGCGCAGGCGGTGGTTAAAGTGGCAGGCGCGCACGGTGATGCCGAGCGGTTTCTGCAGCGATGCAAGCGCGTGCGTCATGCAAACGCTGTCCGCGCCGCCGGATAGCGCACAGGTTACGGTATCGCCCGGCGAAAGCATCGCCGATTCGCGCAGATGGCGCAGCAGCTTATTCCTCATGCTTCCATTCCCGGTTGGAGAAGGTTGTATATTCCGGAATCCATTGCAGCTTCACCGTGCCGCCTTCGCCGTGGCGGTTTTTGGCAACGATGCATTCCGCAACGTTCTTTTCCTCGGAATTCTCATTGTAGTAATCATCGCGGTAGAGCATCAGAACGCAGTCGGCGTCCTGCTCGATCGAGCCGGATTCGCGCAAGTCCGAAAGCATCGGGCGCTTGTCCGTTCGGCTTTCGCTGCCGCGGTTGAGCTGGCTCAGGCAGATTACGGGAACGTCCAGATCCTTTGCGAGAACCTTCAGCGATCGGGAAATATCGGAAACGATGTTCACGCGGTTGTCGCCGCGGTTCGATCCGTAGCCGGAGCCGGACATGAGCTGTAAGTAGTCGATGATGACGAGACCGAGATTGTCCAGCCTGCGGCATTTTGCGCTGATCTCCGCAACGGTGATGGAGGAGTTGCTGTCGATGCGGATATCGGTCGTCGCGAGGGCGGAGGTTGCCATGCCGATGCGCTTCCAGTCCTCCGGGGAGAGCTTGCCGGTGGTCAGCTTGTCGTTGTTCACGAAGCTCTCTCCGGAAATCAAGCGCGTAACAAGCTCCTCTCTGGACATTTCCAGCGAGAAAATCGCAATCGTCTTATCGTATTTTTTCGCAACGTTTACCGCGATGTTCAGCGCAAGCGACGTTTTGCCCATCGCCGGCCGCGCCGCGATCAGAATCAGATTGGACTTGTTCAGCCCGTGAATCTTGCGGTCGAGATCGGTCAGTCCGGTGGAAAGACCGGGGAACGCCTGGTCGGACGTGGAAAGCTCGATCAGACGGTCGTAAACGTCCACGATGACCGTGCCGATTTTTTGCAGCGAATCGCCGGTTTCACCCTTGCGGATGGAATAGATTTTCTTTTCCGCAAGCTCCAGGATCTCGTCCGTGGTGCCAACGCCGTCATAAACGGTGTTGGAGATATCGTCCGCAGCTTCCGCAAGCGCGCGCAGCAGCGCCTTTTCATGCACGATCCCGGCGTACTGCACGGCGTAGGCGCTCGTGGGTGTAACGTCCATCAGCTGAACGAGATAGTCGCCCGTGCGCTCATCGGCAAGGCCCTGTTCTTTCATCTTGTTCAGCACGGTAACCGCGTCAATCGGCTGCCCTGTGCTGAACATCAGGAACATCGTTTCATAGATATCCCGATTCTGTTTCAAATAGAAATCGCCCGGCGTCAAAACGGCAACAACGTCCGCGACGCAGCGGTTGTCAATCAGCATCGCGCCGATCACGGATTGCTCCGCTTCCAGTGCCTGCGGCATTTGGCGCGCAGTCAGCTCATCCATGGGATTTTCCTCCCTTAATGTTTGTTTAGCCCTCTTTGACCTCCACGGTCAGCTCGCCCGTGACTTCATAGCCGAGCTTGCAGCGGACTTTGTAAGTGCCGGCAATCTTGATCGGCTCATCAAGCACGATCTTGCGCTTATCTAGGTCGATCTTCTGCTGCTCGCTCAGCGCCTCGGCGATTTCCGCGCTTGTAACGGAGCCGAACAGCCTGCCTGCGCCGCCGCCCTTCGCGGTGACGACAACGGTCATTTCGCGCATCCGGTTTGCAATCGCAACCGCCTGCTCGCGCTCTTTCTGCTGGCGCTCCTGCGTTGCTTTGTCGTTCATGCGCATCGTGTTGATGTTATCGGCGGTCGCTTCCTGCGCAAGCTTGCGCGGCAGCAGAAAATTGCGCGCGTAACCATCGGAAACTTCGATCATCTGCCCGCGTTTGCCTTTGCCGCGGACGTCTTGTGTCAAAATCACTTTCATTGTTTTTCGCTCCTTTACAGTTGATAGTAAGCCTCAATCGAGGCCTGCAGTTCTTTCAGTGCGCCGTGCACGGTTTTGCCTGTGATCTGCGCGCCGGCTGTTGCGGCGTTGCCGCCGCCGCCGAGCGGCTCTAAAATCATCTGCACGTTCGCTTCGCCGAGCGACCGCGCCGATATGATCACCTTGTCGCCGTCCGGGTAGAGGACGAACGAAGCCGTGATGCCCTCGATGTTCAGCAGCTCATCCGCAGCCTGACCGGCGGTGGCGCGGCTGGTTGTGTAGTCCAGCGCGGAAATGGCGATGCCGTGCGCGTACTGCTTGGCGTGCTGAATGATGCGGTAGCGCGAGATCGTGGTTGCAAGATCGCTCTGGAAGAGTTTTTTCACTTCCGTGGGATCCGCGCCGAGCCGCCGCAAAAACGCGGCTGCTTCAAACGTGCCCGAGCCCGTCCGCACGGCGAAATTCTTTGTATCGAGCACAATGCCTGCCAGAAGCGCGCGCGCCTCTTCCGGCATCAAGTCCTGCGGATCGGCGGCGTATTGCAGCAGCTCCGTAACAAGCTCCGATGCCGAGGAAACCGAAGGCTCGTGCAGCGTCAGCACCACCTGGTCAATCGAATCGGCAGCCATGCGGTGATGGTCGATCAGCACAACACGCGGGATCGTTTCCAACAGCGCGCGGCTTTCCACCTGCTCCGGGCGATTCGTATCCACAACGATCAAAAGGCTGCGCGGATCGGAGAGCAGCATCGCTTCCTCCGCGCTGATAAACGCCTCCGCGTAGGCGTCGGTTTCCTTCATGCGGCGGATCAGCGACGCGGCAACGTTGTTCGCTTCGTCCACTACGATCTTCACCTGCTTGCCGCATTTGCGGCAAAGGCAGCCGAGACCGACCGCCGCGCCAATCGCGTCGAGGTCGGCATTTTTGTGACCCATCACGTAAACCTGGTTCGATTGGCGGATCAGCTCTGTCAGCGAGCCTGCCAGAACGCGCGATTTGACCTTGGAATGGCGCTCGGCTTCCTTTGCCCGCCCGCCGAAGAAGGAGAAATTGTAGCGGTCTTTGATAACGGCTTGGTCGCCGCCGCGGCTGAGCGCCATTTCGATGGAGAGAACGGCGAAGTTGAAGCTCTCCTCAAAATCCGCGCCGTCCTTGCCGATGCCGATGCTCACGGAAGCGGCAATGCCGGAGGGGTTCACAACCTCGTGTACGCTGTCGAGCAGCGAAAATTTGCCTGCTTCCAGCGCGGCGAGGTCCTTCTGCTCCATAACGAGCAGATAGCGGTTTCGCTCAAATTTCCGGTTCAGGCAGTTGATATCCTTCGTCCATGCCGCAATGCGCGCGCCGATCAGCGCGTCAAGGCTTGAAACGCTGCCTGCGGCGAGGTTGTTCGTCAGCTCGTCGTAGTTGTCGATCAGCACGATCGCAACGATCGGGCGCGAGCGGATGTATTCATCGCGGACGCTGAGCAGCTCGGTCTGGTCGGTCAGATACAGCGACGCCATCAGACGGCCGCTGTCCGCGCCGGCAGGGCGGAACAGATTGCCGGACATATAGTAGCGCCGTTTTCCGAGCGTGACCTCAATCGGGTATTCCGGCTTGCCGTCGATCAGCCAGCGCGCGTCGAAGTCGGGGATCACGTCTTCGATCTTTGCGTCAAAAATCGAATCGGTCAGGCCGGTGATCTGCTGGAACTGCGCGTTCGTCCAAACGACCTCGCCCGTGTCAACGCGCAAAACCGCCATCGGAAAGGGGACGCCGCTGCCGAGCGCGTTATCGCGCGAGCTGGTTGTGGATAGAATATAATCGCGCAGCTGGCGCTTTTTCGTTTGCGTGAAAATGAGATAAACAACGAATAAAACGATCGCAACGCCGGCTTCGATCGCGGCGAGGTAGATCATATCGAAAAAGAACGTCACGGCGGCAAAGAGCAGCATTACAACAAAGCAAAGCGCAACGCTCGGCTCAAAGAATCGAAAGATTTTTTTATCCATGCCTTCACCGCCTTTTCGGATTTTTATACCATTATAACAGCCGCAAAGAAAAAACACAACACCGGAGCGGCTCGTTTTTTCCCGTTTTTTGCGGAAAAGAAAGGGTATACTTTTTCGCAAAGTTGTGGTATACTCCCCAAAGAGGCTCCGGTCAGTCGCCGCGCGATGCGGTGCGGAGCGTGAAAACAAAAAAGGCAGAGATCCGCGGGTATGCGGGCGAGAACCGACGGTTCAGGGTCGGCGATCCCCGGTACAGGCGGTTGTTTCTGTTTTCTATTTTTCGAAAAGGAGTTTTTTACTTGGCAAACAAACTGAAGATTATCTCGCTTGGCGGTCTGAATGAGATCGGCAAGAATATGACGGTATTTGAATACGGCAGGGACATCATCGTTGTGGACTGCGGACTCGGCTTCCCTGAGGACGATATGTACGGCGTGGACCTCGTGATCCCCGATTTTACGTACCTCGCAAAAAACCGCGACCGCATTCGCGGACTGTTTTTAACGCACGGGCATGAGGATCACATCGGCGCGATCCCCTATGCGATGCGCGAATTCCGCGCGCCCATCCACGCAACGCGCCTGACGGCGGGGCTCGTCCGCCTGAAGCTCGAAGAGCACGGCATCGAGCGGCAGGTGAAGCTGCATACGCATGAAGCCGGCGATATCGTGCAGGCGGGGTGCTTCCAGGTGGAGTTCATCCGCGTGAACCATTCCATTGCGGATGCCTGCGCCTTTGCGATCAAAACG
Source organism: Oscillospiraceae bacterium (assembly GCA_017445385.1). Taxonomy (GTDB): domain Bacteria; phylum Bacillota; class Clostridia; order Oscillospirales; family Oscillospiraceae; genus RGIG3566. The sequence goes on from JAFSUG010000001.1 coordinate 120,593, forward strand.
CCCGTGGGCACGGTGCTGATGACGGGCGATTTCAAAATCGATTCCATGGCTGCCGGCGGCATGACCGATCTCGGCAGATTCGGTCAGCTCGGCAAGGACGGCGTTCTCGCGTTTCTCTGCGATTCCACAAACGTGGAAAACCCCGGCTACAGCGCGTCGGAAAGCCTTGTTGCCGAGGGGTTCGACCGCCAGTTCAAGGGCTGCAGCCAGCGGATTATCGTAACTACGTTCGCCTCGAACGCCTACCGCCTGCAAAGCCTGCTCAACGTGGCGCATCGTTATGGGCGCAAGGTTGCCGTTACAGGGCGCAGCATGGAAAACGTGCTGAAGGTTTCGCTCGATCTCGGCTATCTCAAAGCGCCGAAGGATACGCTCGTTGATATCAGCGAGATCAAAAACCTGCCGAAAAACAAGGTGGTTATCGTTTCAACGGGCAGCCAGGGCGAAAATATGTCCGCGCTGTACCGCATGGCGTTTTCCATGCATAAGCAGGTGGAGATCCAGCCCGGCGACCGCGTGATCATCTCCGCGTCGGCAATCCCCGGCAACGAGAAATCCATCGGCAAGATCATCAACGAGCTGTACGCAAAGGGCGCGGAGGTCGTCCATGATAAGGCGGCGGACCTGCACGCTTCCGGCCATGCCTGCCGCGAGGAGCTGAAGATCGTCCACGCGCTCGTCCATCCGCGCTTTTTCCTGCCCGTGCACGGCGAGCAGCGCCATCTGCGCGCGCATGCTATGCTTGCCCAGCAGATGGGCATGAATCCGAAAAATATCTTCATCGGCAGCATTGGGCAGGTCTTTGAATTTACGCGCACAACCTGCCGCCAGACCGGAGCGGTCCCTGCCGGCAAGGTGCTCGTGGACGGCAGCGGCATCGGCGACGTCGGCGGCGTTGTCCTGCGCGACCGGCGCAAGCTCGCCGAGGAGGGCGTCGTGATGGTCGTGGTCGGCTTTTCCAGAGAAACCGGCGCTGTTGTTACGGGGCCTGAAATCGTAACGCGCGGCTTTATCTATGAGAAAGAGTCCGAGGAAGTTATGGAGCAGCTGCGCGCCGTCGCGCAGCGCGCGGTGCAGCAAACGCTCCGCCATAACAGCCGCGATTGGGGCTCGGTGCGCACGTCGCTTCGCCAGGAGCTTGCCGCATTTCTGCGCGCGCACGGCCGTGACCCGATGATTTTGCCGGTTTTGCTCGCAATTTAGCGATCAAAATAGAAAATACTTGATTTTTAGCTGCGATTCTTTATATAATAAAAAGTACGGTGGGTTATGGCGTTTTGAACATACCCAAATACGGTTGGAGGAGCGCAAATCTATGAACGAAAACAAAGCGGCAACTTCTCGCGGTGAGATTGAAATTGACGTTCGGAAGCTGCTGATGGCATACCTGAAGCGGTGGTGGCTGATTGTGCTGTGCGTTGTACCGTGCGCACTTTTGATGCTTTTCTATACGCAGAAATTCGTAACGCCGCAGTACAGAGCAAGCGTCACGATCTACGTCAATAATATCCGGAGCGACCAGGATATCGAGTATATCTCCGGCGCGAACCTCACTGCCGCGCAGGAACTTGTAAACACCTATACGCGGATCATTACAAGCCGCACCGTTCTGAACGCGGTCATCGAAAAAGAGCATTTGCCCTGCACGTATGATGAGCTGAGCCGGCTGATCTCAACCGCGCAGGAGGGCGAAACGGCAATTTTCCGCCTCTCGGTCACGCATCCGGATCCCGTTGTCGCCGCGCGCTACGCCAACGCAATCGCGCGTACCGCGCCCGGTGAAATCGAAACGTTCGTAGAAGGCAGCTCCACCAAGGTGTTGGATTTTGCGGAGGTTCCCACCGGCATCTACAGTCCGAGCTACCGCCGCTCGTTCGTGCTCGGCGGACTGATCGGTCTTGTTATTGCGCTCGCATGGCTTACGATTCTGTTCCTTATGGATGTGCGCATCAAGAGTGAAGAGGATCTCACGGCGCTCAGCGATTTGCCGCTGCTTGGTCAGATCCCCGATTTCACGGTGCTGAAACGCGGTTCCGGATATACCTCCGGCGATAAGGGAGGGCGTAAAAAATGAAACTGAAATGGAATAAAGCTCCGTGGAAGAAACGCTCCGCTAAGGAAGAGCGCAACCGCCAGATCATGGAGGAGCGCGAGTTCCTTCTGAAAAAGGACAGCGAATTCTTCGCGCGCGAAGCGTATAACAGCCTGCGTACCAACGTTGTTTTTTCGCTCACGGGCGAGGAAGCCTGCAAGATCGTTGCGGTAACTTCCTCCATGCAGAGCGAAGGCAAGAGCATTACGGCAGCCAACCTGGCGCTGTCGTTTGCGGAAGCGGATAAGCGCGTTCTGCTGATCGATTGCGATCTGCGAAAGCCGAAGCTCTCGCGCCTGCTCGATATGAGTGCAAAATACGGCTTGAGCAACGTGCTGATGGAGCCGCAGCTGCTTGAAAACGCGGTTTTGCAGTATCCCGCCGCGCAGAATATGCACGTGATCCTTTCCGGCAGCATTCCGCCGAACCCCTCCGAGCTGCTCGGCTCGAGCCGCATGGAAAAGCTGCTGGAATCGCAGAAGGAAAAGTACGATTATATCATTCTCGATACCCCGCCGATCAATATGGTCACGGACGCTGTCGTCCTTTCAACTTACGTGGATGGTTTGCTGCTTGTTATTCGCGCGAACCAGTCCGAGCGCGGCGCGGTTATGTATTCACTGGAGCAGCTTAGCTACGCGAAGGCAAAGATCCTCGGCTTCGTGTTCAACGGCGTAGACCAGGCGGCAAGCAGCTACAGCAAGTATGCCTATCGCAAATATCGCCGTTACGGCTACGGGAAATATAAATACGGTTATGGCGGTCATGGTTACGGCTATGGTTATGGCTACGGCTATCGCGCTCGTTCGGAAACGGATGAGAAGGAGTCCGATCAGTGATTGACCTCCATACGCACGTTCTGCCGGGAATCGACGATGGCGCAAGCCGCTCGGCTGAAAGTATCGCAATGCTCAAAGAGGAAGCGTCGCAAGGTGTTCGCGCGGTTGCGCTTACGCCGCATTTCTACCGCGATCGGGAAACGGTTGCAGATTTCCTCGCGCATCGGCAGGCTGCGTATGCGCATCTGTTATGCCGTATAGAGGAACTGCCGCCCGAGGAGCGCGAGGCGCTTCCGGAGCTGAAGCTCGGCGCGGAAGTTACGTGGATGGAAAACTGTTCCAAATGGGAAGGGCTTGAGCAGCTCTGCTATGAAGGTACGCGTTATCTTCTGATCGAGCCGCCTTTCATCACATGGAACGAAGCATGGTTCCGCGATTTGCAGGACCTGATGAACGCAACCGGACTAACGCCCGTGATTGCGCATCTCGATCGCTATCTGCGCGATCAGAAAAAAAGCGCGATCCGTGAGCTGCTTTCCTATGGAATCCCCGTGCAGATCAGCGCGGAGTCGCTGCTCCGTCTCACAACGCGCCGTCATGCGCTGGAGCTGCTCGCATCGGGCGACGTGCAGCTGCTGATCTCCGATTGCCATGATCCGAAACGCCGCAAGCCGAATATCGGCGATGCGCTGCAAGTGATCGCGCATCGGCTCGGCAAAGAAGCTGCCGAGAAGCTCGCGCAAAACAGCGAAAAGATTTTTGCATAAGCAAGCGCACGGTTTCCAAATGGAAACCGTGCGCTGTTTTTTGATAGGCGTAATTCTCGAGAAACGGTGATGCTATGCCATTCGGCATAGTGATGCTGCTCCCGATGGTCGCAGTGATGTCACGTGTTCCGCTCACGTGCCGAACGCACACATCACGCACGAAGTGCGCATCACTTGCAAAGCAAGCATCACGTTCCGCGGCAGCGGAACACATCGTTCAAAAAAGCGTCCTTTGTCTACCGGACAAAGGACGCTTTTTTGTTGGTGGACCTGAAGAGACTCGGGCAGGCACGCGATGCGTGCCTGTAAGGATGCACCGGTGTGCGCACCGGTGCCCACGACATTCCACCGGCATGTCGAATTTGAACTTCGAGTCTCTTCTTTACAGAAAAAAACATCCCCAAAAGGGGATGTTTTTTCTGGTGGACCTGAAGAGACTCGAACTCTCGACCTCTCGGATGCGAACCGAACGCTCTCCCAGCTGAGCTACAGGCCCATAGGATACTGTCTGTGGAAACCCACGGACAGTATCATAGCATACTTTTTACGCAAAATCAACAGGGAATTTTGCAATTACTTCGGCGCAGCGCGGGCAGAGTCCGTCTGCATTCGCCTGCGTGGAGTACATCCAGCAGCGCGGGCATTTTTCGCCCTTTGCGGCGGAAACCGAAACGGTCAGACCGGGGAAGTTTTCTCCGCTTCCTGCAATCAGAACGTCTTCGGCGTCGCCGGTCGTCACGTCGGATACGATCAGAAGCTGCGGCAGATCCATGTCCTGAACGGCTGCAAGCGCAGCTTTCGCGGCGTCATCGTTTGCCGTGAGCGTTACGTGCGCCTCAAGCGATTTGCCGATCTTCTTATCGGCGCGCGCCAGCTCCAGAACGCCGTTTACGTCGCTGCGGAGTTTGATCGCGCTGTCCCATTTCGCCATGGCCGCATCATCCAGCGCGTATTCGGGATACGGCTTTTCCATCGTGTTCAGCACAACGGCGCGCGGATCATCGCCTGCGCGGTGCGGCATTGCAAGCCAAATCTCATCGCAGGTGAAGGCGAGGATCGGCGCAAAGAGTTTCGTCATCGCGTTGAGAATCAGCCAGATCGCGCTCTGCGCGCTGCGGCGGCGCAGGGAGTCTTTTCCGTCGCAGTACAGGCGGTCTTTGAGAATGTCAAAGTAGAACGAGGACAGCACAACAACGCAGAAATCGTTGACTGCGTGGGAGATCGCGTGGAATTCGTAATCGTTGTAGGCGTCGGCTGCCTTTTCGATCAGACGGTTCAACTTCGTGATCGCCCAGCGGTCAAGCTCGGACATCTGCTCGGGCTTTACGAGCTGTTCCGGATCAAAGTCAACTAAATTATCCAGGCAGAATTTCGCCGTGTTGCGGAATTTCAGATAGGTTTGGCTGAGCTGCTTGAAAATGTCCTTCGAGCAGCGCACGTCCGCGTGATAGTCGGCGGAGCCTGCCCACAGGCGCAGCATATCCGCGCCGAATTCCTTGAAAATCTCGTTCGGATCCATGCCGTTGCCGAGGCTCTTGTGCATGGCGCGGCCTTCGCCGTCAACCGTCCAGCCGTGCGTTAAGCATTCGCGGAACGGTGCGCCCTTGCCGAGCGCGCCTACGGCGGTCAGCAGGCTCGACTGGAACCAGCCGCGGTACTGGTCGGCGCCCTCGATATACATATCGGCAGGCCAGAAGCCCTGGTCGCGCTGCTGCGAAGCGAAGTGCGAAGAACCGGAATCGAACCAGCCGTCGAGCGTATCGGTTTCTTTTTCAAATGCCTTGCCGCCGCAGTGCGGGCAGGCAAAGCCGCTCGGAACGATCTCGTTTGCGTCCATTTCGAACCATGCGTTTGAGCCCTTTTCCGCAAACAGCGCGGAAACGGCGGCGATGGTTTCATCGGTGCAGACGGGCTTGCCGCAATCCTTGCAGTAGAAAACGGGGATCGGTAGACCCCAGCGGCGCTGACGGGAAATGCACCAGTCGGCACGCTCGCGGATCATGGAGATCATGCGGTCTTTGCCCCATTCGGGCAGCCAGCGGATCTCATCGCAGGCGGCAACCGCCTGCTCCTTGAACGATTCAACCGAGCAGAACCACTGCGGCGTGGCGCGGAAGATGATCGGATGCTTGCAGCGCCAGCAGTGCGGATAGGAGTGGACGATCTCCTCCGATGCAAACAGCGCGCCGGATGCCTTCATATCGGCAAGGATGATCGGGTTCGATTCATCGGTTTTCAGTCCGGCATACTTGCCGGCATAGTCGGTGTGTCTGCCCTGATCGTCAACGGGAACAACCATATCCATGCCGTAGCGCATGCAGGTGTGGTAGTCGTCAACGCCGAAGCCGGGCGCGGTGTGAACGCAGCCGGTGCCGGAGTCCATCGTAACGTAATCGGCAAGCACGAGGCGCGAGGTTTTCTCCAAGAACGGATGGTGCGCCAGCATATTTTCGAAGAACGCGCCTTCGTAACGCGCGAGGATCTGATAGCTCGTAAAGCCGCCGATGCCCATGACCTTTTCGCAGAGCGCTTCCGCAACGATGTACGTTTCGTCGCAGTAGTCGGGCTTCACAAGCACATAGCTTTCGCGCGGATTGAGCGCGATGGCAAGGTTGCCGGGCAGCGTCCAGATCGTGGTCGTCCAGATCACGAAGAAGGTCTTGCGCTTGTCCGCGTTGGGGAGCTTGCCGAGATCGTCGTGCAGCGGGAACTTTACGTAAACGGTGGTACAGGGATCGTCCTGGTATTCGATCTCCGCTTCAGCCAGCGCGGTTTCATCCTTCGGGCACCAGTAAACGGGCTTCAGGCCTTTGTAAATATACCCTTTTTTGAACATTTCGCCGAAGATTTTAACTTCTTCCGCCTCAAAAGAGGGGTTCATCGTTTTATAGGGATGCGCCCAGTCGGCGTTTACGCCCATGCGCTGGAAGCCTGCCATCTGGCGGTCGATATACGTCTGCGCAAACTCGTGGCAAGCCGAGCGGAACGCCGGAATCGGCATCGTCTTATGATTGAGCTTGTTCTTCTTGATGATGGCGGACTCAATGGGCATGCCGTGGTTGTCCCAGCCGGGGATATAGGGCGTATAGTAGCCGCGCATCGCGTAGCTGCGAACGATAAAGTCCTTGAGCGATTTATTCAGCGCATGGCCCATGTGCAGATCGCCGTTGGAAAACGGAGGGCCGTCGTGCAGCGCGAAGCGCGGATGACCTTCGTTCTTTTTCAGAAGCTCGTTGTAAACGTCGATCTTCTGCCAGCGTTCCAGCATTTCCGGCTCGCGCTGGGGCAGCCCTGCGCGCATGGGAAAGCCGCTTTTTCCCATGTTCAAAGTCTGTTTGTATTCCATGTCCATCCTCCTGTTATTGCAAATCGTATTTCAGCAGTAAAAACGCCTTTGTCTCATCAAGAGACAAAGGCGTTTGAATCCTCTGCGGTACCACTCTCGTTGCCATTCGGCCACTCTGGACGGGGTAACGGCCGTCAGTCGGGCGCGCTTAATGGGCGTTTGCCGTTCAGCTGCCTGCTCCGAGGTGATCTTCCGGAAAGCTCCGCCGCCGCCTTACACCAGCCGCCGGCTCTCTGAATGCGTTGCGTTCCGTACTCGTCCTCATCTGCGCATCTTGCGATATTGCAGTTATTTTACTCCGAAGCGGAGCATTTGTCAATCTGTGGGATTCGTGGGGTCGTAATTCTTGCCGAACTGCAGGTTTTCAAACAGGCGCGTTGCGCTCTCGGGATGATTGACCTGCTCCGGCTCGGCTGCCGGCTCATCATCCGTCAGACCCATTTTCGAAAGGCTCTCGTCGATTGCGCCGGCGATCTCCGCCTCTCTGGAGGGCTCGTGCTGCTCATAGTCGTAGGGCTTTTCGCGCTTCGGCTCCAGCTCCTCCGCCATGTCGCGCGTTTTCAGCGAATCCAGCAGCTCCAGATGCACGCGGATATCGCGCTCAAGCACCTCGATAAAATTCTGCGCCGCCTGCTGCGCAAGCTCCAGCCGCTTTTCCTCCTCGCGTACCTGCGCATCGCTGCTGTGGGACTTTGCGTCCTGCAGCATCCGGTCGCATTTTTCGCGCGTTTCGCGGAGCATTTCCTCGCGCTCTTTGCGGAGCGACTGCTCGTTATCGGGTCGGCTGTCAACCTTTTCCTTGTATGCCTCCAGCGTTTTTACAAGCACGCGGAGCTTATTCTTCAGCGCGGCGTTTTCCTTGTAAAGATCGCCGTAATCCTTGGTGAGCGATTCCAGAAATTCGTCCACCATCTGCATATCGTAGCCGCCGAATACGGCTTTCGTGAAGGTTTTTTCCTGAACTTCCTGCGGTGTAAACATCTATCTTTCCCTCCGCCTTACAGGTAAACGCCGTTGTTTTCCAGCTCGTCGATCACGTCGCCGACGATGTCAACGTTATAGGGCGTGATGAGGTAGGTGGAAACCGCGATCTTTTTGATCTTGCCGTCCAGCGCGTAGGCGCAGCCGGAGAGGAAGTCAACGAGTCTGCGCGCAATATCCTTGTTGGTTGCCTCTAAATTCAGCACAACCGCGTGCTTGCTGCGCAGATGGTCGGCGATTTCGGAAACCATATCGAAGCGGTCCGGCTTCGCAAGTACAACCTGCATTTGCGCGGTCGCGTTGATGTTTACAACCTTTGCGCTGCCGCGGCGGCGCTCAACGGGCTGATCCAAATCCACGTCGGGATTGAAGGCAGGGCGCTTCGCCGACGCGCGGGAAGCCGGTTCTTCCTCTTCAAAATCGTCAAATACGTCCTCATCCTCCGCGTAGGGACGGGTGAGTTTTTTCAGCTCGTCCATAAAGCCCATAGCCATATCCTCCCAAACTTTATATAATTTTTATTTTAATTTTTATTTTTTAGAATAGTCTCTCGCGCCGAAAATTGCCGTTCCGACGCGGATCATGGTGCTGCCCTCCGCGATCGCGTCGGCAAAGTCGCCGCTCATGCCCATCGAAAGGTGCTCCATAGTCACATTATCGTATTTTTTGGCAGCAATGTCAACACTGAGCGCGCGCATATCGGCAAAAAATCTTCTGTTTGCGCCGGGATGCTCCGAGATGGGCGGAATTGCCATCAGTCCGCGCAGGCGGACGTGCGGATAGCGCGCCATGTTCGCGGCGGTTTCCATCGCCTGCGCCGGCGTGAAGCCGGATTTCGATTCCTCCGCGCCGATGTTGACCTCCAGCAGAATATCCTGCGTTACGCCTTTTTTGACCGCCTCTTTTTCGATTGCCTCCAGCAGCTCCGTGCGGTCAACCGATTGGATCAGGTCAACCGTGCCGACGAGGTACTTGACCTTGTTCGTTTGCAAATGCCCGATGAAGTGGAGCGGCTTTCCCTCGTAGGCGCCCTGCGGCAGCTTCGCCGTCAGCTCCTGCACGCGGTTTTCTCCGCAGCAGTCCACGCCTGCCGCAACCGCTTCTTTTACGCGCTCGGCGTCGTTCATTTTCGTTGCCGCGCAAAGCGCGATTTCGTTTGCGTTTCGCCCTGCCGCCTCGGCTGCCTCCGCCATTTGGCGGCGAATCTCCCGGACGTTTTCCGCGATGCTCATTGTAATACGACCTTTCCGCTGTAAATATCTTTTTCGTCTAAAATGATCGCGTCGCCCGGCCAGAGATTGGAGGTGCTGGTGCGATCGAGCGTGACGATATACGTTTCGCCGTTATCGTAGAGAATCTCAATCGGCTTAAAGCGCACGCTCGTATTCTCTAAGATGTAAACGCCCGTTTCGCCGTCAATTACGCGGACGGCTTCTTTCGGAACGCGCAGCCCCGAATAGGTTGCAAACACGAGGTTTGCGCTCTGCCAGCGCAGCATCGTCACGTCCCGCAGATAGCGGTTGCAGGAGAGCACAAGCACGCTTTTGCCGTTTTCGTCGGGACTGACGTGCGAAACGGTCATCTGTATTTCGCCGTTGAGATCGTGCGCGAACGTTACGCCTACGCGGTCGCCCGTATGTACGCTCTGCAAATCGCTTGAATCAACCGCCGTTACGTAGTACCAGGTGTCGCCGATGATCAGCTTGCCGAGCGCGCCTGCCGGCTGCGCAAGCGGCGTAACGGCGGCAAGCTCCGATGGCGCGAGCGATTCCAGCCGCTCGGGCGTTAAAACCGTTTCATAGCCGTCCACAACGCCGGAAAAATAGCCGGAGGAGGTGGCGTAGATATTTTGCGTGTCCGCGCCGGACTGCGCTTGCAGGTCGGCAATCTCGTGCTTCAGCGCGTCAATGCGCGTGCGGATCTCGGCAAGCGTCTGCGCATCCGAACCCGCGCGCAGAACCATGCCCTTCAGCTTCGGCGCAAGCTCTGAAACGGTGGCAGTATCGCCGCGTCCGAGCGCGATTGCCGCGGAAACGAGCCGCTCGCGGATCGCAACGTCCAGCGCCGCGCTCTCATAGCCCGCGGCGTCTTCGCCGGCGTATTCCAGCTGCTGCAAAAGCTGCCGGTTTTTGGCGATCTGCGTCTGCCGCTGCTGCGCCTCGGCAGTTGTGTAGCCCATGGCAACGATCTGCCCGGCGCCGGCTTTTTGCCCTTCGGCAAGCGCAAGCGACGTGATCGCGCTGTCGGATGCCAGAACAACCTCTTTGCGAACGAGATAGCCGGAGGAATACAGCCCAACGCCCGATTCATACTGCACCGCGGCAACCGTGCGCAGCGGTACGTCGAGCTGCCGGAACAGCCCCGAAAAAACGTAGAGCAGCAGCGTTGCGGCGATCAGAAGGATCGCAAATCCAATATAAAGCGTGCCGCGCTTGCGGAAGGAAATCTGGCGCAAAAGGGAAGAGAGCGGCTTGCGTTGTTTTTTCTCGCGGTTCATAGGCGGGACCCCTTCTCCCGCCGAAAATCAGTCGAGATGACCGGCGGGGATAATCGTAGAGATTGCGTGCTTGTAGATCATTTCCGTTTTGCCGTCGGCATTCACCGTAACCACGAACGGGTCAAACCCGGTGATGACGCAGCGGATCTGAAAACCGTTCATCAGAAAAACGGTTGCTGCCATGCGCTCCTTGCGCAGACGGTTGAGAAATTGGTCCTGTAACGTTTCTGTTTGCATGAGTATTACTCCTTTTCTTTGTAATACTCACAGTGTATCATTCGTGATCGCCGAAAGCTGTCAAATGCTGTCGCGCAAGGGAGAGCACTGCGGAAAAATCCGCGTTTTTCGTTCGGTCGATCCAAAAAACGGCTTCGTTTCTGCGAAACCAAGTCAGCTGCCGCTTTGCGTAGCGGCGCGAGCCGAGCTTGATCTGCGCGGCGGCGTCTTCCATCGTGATTTCGCCGCGCAGCGCGGCGGCAAGCTCCTTATAGCCGATTGCCTGCATTGCGGTGGCGTCGGGGGAGATGCCTTGCGCCAAAAGTTGCCGCACCTCGTTTTCCAAGCCGAGGCGCATCATTTCATCCACGCGCGCGTCAATCCGCGCGTAAAGCTCCGCGCGGTCGGAATACGTCAGTCCGATCCATGCTGCGCGGTACTTCGGCGGAAGGAGCTTCGTTTTGCGGTCGTGCTCGGTGATCGTTTCGCCCGTCTGGCGGAAAATCTCCAGCGCGCGCACGATCCGCTTGCGATCCGCAGGATGCAGCCGCGCTGCGGCAGCCGGATCGATCTGCGAAAGCTGCTGCAGCATCGCCTCCGCGCCGCGCGCGTCAAACTCCGCCTCAATCGCTTCGCGGATGCCGTCCGCCGGATGCGGCGCAAACGCGCGTCCGGAAATCAGCGCGTCCATGTAAAGTCCAGTGCCGCCGCATACGATCGCGGTTTTCCTGCGTCGCAGAATATCCTGCAAAATCGGATCCGCCATCGCTGCGTACTTTCCGGCGGAAAAAGCCTCGTCGGGATCGGCAACGGAGAGCATATGGTGGGGGATACCCTGCATCTCCGCGTCCGTCGGCTTCGCCGTGCCGACATCCATGCCGCGGTAGATCTGCATGGAATCGCAGGAGATTACCTCGCCGTCCAGCGCCTTCGCAAGCGCAACCGAAAGCGCCGTCTTGCCCGATGCGGTCGGGCCGACAACGCAGATAACGCCGCCGCTCATGCGCGTCCGAACTGCTGCTCCAACGCGGACTTCGTCAGCTTGATGCAGATCGGCCGTCCGTGCGGGCAGTATTTCAGATCGTCGCGGCTGAAAACCTCGTCAACAAGCTTCTGCCGCTCAAGCGGATCGGTGTGCCAGCCGGCTTTGATCGCCGCTTTGCAGGCAACCGTGTGCAGCAGATTATCGCGCAGATCCTCCGCGCGCAGATGCTTGCCTGCAAGCAGATCCGCCGCCGCTTCGCTGAGCGCCGCCTGCGCCTGCTCGGGATCGAGATCGGCAGGAATGCCGCGGATCAGAACCGTATCGTCGCCGAAGTCCTCCAGCTCAAAGCCGAAGGTTTCAAGCAGCGCAAGGTTTTCCAGCGCGGCGGATGCTTCTTCCGGCGTCAGCGATGCGCTCACCGGCGCAAGCAGCGTCTGTATGGCGATCGGCTGCTGCTGCGCTTTGTATTTTTCAAATAAGATGCGCTCGTGGGCGGCGTGCTTGTCCATAAAATAAACGTCCTCGCCCTGCTCCACGATGATATACGTGCTCAGCACTTCACCGATGATGCGCCAAGGCGCGTCATCGGGCTGCTTCGTTTCTTTCGGCGGCTCCGGCTGCGGCGCATGGGAAACGGGCAGGGGAAGCTCCACCTGATCCGCAACGATCTGCTCGTCTTTCTGCAAAACCGTTTTTGCTACGGCAGGCGAAGCGGTCACGGCATTTTTGCCGAGCTGCTGTAAAAACGCCTTGTAGTCCGCTGCGTTCATCGTGCGGTAAAAATCCTTTTTCGGCGCGGGCGCAGCGGTTTGCTGCGGCTGGGGGATCGGCTGCTGCTGCGGCAAACGCGCTTCTATCTTGCCGGGCGTCTGGCGCAGCGCGGCTTCCACGCCGTAGCGCACGCAGTCGAATATATCGCGCTCGGAGAGGAATTTCACTTCCGTTTTCGCCGGATGCACGTTTACGTCTACGGTGTCTTCCGGAACCGTCAGCATCAGCACGCAGCCGGGGAACCTGCCAACCATGATCTGATTGCGGTACGCTTCTTCCAGCGCGCTCGTCAGCAGCCGCGATTTTACGCATCTGCCGTTCACAAAGAAGAGCTGATGGCTGCGGTTTCCGTGCGATTCGGTCGGGCGCGTTACAAAGCCGGAGATCGCAAAACGATCCCATGTGCCGTGCACTTCGGAAAGCCCCTGGGCAAACTGCCGCCCCAAAACCTGATAGATCGCTGCGCACAGATCGCCGCTGCCGTCGGTCGAGAGCGCTTGCTGCCCGTCCTTGAAAAAGCGCAGCGCGATCTCCGGATGCGCAAGCGCCTGCTGCTGCACCGCGCCGAGTACGGCGGATGCCTCAACGCTGTCGCGCTTCATAAATTTCATTCGCGCCGGCGTATTGTAAAACAGGTCGCGCACAAGGATCGTCGTTCCGTTCGGGCAGCCGGTCTCCTCGTGCAGGCGGACAGCGCCGCCGTCCAGCAAAAGGCGCGTGCCTATCTCGGCGTCCGCTGTTTTCGTAAGCAGTTCAATGCGGCTGACTGCCGCCGTCGCCGCAAGCGCTTCGCCGCGGAAGCCGAGCGTTCGGATATGCTCCAGATCGCCGGCATCGCGGATCTTGCTTGTTGCGTGGCGCAAAAAAGCCGTTTCCGCATCGCCGTCGGCAATGCCGCAGCCATCGTCGCTCACGCGGATCAGCGTCATGCCGCCGTTTTCAATCGCAACGTCAATCCGGCTGCTGCCGGCGTCAATCGCGTTTTCAAGCAGCTCTTTTACGACCGATGCAGGCCGCTCAACCACTTCGCCTGCCGCGATCATATCGGCAACGTGAGCGGAAAGCTGTAAAATTTTCGGCATCTTCTGCGCCTCCTTTCGGATGTGTTAGAGCAGTTTTTTCAGTTCGTAAAGCGCGTTCAGCGCCTCAATCGGCGTCAGCGTTTCAACGTTGATCGCTGCAAGTTTTTCTTCAATCTCACGCGAGCCGAGCTCCAGCATGGAAATCTGGTCGGCAGGCGCTGCCGCTGCGTGCGATTGCGGCGCGCCGGATTCCAGCTCGTCCAGCAGCTTTCTTGCCCGGGTGATCACGCTTTCGGGCAGCCCCGCGAGCTTCGCAACCTCAACGCCGTAGCTGGCTGCCGCCGGTCCGGGCACGATCTTGCGCAAAAATACGATATCGCCCTGCCGTTTTTTCACGGCGATGTTGAAATTCTTCAGCCCCGGCAGCTCGTCCGCCATGGCGGTCAGCTCGTGGTAGTGCGTTGCGAAAAGCGTCTTCGCGCCGAGTTTTTTCGGGTCTGTCGCGTGCTCCAGTACGGCGCGCGCAATCGCCATGCCGTCAAAGGTGGAGGTGCCGCGCCCGATCTCGTCCAAGATCAGCAGGCTGCGCGGCGTTGCGTGGCGAAGGATCTCCGCCACCTCGTTCATCTCCACCATGAAGGTGGATTGTCCGCTCGTCAGATCGTCGCTTGCGCCGATGCGCGTAAACAGGCGGTCAACAACGCCGATCTGCGCGGACTTCGCCGGAACAAAGCTGCCGATCTGCGCCATCAAAACGATCAGCGCCGTCTGGCGCATGTAGGTGGATTTACCTGCCATGTTCGGGCCGGTTATGATTGCCGCGCGGCAATCGGGCGTGCCGAGATGCACGTCGTTCGGGACGAACAAGCTGTCCTTCAGCATCCGCTCCACTACGGGATGGCGGCCGTCCGTAATGTGGATCTTGCCGCTCACGTCAACCGTCGGGCGGACGTAGCGCTGCTTTACGGCAACGGCTGCAAACGCGCACAGCACGTCGGTATAGGCAATGGCGTTTGCCGTGCGCTGAATGCGCGGCGCAGCGTCGGCGAGCGTTTTGCGCAGCTCGGTAAAGAGATTGTATTCCAGCGCGGTCAGCCGATCTTTTGCCGAAAGGATCGTATCTTCTAATTCCTTCAGCTCCTGCGTGATGTACCGCTCGCAGTTCACAAGCGTCTGCTTGCGGATGTAGGTATCGGGCACAAGATCAATCTGCCCCTTCGCAACCTCGATGTAGTAGCCGAAAACGCGGTTGTATCCAACGCGCAGATTTTTGATGCCCGTCTTTTCTTTTTCTTCTGCTTCCATCCGGGCAATCACGTCTTTGCCGCCCGTCTGAATCTCGCGCAGGCGGTCCACCTCTTCGCTGTAACCCCTGCGGATCATGCCGCCCTCGCGCACGGTGAACGGGGGATCGTCCACGATCGCGCGGTCGATCAGCGTTTTGAGATCGTCCAGAGGATCCAGCTCCGCATAGAGCACCTGCAGCAGCGGATCGTTCAGCGCCGCGAGGCGGCTTCGGATCTCCGGCAGCGTTTCGCAGCCGGCCGCAAGCGCCGCCATATCGCGCGCGTTCGCGCTGCCGGTAACGATCCGCGCCGTTGCGCGCTCCAAATCGGAAACGCTCTTCAGCGCTTCAATCAGCTCCTCGCGCGCAACCGTGCTGTCAACAAGCGTTTGCGTGGCGGAGAGCCGCTTTTCGATCTGCGCCGGATTGAGCAGCGGCTTTTCCAAAAAGCTGCGCATCATGCGGCTGCCCATCGCGGTTTTCGTTCTGTCCAGAACCCAGAGCAGGCTGCCGCGCTTTTCGCGCGAACGCAGCGTTTCCGTAAGCTCCAGGTTTTGCCGCGCCGTCAGATCGAGCGTCATATATTTGCTCGTCCGGTAAAAATCCAGCTCCCGAACGTGCGAAAGATCATTCTTTTGAATTTCGCGCAGCGCCGTCAGCATAGCGCCCGTGGCAATCGCCGCCTGCTTCGCCTCGGCAATGCCGAGCTCCTGCGCCGTTTTGCCGAACTGCGCTTGCAGCGCCTGCAAACAGGCGTTTTCTTCAAATGCTTCGTCCGCGCCGAGATTGACGCAGCAGCTCAGCCGCTCGGTCAGCGTCTGCTGCAGGAGCGCGTCTTGCTTCGCGCTTCCGCCGATCAGAACCTCCGCCGGCTGAAACCGCGCAAGCTCGTCCGCGATGGCGTCGCTCTTTTCCGCGGCTGTCGCGTGGCAGGCGCCGGTTGAAATATCGCAAAAGCTGATGCCGAAGCCGTTTTCATCGCCCCAAACGCAGGCGTAGTAGTTGTTTTTGCTCTCATCGAGCATCGAGCTTTCCGTAACGCTGCCGGGCGTTACAACGCGGATGATCTCGCGTTTTACAAGCCCCTTCGCAAGTGCCGGATCTTCCGTCTGCTCGCAGATGGCAACCTTGTACCCGCGCGCAACGAGCCGCGCGATATAGCTCTCGGAGGAGTGAAACGGAATGCCGCACATCGGAATGCGTTCGTCGTCGGACTTTGTTTTGTCCTTGTCGCGCGTTGTCAGCGCAAGATCCAGCTCCTTCGATGCGATCCGCGCGTCCTCGTCGAACATCTCATAGAAGTCGCCGAGGCGGAAGAAGAGAATGCTGTCCTGGTTTTCCGCTTTGATCTGCATATACTGCCGCATCATGGGTGTCAGCTCAGCCATGTTCTCCCTCCTTTTTCAGTTTGCCTACAAGGCTCCACGTTGTATTGTCGGTAATGATAACGTCGGCAAACGTGCCGATCAGCGCTTCATCGCCCTTTATGCGGACGAGCCGTCCGCCCTCCGTGCGCGACGTGAGCAGCTCGCCGTCTTTGCCGTCGATCAAAACGCGAACCGTCTTGCCGATATAATCGTGGTGCAGCTCGGCGGAAATGCCGTCCTGCAGCGCAACGAGGCGGTCAAACCGCGCGTTTTTCTCCGCCTTCGGTGTGGGATCGTCCATCTCCGCGGCGGGCGTACCCTTGCGCGGTGAAAAGATGAACGTGAACAGCGCGTCGTAGCGCACGTCTGCGATCAGCTTGAGCGTTTCGGAAAAATCCGCTTCCGTTTCGCCGGGGAAACCCACGATCACGTCGCTCGTTAAGATCAGCTCCGGCATCACCTGCCGCGCGTAGGCAATCAGCTCGCGGTAGTGCGCGCTGTCGTAGTGGCGGTTCATCGCCTTGAGAATGCGGTCGCTGCCGGATTGGAACGGCAAGTGCAGCTGCTTTGCGATCTTCGGATATTTCGCCATCGTGTCAAACAGCTTTTTGCCGGCATCTCTCGGGTGGCTCGTCATAAAGCGGAGCAGAAACTCGCCCGGAAGCTCGGCAAGCTGCGCGAGCAGATCGGAAAAATCCATCGGTTCGGGCAAGTCCTTGCCGTAGGAGTTTACGTTCTGCCCCAGAAGCGTAATGTCCTTGTAGCCGGCGGCAATCAGTCCGCGTACTTCCGCAATCACGTCCTGCGGCGCGCGGCTGCGCTCCCGTCCGCGCACGTAGGGGACGATGCAGTACGAGCAAAAGTTGTTGCAGCCGTACATGATCGAAACCCACGCCTTGAGCGTGTTTTGCCGCACGGTCGGAAGCCCTTCACAGATAACGCCTGCCGAATCCTCCACCGCGAAAACGCGCTTGCCGGTGGTCAGCACGGTGCTGAGCAGCTCAGGAAAACGCCAAAGCTGGTGGGGGTTGAATACGCCGTCCACGTGGCGGTAGCTTTTTTTGATGCGCTCGGCGGCGTGGGGTTGTCCCATCATGCAGCCGCAGAGAAAGATTTTCTGCCCTTCGTGGCGGCGTTTCGTATGTACAAGCGCGCCGACGTTGCCGTAAACGCGCTGCTCGGCGTGCTCACGGATGGCGCACGTGTTTATAACGATCACGTCCGCGCCTTCTTCGGTATCGCAGATCGCGTAGCCGCAATCCTGCAGCATACCGCGCAGATGCTCGGAGTCCGCCTCGTTCTGCTGGCAGCCATACGTATCCACAAACGCAAGCGGCGTGCGCTTTTGCGCCTGCCAATAGCGCTTGATCGCATCGCAGTATGCCCTTTGCTCCGCAATCTGCTGCGGCGTAATCTGTACGGTTTTGCGCTCCAACGGGACTTCCTCCTGAAACGATAATAATTCACCTTAAAATATACCATTTTTTGCGCTTGAATGCAACGGTGAAAGCAAGAAAAAATCCCCCGTTGCAATTGCGGCGGCTTCGTGGTAAAATTTCTCTATCAAAGCCCCTTTGGGGACTCTATTGCAAAGGATGAACGCTATGTCGAATGATTTTGAACCGCACATGGATGAAACCGAGCAGCTTCCCGAAGAACAGCCGATCGAACCGGCTGAAGCAGAGCCGGAAGAAACGCCCGTGCAGGAAGAGCCTTTAGAGCAAGCTGCGGAAGCGGAAACCGAACAGGCAGCGGAAGATGCGCCGGAAGCGGAAGAAGTTTCAGCGGACGATGCGCCGGAAGAAGCGCCGCTTACCCCTGCACCGAAGAAGAAAAAGATCGGCGGCTGGATCGCGCTTGCGGTCGTGCTTGTGTGCGCCGCTGTCTGCGCGGTGCTGTATTTTTCGTGGCTGAACGGAACGGCACTGCCGACCGAGCAAACGGAAGCAGCCGAAGCAGCGGAGGAGCCCGATATTGTAATCAAGGGCATCGGCTCTGTCAGCATCGAAGCCGACGGCGCAACGGAAGACGTTATGAAAACGGTTGTTGCGGTCAATCGCCGCCGCGATTTCTTCGGCTGGGTGCAGTCGCTCCTGCCGGAAGGCGGCGCATCGGAAAAGAATGCGCTTACAAATGCGCAGCTTGCCGTGCATTATTGGAACGCCGTTTATCAGTTCAGCAATCAGTATTATTACTTTGCCGATTCGCTCGGATTTGACCTGCAGCACATGGATACAGCCGAAGCTGAAGAGGGCTGGACGTGGCAGGAATTCTTCCTTTCCAGCGCGCTCAGCGCGTTCCGTTCGCAAAACGCCGCGTATCAGCAGTCGCTTGCCGAAGGTTTTGCGCTCAGCGAAGAGCTGCAGGCGGACTATGATTCCATGGTGGAAGAGCTGAACGGCATGGAAGATATTGATCAGCAGCTTCAAACCGTCTATGGCCCGGGCGTAACGCTTGAGGACTATTTCACGGTTATGAAGATGAACTACGCCTACGTTTCCTATCTCCAGCACTATTCCGACAGCCTCAACCCGACCGAGGACGAGCTGCGCGCCTACTATGACGAAAACGCGGAAGACTACGAAAGCCGCGGCATTGAGCCTTCGGACGTTGCGGCGGTCAACGTGCGCCATATTCTGATCGTCCCGGAAGATGCTGAAAACGACGAGAGCTGGACGGCTGCCGAAACGCGTGCGCAGGAAATCTACGAACGCTGGAAGAGCGAGGGGGCAACGGAAGACGGCTTTGCCGAGCTTGCCGAAATGGAAAGCGAAGATCCCGGCTCGAAGTCGACCGGCGGCCTGTATGAGGGCGTTTACCCCGGTCAGATGGTTGAAGCGTTCAACGATTGGTGCTTCGATGCCTCGCGCAAGACGGGCGACAGCGGCATTGTCCGCACGGAATACGGTTTCCACATCATGTACTTCGTCAGCGCGGAGGATACGCCCTACTGGCTGACGCAGATCGATGCGGACTACCGCAACGCGAAGACGCAGGAGCATATCGAAGCGCTTTCAAAGCAGTATACGATCAGCTACGATACCTCGAAGTTCGTGATTGCGCTGCCCGATCAGATCGCCAATCAGGAGTAATTGCAAATAAAAAACCACTTGGGCTGAAGCCCAAGTGGTTTTTATTTGCTTTAGTTTTCGTAAGCCATCATTTTGTCGATGCGGCGCTGATGGCGGCCGCCTTCAAATTCGGTGGTGAGCCAGGTGTCGATGATCTCAAGGGCGAGCTTTTCGCCCGTGATCGCCGCGCCGATCGCCATCATGTTGGTGTCGTTGTGCTGGCGCGTCATCTTTGCCGAAAGCAGATCGTGCAGCAGGGCGCAGCGGATTCCCTTAACCTTGTTGGCGGTTATGGAAACGCCGATGCCCGTTGTGCACAGAACGATGCCCTTTTCGCAATCTCCGGCGGCAACCGCCTGCGCGGCAGGGCCGGCAAAATCGGGATAGTCGCAGCTATCAAGGGAATGCGTGCCGAAGTCTTCGACCTCATAGCCCTTTTCCGTCAGATGCTTTTTCACGGTTTCTTTCAGCGTATATGCGCCGTGATCGCAAGCAATCGCAAGTTTCATAATCATCCTCCTAAAATGTTCGTATCAGTTGATAAGCAGTCAGTGCAAGCGTCCAGAGCGTGGGAACGGCAAGCGTTATAATGGCAAGCGTGCGGTGCTTGCGCGCGAACATGCGGCGCGTGAGCCAAGCAAGCGTCGGTGCGGCAAGCGCGGGTAAAATCGCGGCTGCTGTGATAAACCACATAATGCCTGCCGCAACATCCCATATAAGCAGATACAGCGCCGTGCGGTCGTGGCGGCGGATTGCGCCGTGCAGAAGAAGCGGCGCACCCGCAAGCAGAACTGCCGCGCTCGGAAAATCAAACCACTTAAGCTGCGATAGGCGCCAGCCGAGCGCGAAATCAAATTTCGGTGTAAGCTGCGCAAGTGTCCAGCGATAGTAGTTCGGGTCAGAGAGGAAAGCAAGCGAATTCGTCCAATGGACAAAAGCACCGATTGCACCCAGCACAAGCGCAAAAACGAACACAACAAAACCGAGCGTTGCCGGCAGACGCCAGAAGCTGCATTCATCGTCCCGGATGCGGCGCAGCAGCACCGCAGTAACGATAATCAGCAGCGGAACGGCAAGCAGAATATTGCCGAAAAGCTGCATCCAGAACGCGAGAAGAAGCATTGCCGCAGCAAGATAAATCCATGACCAGAAGCCGAAGCCGTCTTTTACCCAAAGCCAAACGAGGAGCACGATTGCAGCCGCAGGCAAGAGCATCGGCGGCAGATTGCCGACGGTCAGTACCATCGCGCAGGACAGCAGCGAAAGAAGCACGCCGTTTCCAAGCAGCCGCAAAAGGAGATAGCAGACCGCGCCGAGCAAAAATGCCGCGGGCGTAAAAACGGCAGGGGAGAGGCGCACAAGCAGGCTCAACACAAGCCAAAGTCCTGCGCAAAGCGCCGCCGGGATTAGGCAGAAAAGCCAGTCGTAGCCGCCAAAAGGCTTTTCTGCTTCCGGAATGTTCCATTCCGGCTTATCATAAGTTTGGATCCATTCCAGCGTGCCTTTTTTCGGGTGCTCCGCGTGCAGGAAAAAAACGCTGTAAACTGCTAAAAGCGCAACGATTAACAAATAGACAGGCAACATTTTGCTCACCTCACGAAAAGTATAGCAGATTTTTCCGCGAAAGGCAACGCCTACCGCACTGTCGAATCCTGTCGAACGATTTCGCTTGCATAAATTGCCGAATCGTGGTACAGTGTGGGTGTCACATAGTTTCCCAAAACCGAATATCAGTACACGGCGGTTGCATTGGTAAAAATGCAGCTTCATGATGCTGTGTGCTGATTTCGGTACGGGCGGAAACTGTGTGACAACAGGGAGCTGCGTTTTTCGGTGACGCGGCTTCGCTGCGTCACTTTTTTATTTGGAGGAACGATTATGCAGCAAACGGACTACAAGGCGCTTTATTATGCGTTATTCGGAAAGGTGGCTGACGCGACCGACGCGCTGGAGCTCGGAAACACGGAAAAGGCGCTGGAAATACTGATTGCCGCGCAACAGGAAGCGGAAGCGGCATATTTGAACGTGCAGGAATAAAGGGCGATCGTCGATTGCCCGAGTACCGTAAAGCGGGCGATTTATAATCGCCCCTACGCCGCTGTGACGTACAAAAAAACAGGACGGGATGGGATCCTGTCCTGTTTTTGCCTTATCCGAAGAATTTTTTCTTTTTCGGGTGGGCGTTTTCGCCAAGCGATTCATCGAACTTTTTCAGCAGGTCCTTCTGCGCTTTCGATAGCTTCGCCGGCGTTTCAATTGTTACCGTTACGTATTGATCGCCGCGGTTCTTGTAGCCCACGTATGGAATGCCCTTGCCCTTGAGGCGGAACGTTGTGCCGGTCTGCGTGCCTTCGGGAACGCGGTAGCGCACCGGACCGTCCAGCGTCGGCACTTCCACCTCGCAGCCGAGCGCCGCCTGCGCGAACGTGATCGGCATTTCGCAAAGCACGTTTGCGCCGTCTCTGCGGAAAATCTCATGCGGACGGATCGTTACCGCAACGAGCAAATCGCCGTTCGGACCGCCGTTCGAGCCGACGTTGCCCTCGCCGCGCACGCGCACGGATTGACCGTTGTCGATGCCGGCAGGGATGCTCACTTCGATCTTCTTGTTTTTGCGCACCTTGCCGCGCCCTTTGCAGGTGGGGCAGGGGTCTTTAATGATCTTGCCCGTGCCGCCGCACTTCGGGCAGGCGGAGGTCTGCGCAAACGCGCCGAAGGCGGTTTGCCGCGTAACGCGCACCGTGCCGGTGCCGCGGCACTGGTCGCAGGTTTCGGGCGCTGCGCCGCCGCGGCAGCCGCTGCCGTGGCAGTCGGGGCAGTTTTCGATCCGCGGGGAAGTCACTTCTTTTTTACAGCCGAACGCCGCTTCTTCAAACGTGATCGCAACCGCTGCGCTGGCGTTCTGTCCGCGCGTGGGCGCGTTTGCTCTGCGCGTGGAACCGCCGCCGAACAGGTCGCCGAAAATATCGCCGAAGCCGCCGCCGAAAATATCGCCGAAACCGCCGCCAAATCCGCCGCCGAAGCCTGCGTTCGGGTTAAAGTTGGGGTCTACACCGGCGAAGCCGAATTGATCGTAACGCGCGCGCTTATCCGGATCGGAAAGCACCTCGTTTGCCTCGTTGACCTCTTTGAATTTTGCTTCCGCTTCTTTATCGCCTGGGTTCAGATCGGGGTGGTACTTCTGCGCCATTTTGCGGTATGCGCGCTTGATCTCATCCTCCGAGGCGCTTTTTTCAACGCCCAAAACCTCGTAATAATCTCTCTTGTTTTGGTCAGCCATATGCTTTCACCTCTGAATACGGATATGGGGCGCACCGCTGGTGCGCCCATATCCGTGCGGGATTATTTCTTGTCGTCGTCTACGACTTCGTAGTCTGCGTCCACAACGCCGTCGTCCGGCGCGCCCTGCGTTGCCGCGTTCGGATCGCCCTGCGGCGCAGCGTTCTGGTACATCTTTTCGCTGACTGCGTAGAATGCTTTCTGCACGGCTTCGGTGGCTGCCTTGATGGCTTCCACGTCCTGACCCTTGACCTTTTCCTTCAGATCGTCAATCGCTGCCTGGATCGGCGCTTTGTCGCTGTCGGAGAGCTTATCGCCCATCTCGCCGAGCGTCTTTTCGGTCTGATAGATCGTCTGGTCCGCCATGTTGCGCGCGTCAACTTCGTCCTTGCGCTTTTTATCCTCGGCGGCGAATTGCTCCGCCTCCTTCACTGCCTTGTCGATGTCCTCCTTGGAGAGGTTCGAGGAAGCGGTGATCGTAATCTTCTGCTCTGCGCCGGTGCCGAGGTCCTTTGCCGAAACGTTCACGATGCCGTTCGCGTCAATATCGAAGGTGACTTCGATCTGCGGAACGCCGCGCGGCGCCGGAGCGATGCCGGTCAGCTGGAACTTGCCGAGCGTCTTGTTGTAAGCCGCCATCTCGCGCTCGCCCTGCAGAACGTGAACCTCAACGGAGGTCTGACCGTCCGCCGCGGTGGAGAAGATCTGGCTCTTCTTGGTAGGAATGGTGGTGTTGCGTTCGATGAGCTTTGTGAAAACGCCGCCCATTGTTTCGATGCCGAGGCTCAGCGGAGTCACGTCGAGCAGAAGCAGACCCTTCACGTCGCCGCCGAGAACGCCGCCCTGAATCGCAGCGCCAATCGCAACGCACTCATCGGGGTTGATGCCCTTGAAGCCTTCCTTGCCGGTGATGGACTTGACTGCGTCCTGCACGGCGGGGATACGGCTCGAACCGCCAACCAGCAGAACCTTGCTCAAATCGCCTGCGGAAAGGCCTGCATCGGACATTGCCTGCTTTACGGGGCCCATCGTCTTCTCAACGAGATGCGCGGTCAGCTCATTGAACTTTGCGCGCGTCAGCGTCATGTCGAGGTGCTTCGGACCGTTTGCGTCGGCGGTGATATAGGCGAGGTTGATGTTGCTCGTCGTCACGCCGGAAAGCTCGATCTTCGCTTTTTCGGCAGCCTCTTTCAGACGCTGCATTGCCGGCTTGTCGTTCCTCAGATCGATACCCTCGGTCTTCTTGAACTCTTCCACCATCCAGTCGATGATGCACTGGTCAAAATCGTCGCCGCCGAGGCGGTTGTTGCCGGCGGTTGCCAGAACCTCGATAACGCCGTCGCCGATCTCCAGAATGGAAACGTCGAACGTGCCGCCGCCGAGGTCGTAGACCATGATCTTCTGCTCGGTTTCTTTGTCCATGCCGTAAGCAAGCGCGGCTGCCGTCGGCTCGTTGATGATACGCTTTACGTCAAGACCTGCGATCTTGCCGGCGTCTTTCGTTGCTTGGCGCTGCGCATCGGTGAAGTAAGCCGGAACGGTGATGACAGCTTCGGTCACCGTGCCGCCGAGGTATGCTTCCGCATCGGCCTTCAGCTTCTGCAGGATCATCGCGGAGATCTCCTGCGGCGTGTAGTTCTTGCCGTCGATGGCAACCTTGTAATCCGAGCCCATCTCGCGCTTGATCGAGGAGATCGTGCGGTCGTGGTTCGTAACGGCCTGGCGCTTTGCCACCTGGCCGACCATACGCTCGCCGGTCTTGGAGAACGCAACGACCGACGGGGTTGTGCGGTTGCCTTCCGCGTTGGCGATTACAACAGGCTCGCCGCCTTCCATAACGGCAACGCAGGAATTGGTTGTACCAAGGTCAATACCGATAATTTTAGACATAATTCATTCCTCCTATAGTTGGGGCAACTTTGCGCACCGGAATGATGCGCCGATGCCCATGATTACATTTTTGCGTTAGTTTGCAACTTTGACCATCGCGAAGCGGATCACCTTATCGCCGATGGCAAAGCCCTTTTGGAAGACCTCCGCGATCACGTTTTCGCCGAGGGCTTCGTCTTCGCAGTGCATCACCGCGTTGTGCTTTTCGGGATCAAACGGCTCGCCGGCTTCGCCGTATTCGCTCGCGCCGAGCGCCGTAAAGATCTCGCGCAGTCCGTTCATCGTCAGCTCCACGCCTTTTTTATACGCTTCGTCGGCGGTGGGCTGCTCCAGCGCGCGGAGCAGATTATCGAACACCGGCAGGAATTTGCCGATCGTTTCCGCCTTTATGTCGGTATAGAGCGCATCGCGCTCGCGCTGGCTGCGCTTTCTGAAATTATCATATTCCGCCGCAAGCCGCAGATAGTTTTCATGCTCTTTCGCAAGCGCCTCTTGCGCCAGCTCCAATTCGGAAGGTTCTTCCGTTTTCGCTTCTTCCGCTGCGGTTTCTTCCGTTTCCGGCGCAGCTTCCTGCTGCGGTTTTTTCTCTTTTTTCGCCATGGTTTATTCGCCTCCGGTTTCGTTCTTTGCTTCGGGCAGTCCGGGCGTCTCCGGCTTTGCAAACATCCGGCTGAGCCGCTCGGTAAAGTATCCGAGCCGCGCCGTAACCTGCGCGTAGTCCATTCGCGTGGGACCGACCACGCCGATCATGCCCTGCATGCCATCGCCGATATCAAATCGCGTCATAACAACGCTCGTGTCCTTCAGTTCCTTTGCGATGTTCTCCGGGCCCACAAGAATCTGCATCTTGCTGTCCGGCCGGATCGCCGCAGGGAGATTGCCGATCACGTCTTCGTCAAGCTGCGTCAGCAGCGCCTGCGCCTTTTCCGGATCGCGGTATTCCGGCTGCGCCAGCAGATTCATCTGCCCGGCAAGCGATACCTCGTGCCGCGATTCGGACTGTAAAACGTGAACCGTGTAGTCCACGATCACGGGAACAAGGCTCTGCGCCGCGCCGGCAGCGCCGGCTACGCGCGCTAAAACGTCCTGCGTGATCTCATCCGCCGTCAGCCCCGTGAGCGTTGCGTTCAAAACGGCGCTCAAAACCTTCAGGTCCTGCTCGCTGCATGCAACGGGGAGCTTGATCAGCTTGTTTTTCACAAGCTCGTGGCTCGTCATGATCACAAGGATGAAGCTGCCGCTTTCCGCCATGATCAGCTCAAACTTTTTCACGGTTGGCAGCGCCTTCGGCGCGGTCACGGCGTAAGCCGGGAGGTTCGTGGCTTTCGATATGATTTTGCTCACCTGCGCCATCACGTCGTCAAACTCCCGAATCTTGCCTTCGAGCGTCTGGCTCATCGCCTGCGTTTCATCAATCGAGAGGCGGTAGTCCTGCATCAGCTCGTCGATGTAAAGGCGGTAGCCTGCCGGGCTCGGTACGCGGCCGGCGGAGGTGTGCGGCTGTTCGAGATAGCCCATCTCCGTGAGATCGCTCATCTCGTTTCGGATCGTTGCCGATGACGCGGATATATCCGGCATCGCGGCAATCGCCTTGGAGCCGACCGGCTCCGCGGTCTGAATATAGAGATTTACGATGGCGCGCAGGATCTTTTTCTTCCGTTCCGTCAGTTCCACGGTCACACCTCCAGCGGTTTAGCACTCATTCCCTTCGAGTGCTAATTTACCACCGTTCCGGAATAATGTCAATCCCTTTTTGTAAAGAATTTGTAAATCAGGGAAAAATAATTCAGCGGCTCGGACTTTGCGCCGGGCGGCGGCTCCAAACGGTGTTGCCAAAAAGAGGCAAATCTGCTATAATTGCGATACAACTTGTCAAAGCAGAAAGAAATTTGAGGTTTAAGAGTTATGCTGGAACTGAAAGATTTATCATTTAAGGTTCAGGATGACGGCGTGGAAAAAGAGATCATTCACGGCGTCAATTTCAAGATACCGAAAAACCGCCTGATTGTAGTTACCGGTCCGAACGGCGGCGGCAAATCCACGCTTGCTAAGCTGATTGCCGGCATCGAAAAGCCAACGGCGGGCAAGGTGCTTTGGAACGGCGAGGATATTACGGAAAAGAACATAACCGAGCGCGCAAAGCTCGGCATCAGCTTCGCATTTCAGCAGCCGGTGCGCTTTAAGGGCATTCGCGTTGTCGATTTGCTCCGCATCGCGGCAGGGAAGAAAATCTCCATTGCCGACGCATGCGTGTATCTCTCCTCGGTCGGCCTTTGCGCAAGAGATTACGTTGAGCGCGAGGTCAACGCCAGCCTTTCCGGCGGCGAGCTGAAACGCATTGAAATCGCAACGGTGCTTGCGCGCGGCGCGCAGCTTTCCGTTTTCGATGAGCCGGAGGCAGGCATCGACCTCTGGAGCTTCCAAAATCTGATCGAAGTTTTCCGCGAAATGCGCAAATCCATACAGGAAAGCTCTATCCTGATTATTTCCCACCAGGAGCGCATTTTAGAGATCGCCGATGAGATCGTCGTTCTGAAGGACGGCACGGTTGACCGCACCGGCAGCAAGGACGAAATTCTGCCCGGCTTGATCGGCACGGCGGCGGCAATGGTGGAATGTCGCGGCAACGGCATCGTGAAAGGAGAATGAGTATGCTGAATTTAGATACGATCCAGCAGCGGCTGCTCTCCGAGATCGCCGATTTGCATGAGGTGCCGGAAGGCGCGTATAATATCCGCTCGAACAGCCATGCGGCAGGGCGGAAGTCCACTGCGAACATCGAAATCGTTTCGAAAACCGACGTCAGCGGTCTGGAAGTCCACGTAAAACCCGGCACGAAGAACGAAAGCGTGCATATCCCCGTTGTGCTGACGGAGAGCGGACTGAAAGAAGTCGTCTATAACGATTTTTACATCGGCGACGATGCAGACGTTTTAATCGTGGCCGGCTGCGGCATTGATAACTGCGGCAACCAGGATTCCGAGCATGACGGCATTCACCGCTTCTTCGTGGGCAAAAACGCGAAAGTGCGCTACGTTGAAAAGCATTACGGCTCCGGCAGCGGCGCCGGTAAACGGATCCTGAATCCGGGCACCGAGGTCTACCAGCAGGAGGGCAGCACCGTCGAAATGGAGATGGTGCAGATCAAGGGCGTTGACGATACCGAGCGCACAACGACCGCCGAGCTTGCCTCCGGCGCAAAGCTCGTTGTCCGCGAGCGGCTCATGACGCACGGCGACCAGCGCGCGATCAGCACCTACGTTGTTACGCTGAACGGGAAAGACGCCAGCGCGGACGTGGTATCTCGGTCGGTTGCGCGGGATCACTCCTATCAGAAATTCGATGCGAAGATCATCGGCAACGCGCCGTGCCACGGCCATACCGAGTGCGATTCGATCATAATGGACGAGGGCAGAATCCTCGCCGTGCCGGGACTTGAAGCAAACGATCTCGATGCCGCGCTCGTGCATGAGGCGGCAATCGGCAAGATCGCCGGCGATCAGCTCATCAAGCTGATGACGCTCGGTCTTACCGAAGCCGAGGCGGAAGAGCAGATTATCAACGGCTTCCTGCAGTAAATAAAAAAGCGTGCGATTTTTTGAATCGCACGCTTTTTCTTTGCTTTAAGCCGCATGATCTGAAGCAGCCGGCTCAATATAAGTTGTATAGATTCGCTCCAGCGTCACGGCGCATTGCTCGCGCGTTATCGTGCCCTGCGGATCGAAGTTTTCGCCGGTGCCTTCCATGATCCCTGCGGCAACGATCTGCCGCACGAACGGCACTGCCCACGGGCTGATTTTGTCCGTATCGGCAAACGTCAGCTCAGCCTCGCCGCGGAGCGGAATGCCGATAAAGGCAAGCGTGTTGCAAAGCAGCTTTGCCGCCTGCTCGCGCGTGAGATTGCTGTGCGGCGAGAAGGTCTTGTCGCCCGTACCCTGCAGAATGCTGCGTCCGGCGCAGAAGATGACGCCGTACCAGTAATCGGAATCGGCAAGATCGTTGAACGTCGGCGAAGTAAAATACCGCGTTTCTTGATACGGCGGCACCGCGTCCGTAATCAGCAGCCGCAGCAAATCGGCGTATTCATCGCGGTGGATGGGGGATTGGAAATCGCTGCAGAGCGGAGCGGGATAGAGCTTTCGGAGATAGTAGCTGTTCAGCGCCTCATCCGCCCAGGGCGAGCAGGTGCGCAGATCCACCGCCGTAACCGGGAACGTGCCGGGGAGGTAAGAGTCATCGTCGGCAGTTGCGGTAATCGTCGTTTTGCCGGGCGTGAGCGATTCGAGCATCCCGCTTTCGGTGATCGAAGCAACGGCGCTGTCAGAGGAAGTCCAGGTAACGTTCACTTTTCCGTCTTCCGGATGCAGCGCATAGCCAAACTGAATGGACTTTCCGTTGCGGATCGTCAGTCCGGAGAAGACCGTGTCATCGATCAGAATATCGAGATAATGCACGTCGTAGGATTTTTCCGCCATCGGGCAAGCGGCATGGAAGGCGGCGGAGTCGAAGCGCTCATCGCGCACGTGGTTTTTAAAATCCTGTTCGTTTTTCATAAAATAATCCCAGTACATCGTATCGCCTTCGCCGGAATCCCACGTTGTATCGAGGTTGTACCAAACGCCGTCTAATTTCACGATGTTCCAGCCATGCGCCTCGTCGTGCGATGTGCCTACGATGATGCGGCAGGGAACGCCGCAGTGCCAGAGCAGCTTGTAAGTCAGCAGGGAATAGCCCTGGCAAACCATCGAGCCGGTGGTGAGACCGTCATAGTCGGAGAATTTGGAAAGCGTTTCATCGTAGGTGAAATGCGTGCCCATGTATTGGTAAACGCGCTTGATTTTCACAAAATCGCTTTCGCCGTCAAGCTGCAGCTCATCGGCGATTGAGGCAACCTGCGAATCCACCCACGCGAGCTGCTCCGGCGTGAGCAGGTATTTCATGTGGAAAATGACGTTGTTTTCGTATCTGTAGTAAGACGCCTCGGTCACGTTCATCATCAGCACGTCCGCGCCGTTGCCGTCGTCGTTCGGATAGTAAGCGCCCATCGCGCGCACGAGCGCAACCGGCGCGGATACGCGCGGCAGTTCGCCCGAGTATTCAATTGCAAACGTCTCCTTTTGCGCAGCCATACCATCGTGCATCGCGGCGTAAAACTCGGTGATGTTTTCGGCTGTATAATCCGCGGCG
This sequence comes from Oscillospiraceae bacterium, assembly GCA_017445385.1. GTDB lineage: Bacteria > Bacillota > Clostridia > Oscillospirales > Oscillospiraceae > RGIG3566. The sequence continues at coordinate 150,128 of JAFSUG010000001.1, forward strand.
TAGGCGGCGGCGGCAAGGATTACTGCCGTAAGCGCGGCGAGAATAAGCATCTTTAGGGATTTGCGGAAATTGCGCATGGCGATGCCTCCTGTGATTCATTCTGCATTCATTATAAGAAATTGCCCGAAAAAACGCAAGTAAACGTTCTGTAAACAAACAATACGCCGCCCATGGGCGGCGTATTGTTTGTTTGTTGATTAGTCGACGCAGATGTAGAGCGCCGCAAGCATCGGGGTGTCGTAGTTCGGGTTCAGCGAATAGTAGCTTGCGTATTTCGCGGGCTCTGCGGGTGTGATTTCGGCGAGCAATTCGGGCGAGGAGAGAACCTCCAGCGTATCGCTTGCCGCGTGGTAAACGTAAACGAGAACGTTTGCGTGGTAGGAAAGATCGGTCGTTCCGTTGAAGTTGACTACGCCGCCCTCAGGCTGCGTCATGGAAGTGATCTTTGTGGTGGCAACGGGGGTGATGGCGGTCGTGATGCCCTTTGCGTCGGTCGTGACGTTCGTAAACGGCGTCAGACCCTTGCCGAGCGAAGCGTAAAGCGCGGGGCTGAGCTTCATTTCGGTAACCTGACCTTTCAAAATCGCCTTTGCAACGTGGTAGGTGGTGTTGTCGCTGTCAACGTTTTCGGATTCATTGCCGGTCAGAACGAGCATACCGTAGTTGCCGCTGACGGAGCCGGAGATGGTTGCTTCTTCAAGGAAGATCAGATCGATGTGGCCGTTCGTGCCGGTGTGGTAAGCGTAGTACTTCGAAGCGGATACGGAAGGAACGTTCGTGATGCCGGTGTAGCTTGTAAAGGTCAAGGTGTCGGTTGCCGTGTCCTTCACGCCGAGCACGAATACGGTGTTCGCGTCTGCAACAAGCGTGTTCGCGCCGATCGTAACGGTGGCGGAGTTGTTGCGGATGGAAATTGCCGTGCTGTTGGGCATCGTGGAATAAGCGGTGGTGATGGTCGGGTTGAGCGAGTAGACGCCCCTGCTGTCAACGCTGTAGGAAGCGAGCTGACCTGCCTGCATATCGTATTTCGCGTCGGTGTTCACCGTTTTCTGTTCGCCCTTGCCGTCGATGATGACCGCCTCGTAGGGGTTTTCAAATACGTTTCCGGAGTTGCCGGCTTTGTAGATGTAAACGTACTTGCTTGCCGAGGTGCCGGCGGGATCGGTCAGATGGAAGGCGACGTTGGTGGTGCCGAACGTGTAGTAGTAAACGGTGTAATCGGTGTTCGTGGAAACCGTGTTTGATGCAAACGTGGAAGTTGCCTTTGAAGCACGGTTGTAAGACGATCCGCCAAGCGTGATGGAGGAGAGGACGGTGCTGGTGGCTTTGCTCTGGTAGGTTTTCGTAAGCGTGCCGGTGGAGCTGTCCAGCGGAATGCCGCCCATAACAACGTACGCTTTCTGGTCAACGGCGGGATCGTTCGTGGGAACAACGCCGTTTGCGTTGGGCGTGCCGTTGGCGGTTGCGGGATCATGTCCGTAGTACAGGCAGACGTAATCGCCGACCTTCACCTCGGCTTCTTCGCCGAAGATGCTGTCGTATGCGTAGGTGAAACCTGCGTTTGTATAGGAAACGGAGTCTGTTTCGTTCAGCTCAAGCGGCTTGCAGGCAACGTAGGCGGAGTTCGGCGCAACCAGCAGCTTCACGAGTATATAGCCTTTGCGCGTTACGGTGCCTTCGTCGTCGGTCTGCGCCGGGTAGATCGCCTGTACCTGTGCCGGGTAGTAGTACTGGAGCGTGATCGTCAGATGGCGGTCGGTTTCGTCATAGTAGAAGCCGGAATGAACGCCCACATTGCAGAACGTCGTGCCGTCGTTGCCGTCTTTGGTGTATTCGCGCAGCGCGCCGGTCTTGCCGCGCCAAACCTGAACGAGCGCGGAAGCCGCCTTGTTCGATCCGGCAATCAGAGCGGTGTAGAAATCAGAAGTGTTCGCGCCGATTGCCGCGCGGATGGCGTCATCGTCGGTCTTGCCGGACATGCCGGGAACCTTCGCCTTCAACGTTTCAACGCTGTATTCGCTTTCCAGCCTGCCGTCGATGTAAATCGAGCAGCTCAGCGGCAGCGAGGGGAGCGTTTTCTTCACGAGCTGGCCGGAAACGGCAGCGTCGGAAGTGATTGCCGCCTTTGTGGACTGGTAAACGCCAAGCTCCTTGCCTTCAAAAGCCCAGGAAGCTGCCGGCGCGCCGGAGTCGGTGTTGGAAACGGTGGTGCTGAAGGTAAGCTGCGGGAACAGCTTTTCGCAAAGCTGAACGGTATCGCCGCCTTCTTCGGTCGCTGCGCGGCCCTTGTAGTCGGTGGTGATGCCGGCGTATGCGTTGGGGATTTCCTCAACCTTCACGTTTTTCGTGTAGGTGATGTCGCCGATCTGCGTAACGGAAGAAGCGGAGCAGTCAACCATCGTTGCCTGCAGCGCGTTGAGCATCATCTGGCAGGCGTTGTCGCGGGTCATCTGCGTGTCGTTTTTCAGATCCATGATGCCTTCCATCAGTCCTGCTTTTGCGGCATCTGCAGCAACGTTCGTCTTCCAGTCCGCGCCGACGTAGCCGCGCAGCTGCGCGTCATAGCCGAGCGCGCAGAGGAGCATCTTTGCCTCTTCGGCGCAGGTGACCTTGCCGTCCGGGTCGAACGTGGAAGCGTTCTTGCCGTTTACGAGCTTCTGCGCAACGCAGAAACCGATATAGCCCTTTGCCCAGTGGTTCGCGGAGTCGGCAAACGTGCTCGCGTCAGCGAACTGGTTGGCGATATCCTTGCCGCCGTTGAACATCATGGCGAGGATCTTTGCGATCTCCGCGCGCGTGATGGTCGTCGTCGGGCGGAACGTGCCGTTCGGGTAGCCGGCGATCACGTTCAGACCGGACAGCACGTCAACCGCTTCCGCGTGCGTGATGCTGCTTGCGTCGTTGTACGATACAGTCAGCGCGCTTGCAGACAGCGAGAAGCCGAGCGTCATGGCGGCAATCAGCAAAATTGCCAAAACTTTCCGAATGTGTTTCATAATGGGTTCCTCCTTGTTACGCGAATCCGTGGCGCGTCGCCAAAAGATAGGCATACAATGCGAATATACATTATAACTATAATGCATTTTCGCTGTGAGGTCAAGCCAAAAATCTGCCAAAACCGCCATCTCTCGCCATTCCAATTTTTGATTTACCAAAGAAAAGCAAAACAGGAAAAATTTTCCAAAATGAAAGCGCAAAAACTCCCATATTACAGTTGTGTAACTTCGCTTGCCTGCGCAGCGTATATATTATATAATGTGTATGAAAAGAAAGCACCGCACCCCAAAAAAGCGCCCCCTTCGGGGGAGCTGTCGGCGCATCCGACAGAGGGGGTAGCCGCCGAACCGCACCGCACCCCAAAAAAGCGCCCCCTGCGGGGGAGCTGTCGGCGCAGCCGACTGAGGGGGGAAAAACAAAAGGAAGAGATAATAGTAAAAGTGAACAGATTTTCACTGCACCCGTAGGGGCGATCATCGATCGCCCGTAAAGCGCACACCCAACCACGCCGTAGGGCATCGCGCCCTACGCGGCAAACAAACCTTGCCCCTTTGTAACAAAACCCTCGATTGTTACGCTTGTGTTACAAAACGACAAAACCCATTGACTTCTTTTCGAAAACGAATTATGCTGTTGCCATGATAAGAGTCACTGTCCGGCAAAAGCCGTGCAGCGGCGAAATCAAAATTTATAAGGAGGAAACTCAAATGAAGAACCTTAAAAAAGTTCTGGCGTTGGTTCTGGTTGTGGTTATGGCTCTCGGCCTGATCACCGTTTCCAATGCCGCCTTCACCGATGCTGCAAGCATCGAGAAGACTGAAGCTGTCGACGTGCTGAGCGCAATCGGCGTCATCGGCGGCTATCCCGACGGCTCCTTCAAGCCCGAAGGCGAAGTCACCCGTGCAGAGATGGCGAAAATGGTCGCTGTCATCATGAACAAGGGCGAAGACGTTGGCGATCTGTATAAGAACGCTTGCAAGTTCGCTGATTCCGCTAACCACTGGGCAGCTGGCTACATTGCTTACTGCGCACAGGAAGGCATCATCAGCGGCAAGTCCGAGACCAAGTTCGATCCGGACGGCAAAGTCACCGGCACTGAGGCTGCTAAGATGCTCCTCTGCGCTCTGGGTTATGACGCAGACGCAGAAGGCTTCAAGGGCGCTACCTGGGCTTCCGCAGTCCTGAGCAAAGCTGCAAAGATCGGTCTGGTTGGCACCGATGCAAACCTGACTGTTGACATGGGCGCTGCTCTGAACCGCGACAACACCGCTCAGATGATGCTCAACGCTCTGCAGTCCGACATGGTTGAGTACGAAAGCACTTCTACCATCACGGTCAGCGGCGTGACCATCAACAACAACTCCAAGGCTTCTGCTGTTACCAAGAAGGGCGCGCAGTATTCGAAGATCGCTAACGATGCTGTTGCTGCTGATACCTATGTTGTTCAGCTCGGCGAAGAGATGTTCAAGGACCTCGAAAAGGTTGGCGCTGGCAACGATGCGTTCGGCCGTGCAACCAGCAACTGGACCTTCGAAGGCAAGGTTGTTACCGAGGCTCCCGCGGTTGCTACTATGGTTCTCAAGGATAAGGTCACCGGCGGCGAGCTCTACACCGCTCTCGGCAAGATCGACCTCTATGCAACCGACGCAGCTGCATGGACCACTCGCTACTTTGTTGACGGCGAGGCGAAGACCTTCCCGACCAACATCAAGTCCGGCGAATATGGCGAAATCGGCCAGATCGGCGACGTGATCGAGATCTACAAGGATTCTTCCGCGAAGACGCTCGACATCATCCAGATCAACTATCATGTTGCGCAGATCGCTCAGGTTTGGGCAGCGAAGGTTGACGCGAATGGCGACGAGACCGATCCCGCATACGTTCAGCTGAAGGGCATCAACGGCAACCTGAGCTACGGCATTGCTGAACTGTCCAACGGCAAGAATGCTGCTGCTGCGAACACGTTTGAAACTGCTGCGTTCACCGCTGCGGATAAGGACGCTTTCGTAGTTTACACCGCCGGCAATGATAACCTCATTGCGAGCGTTGCTAAGGCAGAGTCCGTTACCGGCCTGTTCTCCAGCAAGTCCAAAGAGTCTGTCACCATCGGCGGCACCAAGTATGCAACGGTTACCGGCGCTGTGGACGCTGCTCTGGCTATGAACGCTGAAGCAACTGCTTACCTCGATCCCAACGGCAACGCGATCTACGTTGAAGGCGTTGCTTCCAACGACTATGCATACCTGATCGACGCTCAGGAAGTCGGCGGCGTTAACAAGACCATGGAAGGCATCCTGGTCTTCACCGATGGCACCCGCAAGGTTGTCACGCTGGATACTTCCGTCACTTTCGAAAAGGGCGCTGCATATGCTTACACCGTGAACGCTGACGGCTCCTACAAGCTGTCCGGCCCGGTTGGCACTGAAATCGCTACGCTTGCGAAGTATGATGCCAACACGGTTAACGTTGCTGACGGCATCAAGGCGAATGCAAACACCGTGTTCGTAGTTGAGACTTACGACTCCGCCGCGAAGGCTGCTGTCTATGCCACCTACACCGGCATTGCAAACGTTCCCAACATCACCAGCACGAAGTACACCGCTGGCTGGACCACCTATACGGCTCAGCAGGCTGGCGACGCTGTTGTCGGTCTGACCAAGCCCGGCGATGTCTACGCTACCGTTGTCTACGTATTCGGTGCTGTTACGCAGAGCTCTTCCAAGGAAGTTACCGCTCTGTATCTGACCGGCCTCGAGGATGTTACTGATGATGGCAACGGCGCTTACTACACCGTTAAGGCGATCGTGAACGGCGCTGAGACCACCGTTAAGGTTGCGGAAGGCGCTACCGGCATCACCCTGCCGGCGAGTGCTGCAAGCCTCGTGATCACCAACAACATGACTGTTGACACCAACGGCTACATCACCTCTGTTGGCGCTCTGGCAGAAACCGAACTGAACGCTGCATACAAAGACTTTGCGAAGGATGCGTACGGTGTTTACACCGGCACCTATGCAAACGGCGTCATCGAGCTGGTTACCTCTAAGGGTGCTACGGCAGGCGATGCGATCTCCGTTGCTGAGACGCTGCCCGTCTACGCTTACAACACCACCACTCGCACCTTCCAGATTACCACGATCGGTTCTTATGTGCCGGCGAACAACATCGAGACTCTCCTTGTGAAGCTCGACACCACTGTGAACCCGAGCGTTGCTGCAGCTCTCTACATCATCGAGAACAATAGCTCTGCGACCTAAGATTTACAGCTTAGTGTAATCTGCAAATAGCAAAACCTAAAAAAATCCCGCACCCCTTCGGGGGTGTGGGATTTTCCTGTTTTGCGCCCATCTATCAATTTGCACCGAATCCCAAAAAAGCGCCCCCTTCGGGGGAGCTGTCGGCGCAGCCGACTGAGGGGGGAAAACACACCGCACCCGTAGGGGCGGCTATCAGCCGCCCGAAAACTGCCGAAACACACTGCACTCTCACGGGCGACCAATGGTCGCCCCTACGCCGCACCATGAAATACGCCGTAGGGCGGCATGCCCCCATGCCGCCGAGATGCACTGCACACGTAGGGGCGGCTATCAGCCGCCCGAAATCTGCCGAAACGCGCCGCACTCTCACGGGCGACCAATGGTCGCCCCTACGCCGCACCATGAAACACGCCGTAGGGCGGCATGCCCTCATGCCGCCGAGATGCACCAAATCAGCAAATGCTTCACGGCGCGATGAGGGCATCGCGCCCTCCGCAGCAAACGAACTTTGCACCGCACCCCCAAAAGGCGCCCCCTTCGGGGGAGCTGTCGGCGCAGCCGACTGAGGGGGGAAAACCAAAAGTTGCAACGTGCCACCGGCACGTTGCCAAGAGCCGCCTTTCGAATCCCACGATAGGATAACTAAAAAAGACGCCCGAGGGCGTCTTTTTTTGCTGGCGGACAGGGTGGGATTCGAACCCACGGACGGTTGCCCGTCACCTGATTTCGAGTCAGGCCCGTTATGACCACTTCGATACCTGTCCATGACTTGGCTATTATAGCAAATGCTTTTTCAAAAATCAATAGACATCCGCAAAAGAATCAAACCGCAAAAAATGCCACCCGAAAACGCAAATACGCCGTATGCGGCGAACTTCCGCAATCCGAACGCGGTTGACTTTGCGATTTGGAACTTTTATAATGGAGATAAGCAAAACTCCATTTTCAATTCGGAGGTCAGATTATGGAAAAGAAGACTTGTAAAGTTGCCGTTGTCGGCTGCGGCGTGATCAGCAAGGCGTATATGAAATCGATCCGCGAGTTTTTCTCGGTGCTTGAGATCGTTGCCTGCACGGATCTGGACGTTGAGCGCATGAACGCAACGGCGGAAGAATACGGTATCAAGGCGATGACGATGGATGAGATCCTTGCCGATCCCGAAATTGAGATCGTCTTCAACCTTACCAACCCCGCTGCCCACTATCCCATCACGAAGCAGCTTCTTGAAGCCGGCAAAAACGTCTGGTCGGAGAAGATGATCGCCGTTGATCTGGAGCAGGGCAAGGAGCTTGTGAAAATCGCGGAGGCGCATAACGTCCGCCTCGGCGTTGCGCCGGATACGTTCCTCGGCGGCGCGATCCAAACCGCGCGCTATATCGTAGACAAAGGCTTGATCGGCAAGCCGCTTACGTTCACCGCCTCCATCAGCCGCGACTACGGCGTATTCGGCGAGATTTTGCCGCATCTGCGCAAGAAAGGCGGCAGCATCCTCTTTGATATGGGCGGCTATTACCTCACCGCGCTTGCGAATCTGTTCGGTCCGGTGCGCGAGGTGAGCGCGTTTACGGCAACGAACGAGCCCGAACGCAAGGGCAGCCGCCTCGATAACGACATGAAGTTTTTTGAAGAGCCGTATACCGTGGAAGTGAGCAACATGGTTGCGGCATCGCTGAAATACGATTGCGGCGTGATCGGAACGCTGCACATGAATTCCGACTGCCTCTATACGGAAACCACCGGCATCACGGTTTTCGGAACGGAGGGCATCCTCTATATGCCCGATCCGAACCGCTTCGGCGGCGAGGTGAAGCTGCAGAAGCTGCAATCCGAGCCGATCGTATTCCCGCTTACGCACGGCTATCAGAAAAATTCGCGCGGCATCGGCGCTGCGGAAATGGCATGGTCGATGCTCAAAGGCCGCCTGCATCGCGCGAATATGTATCTTGCGCAAAACGTTTTTGAAACGGCGCACGCCATCGAAACCGCTTCCGCGGAGAAGCGCGTTGTCACCTTGGAATCCACGTTCGAGCGTCCTGCGGCGCTGCCGGAAGGCTATATCGACAACGGCTTCTGGGGTCCGATGTCGGAAGCGTCACTGGCGCTGTAAAGAGCAAGGCTGCATTGCAATGCAATGCAGCCTTGTAATTTTCTGTAAAATTGTGTAATATAGATATACCGAAAAGGAGGAGATTGCTATGAAAAAACTTTTTGCGCTCTTGCTCACCGTGTGCCTGATGGTATCGCTCTGCGCCTGCTCGCTGACCGATAAACTCGCCGAGGGTGTGCAGCAGGGGCTTTCCGATCTCGCGGCGCAGCTTTCCTCGCCGAGCGTTGCGAGCGAAACCACCGAAACCATCGAAACCGACGCTGACGGCGTTGTTACGCGCACGCGCACGGTTACCGAGTATACCTACGATGAAAACGGCAACGTGCTCACGTCCGTTGTAACCACCACGAACGACGACGGCACCGTCTTTGTCACAACCGAAACCAACGAATACGATGAAAACGGCAATATAACGCGCGACACTTACGAAACGAGCGAAGGCTATAAAAGCGAAGATATCTATGAATACGATGAAAACGGCAACACGATCCACAGTACCTATACAAGCTCGGACGGCTTCAGCAGTGAAAACACCTATGAATACGATGAAAACGGCAACCAGACGCTTCAGCGCTACGTTGACAGCGACTATTCCAGCGAAACCGTAACCGTCTACAACGAAAACGGCTATCCGATCGATATTGTCGACACAACGGTTCAGGAAGGCGAAACGATCGTTGACCACACCGTGAATACCTACGATGAAAACGGTATGCTGCTCGTTTCCGAATTTGAGGAAAACGGCTTCACAACCAAAACCGTTTACACCTACGATGAAAACGGGAATATGACGCTGGAGCATTTTGAAAACAGCGACGGCTACACAACCGACAGAACGTATACCTACGACGAAAACGGCTGGGAAACCGGCTGGGAGGAAACCACCAGCGCAGGCGATCACTACTATTTCAAGTCCGAGCAGGACGAAAACGGCAACACGATCCGCGAAGAGCGTCTTTCCGAGGACGGCCTTACCGTTTCCGAGTATACCTACGATGAAAACGGCAACTGCCTGAGCGACCACACCACCAGCGCAGACGGAACGGTTTCCGCGTACTACTATATTTACGATGAAAACGGCACCCAGATCATGGCGCGTGACGTTTATGCGGACAGCACCTATACGTTTACAACCGCTTATGACGCGTTCGGCAACATGGTGCAAAACACGTCTGACAACCGCTTTGCGGACGGCTCCGGCTCGTACAGCATTACAACGATTCAGTACGTTACGGAAGAATAAACCAAGCTTTTTTGCGGCAGGTGATTTCACCTGCCGCATTTTTTTGCTTGCAAATCCGGCTGAAATGCGTTAAAGTTGTCATGCAAAAAATGGTAACGATAGGAGTCTTTTGATTGAAGAGGTTTTTTGCCGCTGTTTTGGCGGCTGTCTGCTTGCTCGGCGCGATGCCGTTTGCGTCCGCGTCCTTCGCCGCCGTGCGCGAGCCGATCGAGTTTTCGGACGTGCAGGCGTCGGATTGGTTTATTTCCGACGTTCAGTTTGCCTATGCGCTCGGCTTGATGAGCGGCACGGGCGAGAATCTCTTTTCCCCGAACGGCGTTTTAACGGCGGCAGAGGCAGTTGCCGTGGCAAGCCGCATTCATAGCATCTATGCCGAAGATGGCGCAGAGTTTATCCAGGGCGAACCGTGGTATCAGGTCTATTGGGATTACGCGCTTGCGCAAAGCGTGATCGCGGATGGTCTGCTTGAGCCTGCGCAGCCGATCACGCGCGAGCAGTTTGCCTACGTGCTTTGCGGCGCGCTGCCGTCGTCGGAGCTGCCGCAGATCAACGAAATCGCAGACGATGCGCTGCCGGACGTTGTAACGCAAACGACCTACGGCGGCTTTGTCTATCGGCTCTATCGCGCCGGCGTGCTTACCGGCAACAACGTTTACGGCACGTTCCATCCGCAATCTACGCTCCGCCGCAGCGAGGCGGCTGCGATGATCGTGCGGCTGGTTGATCCGGCGCAGCGCGTGGCGTTTACGCTTGCGCCCTGTCCCGATCCCGATGAGATCGTGCTTGCCGGCAAAACGGAAGTAAAGCCCGGCGATCAGATCCGCTGGACGGCGAAACTGCTTCCGGAGGAAGCCGTTTCCGAAATTAGCTGGGCTGCCGGCAACCCCGGCGTTGCAACGGTGGATGAAAACGGCGTCATCACGGCGCATAAGCCGGGCGATTGCCATATAACCGCAACCGCCGCGAACGGCGTAAAGAAAACGGGACTGCTCCACGTGCTTACGGCGGAGGCGCTGTTTCTGAAAGAGAATAAAGCCGAAGTGCTTGCCTCCTACGATAGTCCGCATACGGCGATTGCTCCGAGAACAAACAATCTGATCCTTGCCTGCAATGCGATCAACGGAACGGTTTTGGAGCCGGGCGAGGTTTTCTCGTTCAATAAAATCGTCGGCGAGCGCACGGCGGAAAAAGGCTATAAAGAAGCAACCGTCTATGCCGAGGGCGGCGTCAGCGAGCCGGCGCTGGGCGGCGGTGTGTGCCAGGTTGCCTCTACGATCTATCTGTGCGCGCTTAATGCCGACCTCGAGATCGTTGAGCGCACAGAGCATATGTATGCCGTTACCTATGTGCCGCTCGGCATGGACGCCACGATCTACTGGGGCAGCTTGGACTTTAAGTTCCGTAATTCGACTTCGCATCCGCTGCTGATCCGCGCGTCCGTTTCCGGCGGCAAAGTCCACGTGCAGCTGCTCGGCACGAAGGAATCGCAAAACACGGTGAAAATGCGCTATACCGTCCTTACAACAACGCCGTGGCAGACCGTTGAGCAAAAGGACAATACGAAAGAAGCCGGCTACCGCAGCGTATCGGTCACGCCGTATACGGGCTATACCGTGCAGACGTATAAAGACCGCTACGACGCCTCCGGCAAGCTGATCTCCTCCGAAAAATGCGCTTTCAGCACCTACCGCAAGCGCGATCAGGTTGTGATCGTCGGTCCTGAAAAGAAGACGGAACCTGTTAAAAAACCGATCCGTATCGGCGGAAGATAAAGAAAAACGCACGCGCAGCGTGCGTTTTTTCTTTATCGTTTTGTCCAAGTAGAAGGGGAGAGCGCAATCAGCAGCGGGAACAGCTCCAGCCGCCCGAGCAGCATCGCAAACGACAGCAGCAGCTTCGCCCAATCGGAGTAGGCGGAATAGTTCGCCGTCGGACCCACAAGCGCAAGACCGGGACCGATGTTGTTGAAGCAGGCGGCTGCCGCGCTGAAGTTGCTCAAAAAGTCGAACGTCGGCTCTAAGCAGAGCAGCAGTACGATCCCCGCAAAGCAGAGGCCATACGTTGCAAGATACGTCCCAACGCTTGAAAGCGTTGCGTCGTCCACGTTTTTGCCCTCGAATTTCACGTGCGTTACCGAGCGCGGCCTTGTCAGCTTGCGCACCTCGCGCCCGACCGATTTTATCAGCAGAACCACGCGCGAAACCTTGATGCCGCCGCCGGTCGATCCGGCGCAAGCGCCTACGAACATCAGTCCGAGCAAAATTGCGCGCGAGAACATCGGCCAAAGGTTAAAGTCCACGGTTGCAAAGCCCGTCGTTGTCATGATGGAAGAAACCTGGAACGCTGCGTGGCGGATCGCGTCGGAAGCGGTTTCGTAATGCGGCAGCGTGTTCACGGTGATCAGTGCCGCGCTTGTAAACGCGATACCCAGATATGCCCAAAATTCCGTGCTCTTCGCCGCGGAGCGGAAGCGGCGGATCAGCAGCAGATAATAGAGGTTGAAGTTCACGCCGAACAGCAGCATGAAGATCGTGATTACCCATTGCAGGTATGCGTTGTAAGAGGCGATGGAATCCGCCTTGATGCCGAAGCCGCCCGTACCTGCCGTGCCGAACGAATGCACAATGCTGTCAAAAACGGGCATACCGCCGGCAATCAGCAAAATGATCTCAACAATCGTCATTGCAATGTAGATGCTGTAAAGGATCTTCGCGGTGTCCTTTGCGCGCGGCACCAGCTTGCCCACGACCGGACCGGGCATTTCCGCGCGCATGATGTGGATGGAGCGGTCGCTCATGCCGGGCACGATTGCCATAACGAAAACAAGGATGCCCATGCCGCCGATCCAGTGGGTGAAGCTGCGCCAGAAGAGCAAGCCGCGGCTCATGGCTTCCACGTTTGTTAAAATGGAAGCGCCGGTGGTTGTAAAACCGCTGACCGTTTCAAAAAACGCATCCACGTAGCGCGGAATCTCCCGCGCGAATACAAACGGGAGCGCGCCGATTGCGGAAAGCGCGATCCAGCTCAGCGCAACGATCATAAAGCCGTCCTTCGCGTAGATCACCTGGTTTTTCGTGCGAAACAGCAGCAGCATAATCGAGCCGATCGCAATGGAAACCGCGATTGCCGCCAAAAACGGCAGCGCGCTTTCGCCGTAGATCAGCGCGGTGATCATCGGCGGCGTCAGCATGAGCGCCTCGGAAAGCACCACCTTGCCAACGGTGGAAAAAACCATCTTTTGATTCATAAGCTCACCTGATAATGTCCGCAAGATCCTGCAGGCGCTGGCCTGCCGCAATCACAACAACGTGGTCGCCCGGCAGCAGCAAATCGTCGCCGGAGGGGATGATCGCTTTCTTGCCGCGCAGAATGCCGGCAAGCAGAATGTTCTTCTTCAGCGGCATTTCCTTCAGCGGAATCTGCGTATGGCGGAAATCCGGGCGAACGGTAAACTCAAGCGCTTCCGCGCGTTCATCCATCAGCTTGTAAAGCGTTTCAACGCTGCTGCCGGCGGAGTTTTCCAGCGCGCGGACATACTGCGTGAGAACGCCGGAGATTATATGCCGCGGCGAAACGATGCAGTCAAGTCCGAGCTTATCGGCAATCGTGCCGAGCTCGGGACGGTTGACCTTTGCAATCACTTTCCCAACGCCCTGCGATGCGGCGAAGAACGAGATCAGAATGTTCTCTTCGTCCATGCCGGTCAGCGCAACAAAGGCGTCCATATCTGCGAGACCTTCTTCCGTCAGCGTTTCCTGGCGCGCGCCGTCGCCGTGCAGTACAACTGCCTTCGGCAGCGCTTCGGAAAACGCGTCGCATCTTGCGCGGTCGCGCTCGATGACTTTTACATAGCTGCCGCTCGAAAGCAGCATCCGCGCGAGATAGTAAGCCGTGCGGCTCGCGCCGAGCAGCATCGCGTTTTTCGCCTGCCGCTGCTGCACGCCGATCAGTTTCAGCAGCTTTTGCAGCTCCGCCGGCGCAGCCGTTAAGCCCACGCGGTCGCCGCGCTGCAAAACGAAGCTGCCGTCCGGAATCACAACGTCTTCCTCGCGCTGCACAACGCAAACCAGATAGTTTGCCGGATATTTCTTTTTCAGCTCCTGCAGCGATAAGCCGCAGAGCGGACTGTCGCTTTTCAGGCGCAGCTCCGCCATTTCAAGCCGCCTGCGCGAAAACGTTTCCAGCTTGACCGCCGAGGGGATCTTCAAAAGGTTGTAAAGCTCGCGCGCGGCAAGCAGCTCCGGGTTGATCGATAAATCCAGCATCAGATTCTGCCGTAAAAACGGCAGGTTGTTGTCGTTGTATTCAGGATTTCGGATTCGCGCAATCGTATGCGCCGCGCCCATTTTCTTCGCAACGAAGCAGGCGAGCATATTCATCTCGTCCGAAGCGGTAACGGCAACGAAAAGATCGGTGTGGTCAACGCCGGCTTCCGTCAGCGTGTCGCAGTCTGCGCCGTTGCCGCAAACGCCCATCGCGTCAAAAATATCCGTGATCTCCGCGATCACGTCCGCGTTCGTATCAATGGCGGTTACGTTGTGTCCTTCCGCTAAAAGGCTCGCAAGGATCGTCTGTCCGATCTTGCCGCATCCCATGATGATAATGTCCATGCAATTTCTCCTTATTCAAGCCCTGCCCGGAATCGTTCGATCATTTCGCCGGTCAGGCTGTCGGTGCTGTGGTTGGTTGGCAGCGCATCTCGCAAGAACCAGGCTGCCTCGGAAAGCTCGCTCTCCTGCCGCCGGATCTCGCGGCTGCCCACTGCGTCGCAGAAAAATCCCATCAGCAGGCTGTCCGTGTAAACCCACGGCTGCGATTTATAAAAGCGCAAATTCGTAACGGTCAGTCCCGTTTCTTCCATCACTTCGCGCAAAACCGTCTGCTCCACGGTCTCGCCGATCTCGCAAAAGCCGGCAACGAGCGCGTAGTTGTTTCGCGGCGCGTGCGCGTATTTCGTCAGCAGCAGCCTCTCTCCATCCGTTACGGCAACGATCACCGCCGGGCAGAGCTTCGGATAAACCGTGTTTTTGCACTTTGGGCAAACGAGCGAACGCTCCTCCGTGCCCTTTTCCATTTCCGCGCCGCAGCAGCCGCAAAAGCGGTTTTGCACGTACCAGCGGTGCAGGCTGCCGCCAACCGCCGCCGCAAAGCGCGTTTCATCGGCAAAGCTGCCGCGCAGCGATTTTGCCGGAACGTACCCATACGGCGCTTGCGCAGGGAGCGGCGTTCCCTCGTGGAGAAAATACCCTGTATCGTCAATGGAAAAGAGGTACTGTACCGCTTGCCCGCCGCAGGGCGGAAGCTGAATGCGGTTTTCCGCGTCCAAGGCGCACAGCAGCCGATCGCCGTCAAAGCAGAGCAGACGATCGCCGTCGCGCGGCGGCCGCGGCGTATATTCGTTTTTGTACCGATGCGGCGCAATATCCTGAAACATTTTTTTCACCGCATAGATCATACCATAAAAATACAAAAAAGGGAAGTTGCAAACTTTTTGCTGCCGTGCTATAGTTGTGGCATAAAAAGAATCGGGAGGAATCCTTATGGCAGTATCCTATCAATCGATGAATCGGCAGCAGCTGCAGGCGGAGCTGGAATCCGTTCGCGCCCAGTATGAGGCGCAAAAAGAAAAGGGTCTCAAGCTCGATATGTCGCGCGGCAAGCCCGGCAAAGAACAGCTCGATCTCGTCAGCGATATGCTCACCGTCCTTTCCAAGCCGGAAGACTGCGTATCGGATGGGATCGACGTCCGCAACTACGGCGAGCTTTCCGGCATTCCCGCCGCAAAGAAGCTCTTCGCGGAAATCCTCGGCTGCAAGCCGGAGGAATGCTTCATCGGCGGCTGCGCAAGCCTGACGCTCATGTATGATCTGATCGCAAAGGCGTATACGAACGGCTTGAAAAACTCGGAAAAGCCGTGGGCAAAGCTCGATACCGTGAAATTCCTCTGCCCGGCGCCCGGCTACGACCGCCACTTCAAGGTGACGCAGTCGTTCGGCGCGGAGCTGATCACCGTTGCAATGACGGAAACCGGCCCCGATATGGACGCCGTTGAGCAGCTTGTGAAGGATCCTGCCGTGAAAGGTATGTGGTGCGTGCCGAAGTATTCGAACCCGGACGGCATCATCTATTCCGACGAAACCATCCGCCGTATCGCGAATCTCAAGCCGGCGGCAAAGGATTTCGCGCTGATGTGGGATAACGCCTACTGCATCCATGAATTTGAGGGCGATTTCGTGCCCTTCGCCGATATGCTCACGCTCTGCCGTGAAGCCGGCAACGCGGATATGGTCTATGAGTTCGCATCCACTTCCAAGGTGACCTTCCCCGGCGCAGGCATCAGCGTTATGGCTACGAGCGTAGAAAACCTTGCTTACCTCAATAAGCTCATCGGCTGCCAGATCATCTCTTATGATAAGGTCAACCAGCTGCGCCACGTCCGCTATCTCAAGGATAAAGCGCATACGCTGGAGCTGATGAAAAAGCACGCAAAGGTCCTCGGCCCGAAATTCCGCTGCGTCCTCGATACGCTTGCGCGTGAGATCGAACCGCTCGGTATCGCCTCGTGGCAGAAGCCAACAGGCGGCTACTTCGTCTCCGTCAATACGGCAAACGGCCTTGCCAAGCGCACGCTTGCGCTGTGCAAGGAAGCCGGCGTTGTTATGACAAGCGCCGGCGCAACGTTCCCCTATGGCATCGACCCGAACGACAGCAACATCCGCATTGCGCCGAGCCTTCCGCCCGTTGCGGAGCTGCAGGCGGCAATGGACATCTTCTGCCTGAGCCTGCGGCTTGCCGCGCTCGAGCAGCTAACGAAATAATAAAAAATGTGTGAGCCTTTGGCTCACACATTTTTTTATGCCTTATTTCTGCGTTTTCAGATATGCTTCGCGTCCGCTCTCGTAAAGGTTTACGCCGTTTGCGTCGATGATGACGGTCACGGGCAGGTCCTCCACCTCCAGGCGGCGGACAGCTTCCGCGCCGAGGTCTTCATAAGCTACGATCTCAGCGGACTTGATGCACTTGCTCAGCAGAGCGCCGCATCCGCCGATCGCGCCGAAGTAAACCGCGCCGCACTGCTTCATTGCCTCAACAACCTCTTTCGAGCGCTTGCCCTTGCCGATCATGCCGGTCTGACCTTCGCGGATCAGAATCGGGGAATAGGGGTCCATGCGGTAAGAGGTCGTCGGGCCGGCGGAGCCGATCACTTGGCCGGGCTGCGCCGGAGCGGGACCGACGAAATAGATCACTGCGTTTTTGATATCAAACGGCAGCGGCTTGCCCTGAGCAACCAGCTCGCAAAGGCGCTTGTGCGCCGCGTCACGCGCGGTGTAGATCACGCCGGACAGCAGAACGCTGTCGCCGCTTTTCAGCTGCCGTGCCTGCTCGGGGGTCATGGGTGTTGTTACTCGAATTGCCATAATTACAGCACCTCCGTCTGGTGGCGCGCAACGTGGCAGTTGATGTTGACCGCCACGGGAAGGCTTGCGATGTGCGCCGAGAATTTCTCAATGTTGACTGCCAGCGCGGTCGTCTTGCCGCCGAAGCCCTGCGGGCCGATGCCGAGCGCGTTGATCTTATCGAGCAGCTCCTTTTCAAGGTCTGCGTAAACAGCGTCTGCGTTGTGCTCGCCGAGCGGACGGAGCAGCGCTTTCTTTGCAAGCAGCGCGGCCTTGTCGAACGTGCCGCCGATGCCAACGCCCACTACGATCGGGGGGCAGGGGTTCGGGCCGGCTTCTTCAACCGCCTTGATGATAAAGTCCTTTACGCCCTCAACGCCGTCGGCCGGCTTGAGCATCGCAATGCGGCTCATGTTTTCCGAGCCTGCGCCCTTCGGAGCAATCGTGATCTTCAGCTTGTCGCCGGGAACGATGTCGTAATAGATCATTGCCGGGGTGTTGTCGCCGGTGTTCTTGCGCTCCAGCGGATCGCCCACAACGCTCTTGCGGAGGAAACCATCAGTATAGCCGCGGCGAACGCCCTCATTTACGGCGTCTTCCAGATTGCCGGCGATATGTACGTCCTGACCGATCTCCAGGAAAACGCAGGCAAGACCGGTGTCCTGGCAGACGGGAACGTTGTTCTTGTCGGCAATGTTGTAGTTTTCGATGATGCGGTCAAGGATTTCCTGCGCCGGTGCCCAGGGCTCCTGCGCGCGGCAATGCTCGATGCAGTCTTTGACGTCTTTTGTCAGATGATCGTTTGCCTCAATACACAGCCGGCGGACAGCCGCTGTGATGTCAGAGGCCTGAATCTCTCTCATGGCGGAAAGCTCCTTTGTTTTATTGATGAATATATTATAGAGCACCGTTCTATAAATTGCAACTTTCCATTCTGAAAATATTGTGTATAATAGAATCGGGAGTGAATCGCATGGAAATGGAATTCGGCCATCCGTTCACCGGCTACGCACGGCGAGAGCTGGAGGCTTTTCTCAAAAAAATGGAATTGGACTACGATGAAGGCGTGGAGTTTTCCGTAACGCTTTGGGAATCGGATGAACTCATCGCAACCGGCTCGCTCGATGGCAACGTGCTCAAATGCATCGCCGTTGATCCGGCGCATCAGGGCGAAGGACTCACCGCAACCGTTGTTTCGGAGCTTCGCAAGGAGGCGTTTCGCCGCGGAAAGCAGCATCTGCTGCTCTTTACGAAGCCGAAAAACCGTTTGATGTTTGAAGACCTTTACTTTTATCCGATCGCGCAAACGGCGGATATGCTGCTGCTGGAGAGCGAAAAAGGCGGCATTGCAAATTTTGTCGCGTCGCTTGAAAAGCCGCCCGTCCATGGCACGGTCGGCGCGGTGGTTATGAACTGCAACCCGTTTACGCTCGGGCATCGCTGGCTTGTGGAGCAGGCTGCAAGCGCCTGCGATTGGCTGCATATTTTCGTTCTCTCCGCCGATCGCAGCGAATTTCCGGCAGCTGACCGCCGGATGCTCGTGCAGCAGGGAACTGCGGATCTGAAAAACGTCACCGTCCATCCAACGGGCGATTATCTGATCTCCGCGGCAACATTCCCCTCGTACTTCCTCAAGGAAAAAGCCCGCGCGGACGATATCCGCTGCGAGCTGGACTTGGAGATCTTCTGCAAATGGTTCGCGCCTGCGCTCGGAATTACAAAGCGATTTGTCGGCACGGAGCCGCTTTCGGCGGTTACCGCATCGTATAATGAGGCGATGAAACGGTATCTGCCGCCGCGCGGCGTAGAGGTCGTAGAGCTTGCGCGCAAGGAAGCGGAGGGCGCGCCGATTTCGGCAAGCCGTGTCCGCGCGCTGCTTGCCGCGCGTGATTTTGAAGCGCTCAAGCCGCTCGTTCCGCAGTCAACTCTGGATTACTTAAAACGTTTGGAGGGATAACCATGCGCGTAATTGATATTGAGAATATCACCTATAATATGCGAAACGATACGCAGTTTGTCCTGCGCTGCGAAGAGGTCTTCCATGATAAGATCTCGGCGGCGGCGGCGCATATTCTCTCCGTTCGGGCAAATAAGCCGTTCGTCGCGCTGACAGGACCGTCCGGCTCCGGCAAAACGACGACCGCCATGCGCCTTAAGGCGTATTTGGAAAACCTCGGCGTGCCTGTGCTTATGGTGAGCATGGATCATTTCTTTCTGGATATGGATAAGCGGCCGCCCGAAGCGGTCGGCGATTGGGAATCGCCGCTGTGCGTCAACGTTGAGCTGCTCACGTCATGTTTAGAGAGCCTCTCCGTTGGCAAAAAGACGGAGATGCCGTGGTATGATTTCCGCTCCGGAAAAACGGGCGGCTGGAATACGGTGCAGGGCAATCCCGATGCGATCATCCTTGCCGAGGGCATCCATATGCTCAATCCGCTGATCCTCGACCGCATCCGTGACCGCGCTACGGGCATCTACGTTGCGCCGCGCACGCGCATCATCACAGCGGACGATCGCGTTGTAAAACCCGAGCAGATCCGCGTTGCGCGGCGGCTGCTGCGCGATCACGCAACGCGCGGCCATTCCCTGCGCGATACCGTTGCGCGCGCCCAGAGCGTAGACGTTGGCGAGCAGAATTATATTGCGCCGTATAAGGCGAACGCGGAGCTGCATATCGATACGTTCCATGATTACGAGCTTTGCATCCTCGCAAAATATTTGCGCGAAATCCCGCAGTTTGCGCAGGACCTAACGCCCGAATTTATGGCGGAGCATCATCTGCGCGTGCTCAATGATGTGCTCCATGTGATTCCGCCGCTTCGCACGCAGTACGTTCCGCAAGATTCACTGATCCGCGAATTTGTTGGCGGAAGCTGCTTTACCTATTGATACGAGAGAGGGAAAAGCCTTGAAGCGAAAAACGCTTGAAATTGCAAAAGACGTCTTGATCGCGGTGCTGATCTGTTCGCTCGTTTTGCTCGTGCGCCAGCTTTTGCCCGGCGCGTCGGCGGAGCCGCGCGATGCGCAGCCGATTCAAACCGAAGCGGAGGTTGCTATCGCCTCAAAACCGATTGTGATCTCCCTGCGCGGCGAGATCGGCAGAGCAAGCATCGCCGGCGATGAAACCGCGCTGGAAATGGCGTGGGAGCAGTGGGGCAGCTTGCTTGGGCAGGCGATGGAAACGGCGCAAACGCCGCAGGAGCAGCCGGAAGAAGCCTTTTTGCAGGCGCTGGAAGCGCCGTCCGTTCTTTTTTCGTTTGCCGGACGGATTCCCTCGCAGGCGATCGGCGCATGGCTCGGCGCTCCGGCTGCCGCGCTTGACGGCGCATGGCAGGATTATCTGCTCTCCGTTCGGGATGGCAGCGTTTATCTCTGGGCATACGGGGAGCCGTGCCAAAGCTGCAAAACGCAGCTTCCGGCGCAAACGCTGGAAGGGCTGCTCTCCGATCTGACGCCCGATGGCAGCGCGTTCTATTTTGAGCGGACGGACGACCGCGCCGCGCATCCGCTTACCCTCTGGTCGGACGGCGCGGTCAGCGTACCGTCGGCATCGTGGGAAAATCCCGTCACAGGCGCGTGGGCAACGTCGCTTGCAACCACGCTGTCGTTTAACCCCTACGGCTCCGGCACGTATACCGATCCGCAGGGCAATACCGTTTTTACGGAATCGAGCCGCACGCTTTCCGTTGAGCTGTCGGGCAAAGTGCTTCTGCAGCGCACGAATGAGGAAGGCACGCTCGGCACGGCAGGGGAGCAGAGCGCGTCGTTTGTGGAAGCGGCGCGCGCCGTAGCCGGCGCGATCTGCGCGGACTGCGGCGATGCCAAGCTCTATCTGACCGACTTTTCGCAGGACGGCGATGAGACCGTCTGCCGCTTCCAGTACGTGCTTGGCGGCATTCCGTTCAGTCCGGATGCGGCGGTCGTCACGTTTTCCGGCAGCGAGATCGTTTCCGTAGAAGCGCTTGCGCGCGCGATCCATCCGGCGGCAGGCGCGGAAACGCTGATGCCGGTTCACGCTGCCGCGGCGATATCGCCGCAGGGCAGCCGCGTGTCGGTTTGCTATGCGCTGGCGCAGTCCGGCGCGGTCACGGCAGGATGGAGCCATTTGTAAAGGAGATGCAGCCATGCCCGCATCAAAACTGAAAAATTTGGTGATTCTGATCTTGCTGTTTGCAAATCTCTTTTTGCTTGCGCTTGCCGTTCCGTCTTATCTTGAAAAGCAAACGCAGGCGCAAACGGCGGCAAGCGCGCTTTCCGAGCTGTTCGCGCAGGCGGAGGTCACGCTCGATCCATCGATCATTCCTTCTTCGCCGGAGCTTTATCCGCAGGAGGTTTCCTGCGCGCCGGCGGATAATCTCGCGGCTGTAACCGCGCTGCTCGGCGATCAGGTGATCTCCGCGGAGCAGGCGTTTAGAACCGATTTTCGCAGCGCCTCCGGCACCGCTTATCTGACGATCGGCGGCGAATTTCGCTGCGAGCCAACCGCGATCGCGTCGGATGATCCGCACGCGGAAACGGTCCGGCTGCTTGAAAAGATGGGCGGCGAATGGGATTCGGTTTCCCACAGCGGCGAACTGTACTTTGCCGCGCAGAAGATCGGCGGCGTGCCGGTCCTCTCAAACCGGCTGAGTTTTTCATGGAAAAACGGAGAGCTCCGCGTTGTATCGGGACGGCTTGTCGCCGGCGAGACGGCGCGCCGCGCAAAGCAAACGCCGTCGTGCACGGCGCAGGACGCGCTGCTCGCGTTTTACGCGAGCCGCCTGGAGCTCGGCTGGGTGGGCAGCCGCATCGAATCCGTGCAGCAAGGCTTTGTGATTGCCGATTCGGCGTCGCCTGCGGCGGTGCAGCTGATCCCATCGTGGCGGATTGCAACGGATGGCGGCGCATATCTCGTCGATGGTATTTCGCGCGCGGTCACGCCGTCTGAAACGTGACTTTTTTTACAATCTCTTTACATTTTTTAGTCTATATGCTACAATAAAGAAACTGCGGCAGGATTTTATTCAGCGATCCTGCCGAGAATGGGAAATACTCTTTATAATCAGAAAGTATTAAAGAGGGATATGATTTGATTCGTTATACGATTCAAGGCGGAGCGCCCCTAAATGGGACTGTTACCGTCTCCGGCGCGAAAAACGCGGCGGTTGCGATCTTACCGGCAACTGTGCTGGTAGATGGCGTTTGCCGAATTGAAAACGTGCCTGATATTTCCGATGTGCGTTTGCTGCTGAAGATCATTCAGAATATGGGCGCGGGAATCCGCCGCTTAAGCCCCAATACGCTGGAGATCGACGGCCGCAGCGTCCGGTGCGTTCCCGCGCCGGAGGAGCTGGCGCAGAAGATCCGCGCATCGTATTATTTAATTGGCGCGCAGCTCGGCCGCTTCGGCCGCGCGTGCGTTGCGCTTCCCGGCGGCTGCAATTTCGGGCCTCGCCCGATCGACCAGCACGTGAAAGGTTTTGAGGCGCTTGGCGCGTCCGTAGAGATCGATTCCGGCTGCGTAACGGCGGAAACGGAAGACGGTCTGCGCGGCGGTCATGTCTATCTTGATATCGTGTCTGTCGGCGCAACGATGAATATCATGCTCGCCGCGGTGCTCGCGCCCGGGCTGACCGTGATCGAAAACTGCGCGAAAGAGCCGCATATCGTTGACCTTGCAAACTTCCTCAATGCAATGGGCGCAAAGGTGTCCGGCGCAGGTACGGACGTGATCAAGGTGCGCGGCGTATCGCGTCTTACG
Organism: Oscillospiraceae bacterium; assembly: GCA_017445385.1. Taxonomy (GTDB): domain Bacteria; phylum Bacillota; class Clostridia; order Oscillospirales; family Oscillospiraceae; genus RGIG3566. The sequence continues at coordinate 172,869 of JAFSUG010000001.1, forward strand.
GGCGGCAGCTATTCCATCATTCCCGATCAGATCGAAGCCGGAACGTATATGGCGGCTGTTGCCGCGGCAGGCGGCAACGTCCTCGTGCAGAACGTGATTCCCAAGCATATGGACTGCATCACCGCCAAGCTCCGCGAAATGGGACTTTCCATCGCGGAATATGAAGAATCCATCCGCGTTGAAAAAACGCGTCCGCTCAAAGCGGCAAAGGTCAAAACAATGCCTTACCCCGGCTTCCCCACGGATATGCAGCCGCAGATTGCCGTCTGCATGTCGCTCGCCAAGGGGACAAGCATGATCACAGAGGGCATCTATGACGCGCGCTACCGCTATACGGCGGAGCTGCAGCGCATGGGCGCAAACGTGGACGTCAGCGGCAAGGTTGCCGTGATCGAAGGCGTAAAGAGCCTGCAGGGCTGCAAGGTTAAAGCCTACGATCTGCGCGCAGGCGCGGCAATGGTGCTTGCCGGACTCGCTGCGGAGGGCGAAACCATCGTTGAAAACGCGCATTACATCGAGCGCGGCTATGAAGATATCATCGGCAAGCTCACCGCCCTCGGCGCGAAGATCACACGCTCGGAAGTTCCCGACCTTGAACCGGCTGAAAAAACCGGCTGAAAAGAATAAAAAACCGTATTGGCTAATGTAAGTGTTAGCCAGTACGGTTTTTGTTTTTAGATTACAAATCCGCCGTTTACCGGCAGCACCGTTCCGGTGACGAACTGCGCATCGGCGAGATACGCCATCGCCTCGGCAACGTCTTCCGGCTGCCCGATCCTGCCGAGCGGCGTCTGCTCTTTGAGCTCGGCAATCGTTGCATCGTCAAAGCCGGCGCACATATCCGTTTCGATCACGCCCGGCGATACGGCGTTTACGCGGATGCCGGAGGGCGCAAGCTCCTTTGCGAGCGCCTTTGTCAGCGCGATCACCGCGCCCTTCGTTGCGGAGTACGCCGCCTCGCAGCTTGCGCCGACCTCGCCCCACATCGAGGCAACGGTTATGATGCAGCCGCGCTGCTTTTCCAGCATGGCGGGCAGCGCCTCGCGCACGCAGTGATAAATCCCGTCAACGTTCACGGCGAAAATCCGCCGCCACTGCGCTTCCGTGATCTGGGAGATCAGCCCCATGTGGCTGATGCCGGCGTTGCAGATCAGAACGTCGAGCTTCCGCCCTGCAAGCGCCTGCTTGGCGGCTGCGCCGTCTGCCACGTCGCACCGGATTGCGGTCGCGCCGGTTTCGGCGGCAAGCAGGGAAGCGGCTTTCTCGTTTTCAAAGTAGCAAAAGGTTACGCTGTCGCCGCGCGCTGCAAATTTTCTGACGGCTGCCGCGCCAATTCCGCGGCTTCCGCCGGTAATGAATACGTTCATAAGTGCCTCCAAAAACAGGAGAGCTTGCGCTCTCCTGAATCTTACCGTTTTCTCGTTTTCGTGCGATGCTCGTATTGCTTCGAGCCGGCGATCTTACTATCGGAATCGGCGAGGAAGCGCTTGAGCATGCTGTCAAAGGAGGAAGTTTCCGAAGGCGCTGCCGCCTGCTTCGGCGCAGGACGGGGGCGATCCTCCTGCTGCATCTGCGCGCGCTTGATGGAAAGATTGATTTTCCCGTTTTCCGTGCTTACAACGCAGACCTTCACTGCCTGCCCTTCGGTCAGAAAATCATGCACGTCGCTCACGTAGCTGCGTGCAACCTCCGAAATGTGGCAAAGACCGGTTGCGCCGCCTTCCAGCGCGATAAACGCGCCGAAATTTGTGATGGATTTCACCGTTCCGTCAACGATCATGCCGGCTTTCAATTCCATATGCCGATAGTCCTCTTTCTCTGTCAGTTTCCAATATCGCGGAAGACGATTTCGCCTTCCTCAACCAAGCCGAGCTGATTTCTCGCCACGGCTTTTTTGCCTGCGTCGGTGTCGAGCGCCTGCATGTCGGACTGGATCTTTTCGATGTCCTGCTGCGCTTTTGTCACCTGCTCGGAAAGCGCCTCGGACTCGGCCTTTTGCTCCGCGATCTGGCCGCGCAGCCGAATCAGATCCACCGTTGCGATGATCACCAAAACCACGATGATGATCCGCAGAAGAGTTGACAGTCCCTTCGACCGCATCCGCAGCGCCTTCCTTTCTTTGCCGGTTTCCGGCAAATTTCTTGTAAAGTATTTTATAACAATTTTCCGCAAAAGAAAAGATTTTTTTATAAATTTTTTTGATCCTTCGAAGAATTTTTCCGAATCCGCGCAGAATACCGTCCCAAAGACGCAAAAACGGGCGGCTCAGCAGCAAAAAATAGAGCAGCGCGCCAAGCCCGATGCCGGGGAAGAGGAACAGACGAAACCGCCCCTGCCCAACGTAAAGGGAAAGCAGCAAAAGCCCGATCAGTACCGTCAGCCCGAAAAGCGTATCCAGGGCTGTTGTCAGAAGCGGGCGTTTTCGGCGAACGCCGCGCAGCAGATCGTAATAAAAGCCAAGCACCGCGCCGAAGGCGCAGGCAATCGCAAACTGCCATGCCTGCAGTGATACCGGAAGCTCCATCAGCCGCCGAACAGCCGCGAAAACAGACCGCCCTGATGCGTGATATCCTCATACGTCAGCGCGTCCACCTTGCCGTCTACGGCAACCTGGCCGCCGTCTAAGCTCAGCATCTGTAGATGCAATCCCTCGCCGTGTACGATCAGTGTACCGCGAACCGTCTGCAAAACCACCATGTTTTCGTCGAAACTCTCAATGTCTTTTACGCCGTCCATCGTCAGCTTTTCGCGCCCGTCCAAAATCAGCTTGTGCGGCAGCGCAAGCTGCGGCTCCTGCATCGTTGCCATTGTACCACGCTCCTTCCCTCTATCTATACGAAAAGCGGACAGGCAATATGCCTGTCCGCCGGATTTTGCGCGATTATTCAATTTCCAGCCGCCGTGTGGAAGCTGCCTGCGGCTGCTGCTTGGGCATTGTCAGCGTCAAAACGCCGTCCTTGTAAGATGCTTTGATGTTTGCGGTGTCAATGCCGGTCGTGTCAAAGCTGCGGCTGTAAGAGCCGTAGCTGCGTTCGCAGCGAATGTAGCCGTCTTTCTGTTCCTTCTGCTCATATTCGCGGTGGCGCTGCGCCGTGATCGTCAGCGTGCCGTCGGTCAGGTCGATGGTGATGTCTTCCTTTTTGCAGCCGGGCAGATCGGCTTCAAGCGTGTAGCTGTCGCCGGTGTCGCGGATGTCGGTTTTGAATTCACCGATGCTTGCGGTGGGGAAGAACGCGCGATCCAGATCGCTCCAATCCGCGAACGGATTCCAAAGATTGTGATTTTTTCTCGTATACGGTGCTAACATATAAAACCCTCCAGTTCTTTATTTATCTTTCCTCTATCGAGCATCTTTATACTACCGCCGACTTATGAACGAATTTCGCAAAAAACATGAACGAATTGTGAATTTTAGCACTCAAACAATAAGAGTGCTAAAACTGCGCAAGCAAATACGGGGAAATTCTGCGATTTCCTACCGCCAAAAGATGAAAAAAGGGTAGAAATTCAAATCCCGATACGGTATAATAAGACCATAAATCTAAAAATATGCAGCCGCCGCAAATGGCAGCTGCGGAAGAGAAAAGGAAGGATACTATGGATACATCCACTCGTAACAGCCTTGCCATTACTGCGGCAAAGGCGCGCCTGCTGGGCGTGGAGATGGTCTACCGCGCGCAGTCCGGCCATCCGGGCGGCTCCCTGTCGTGCATGGACGTGCTCACCGAGCTGTATTTCCGCGTGATGAAGGTTGATCCCAAGGACCCGAAAAACCCCGATCGTGACCGTTTCGTTATGTCGAAGGGTCATTGCTCTCCGGCGGTCTATCCGGTTCTGGCGCTGCGCGGCTTCTTCCCGGTTGAGAATCTGAAAATGTTCCGCTCGATCGATGGGCATATGTCCGGCCACGTTGAAATGAAGTATAACCCCGGCGTTGATATGTCCACCGGCTCGCTCGGCCAGGGCGTTTCCACGGCTGTTGGCATGGCGCTTGCCGGCAAAGTCGCAAAGAAGGACTATCGCGTTTACGCGATCCTCGGCGATGGCGAGCTTGCCGAAGGTCAGGTTTGGGAAGCAATGATGTCCGCGGCAAAATATAAGCTGGATAACCTCTGCATCACCGTTGACGTCAACGGCCTGCAGATCGACGGTCCTACCGCCGAGGTTATGCCCACCGAACCGCTCGATAAGAAGTTTGAGGCGTTCGGCTGGCACGTCGTCAAGGTAGACGGCCACGATTTCGATGCAATCGAAGACGCGTTCAACGAAGCGAAGAACGTCAAGGGTCAGCCCACCGTTCTGCTTGCGAAAACCGTGAAGGGCAAGGGCGTTTCCTATATGGAAAACAACGCCGGCTGGCATGGCAAAGCGCCGAACGATGAGCAGTTCGCGCAGGCGAAGGCTGAGCTGGAAGCGCAGATCAAAGAATTGGAGGGCAAATAAGATGGGCGAAAAGATCGCAACCCGTAATGCTTACGGTATGGCGCTTGCGGAACTTGCGCCGAAGTATCCCGAGCTGGTCTGCTTCGATGCCGACCTCGCCGGCGCTACAATGTCGAAATTCTTTAAGGAAGCCTGCCCGGAGCGGTTCTTCGATATGGGCATCGCCGAATGCAACATGGCGGGCGTCGCCGCCGGCATGGCAACCTGCGGCTTTAAGCCGTTTATCAATTCGTTTGCAATGTTCTCCGCCGGCCGCGCATGGGAGCAGGTTCGCAACTCCATCGCGTATCCCGGTCTGAACGTTAAGGTCGTCGGCAGCCACGGCGGTCTGTCCGTCGGCGAAGACGGCGCAACCCATCAGTGTATCGAAGATTTCGCGCTGATGCGCGCGATCCCCGGCATGATGGTGCTCTGCCCGTGCGATGGGTATGAGATGAAGCAGGCGGTGCAGGCGCTCGTCGAGTACGAAGGGCCGGCGTATATGCGCCTCGGCAGACTCGCGGTTGAAACCGTTACCGATGAGATCCCCGGCTATAAGTTCGAGCTTGGCAAGGGCGTTACCCTGCGCGACGGCAAGGACGTTACGATCATCGCCGTCGGCATGAACGTGCAGATGTCGCTCAAGGCAGCGGAGCTGCTGGAAAAAGAGGGTATTTCCGCGCGCGTGATCGATATGCATACGATCAAGCCGCTTGATGAAGAACTCGTTCTCAAGGCAGCAAAGGAAACCGGCGCAATCGTCACTTCCGAGGAAGCCAATATCCTCGGCGGCTTGGGCGCAGCGGTTTGCGAGCTGCTCTCCGAGAAGTGCCCCACGCCTGTTGTCCGCCACGGCGTCAAGGACGAATTCGGCCGCAGCGGCGCAGCGCCCAAGGTGCTCGAAGCTTACGGCATCACCGCGGAAGCCATTGCCGAAAAGGCAAAGCAGGCAATCGCGCTGAAGAAGTAAAAGCATAAAAGATGCAAAAAGAGGCAAGCAAAGGGCGGCGCAAGTTAGGGAGTATGTAGGTTTTGAGCCGCCCTTTTCCGCCATTACTGCATTAAAAGTTGGGGTAATCCGTCAGGATTACCCCAACTTTGTGCTTTGTCATGACGAAAAATTGCTGGCTCAAAACTGATGAGGCGATAAACGCTGCACACTACCGGTTTTCACAGGCTCGCTTTTTCCACTGCTTCGTTATGCGGCTTGCAAATACACAAAGTATTTCCTGCGCCGCTTGCCTTGCATTGAAAAAAGCGCGCACTGTGAAAACTGCATGCACCCGTGAGCAAGCAATTTTTAGTCGATATTTGTTTGGAAGAGCGCA
>JAFSUG010000002.1 GCA_017445385.1 Oscillospiraceae bacterium
GCTCTGCTCCGCGCCGAGGACGGTCCCGCCCGGCGCGGCAAGGTACGAATCCGCCGAGACAAACGCAAGGTCGATCGAGCCGTTGGCCAGCGCCGCCATGGTGGCGGTATCGCTGGTGCCGAAGGTGACGTTCACGCGCTCCACGGTGACATTCTGTGCGGCCAGCGCATCGGTCAGAGCCTGCGGAAACGCCGTCTGCAGCGTCAGCAGCTTGTCTACGTCGCGCTCTGTCGCGGCAAATTCCACGTTCAGCGTCTTTACGGTCAGAGGCGTCTGCTCGATCTCCGCCGGCGCTTCGCCGCCCTCCGCCGCGCCCGCGCCGTCTGTGACCGGCGGCGTCGGCGTGTCGCCGCCCTGCGGCGTTTTCGCTCCGCAGGCGGCACAGGCAAGGCAGAAAGCAAAGACCAGAGAAAGCATCAAAAGCCGCTTCATACGCTGTTCGCCTCCCCTTCCTCAGCCGGGATCAGCTGGTCGATGAGCTCTTCGATCGGAGCCGGCGTTTCCGCGGCGGGCGATTCGGGCGCGGGCGCAGGCTCCGGAGTAGAAGCAGGCTCCGGCGCGGGGGCGGGCTCCACCGTCGGCGTTTCGGGGACGAGCGCTTCCTCCGCCGTACCGGCGCCCACCAGCGTGATGCGATTGCGCTTGTTGTACTTGCTGCGCGCTTCAAAGGTCTCCGAGAGCAGGTTTCCTTCGCCGTCGTAGACCTGCCGGTAGGTGTTCACCACATAGCCGGTGTAGGGCGTCTGGTCGACCACCTTCTGCCCGGGAGCGAGGGTGTCGGTCTCGATGAGCTCCTCCTCATAGGGCGTGGTGGAGAGCACCTCCGTGCGCATTTTAACGTAGGTATCGTCGGTTTTTGTGCCGAGGATGTTGACGGTCAGCCGGTTGTTCGGGCTGTAGACCGTCTCCACCTTGATCGGGTAAGACGTGTTGTTGCGGAAGCGGAACTCCGGTCCGCCGCCGGACACCGTGGCGTCCAGACCCAGCCCGATGTAGTCCGAGGCGAAGCCGTGCGCCGTGCGCGCCACGATCTCCAGATTTGCCAGCAGCGCGGCGGCGTAGGTGGTGGAGCTGCACTGGCACGCGCCGCCGCCGTCCATCTCCACGGTCTTGCCGTGCAGGTAGCCGGGCGCGCTCTGATAGCCGTTGCTCGCCGAGAACGGGCCGCACAGCGTGTAGTAGTCGAACTCCTCGCCGCTGTTGAGCACCGTGCCGTTCACGCGCTCCGCGGTCAGCTTGACGTTCGCCTTGCGGCCCGCCGCGCCGCCGACGCGGGTGGTGTAGGTGCCGAGAACGTCGCGGAACAGCACCTCCTTCAGCTCCTCCGCCGTGACCTCCGCTTCTTCGGCGGTCACGGGCACGCTGACCTGCGCGCCGGGCGCCGCGGCGTCCAGCAGCATCTGCGCCTGCGCGACGTTGAAGTTGATGACGGAGCGCTCGGGAATGATCGTGTCCGTCTCGGCGTCGTAGGTGGCGTTCGCGCTGGTGCCTCCCAGCTCCCGGCTCAGCGCCTGCAGGTCTCCGGGATCGGCGGCGAGCGTGGTGTACGGCAGGTCTACGCGGCGCTCGCCGCTGGCGTCCGACGCGGTCTCATCCAGCCGCGCCTTCAGCGTCAGACGGTCGACCGTGCGCCCGTCCTGCGCCTTGGTCAGCGTGAGCTGGTCGCCCGAGACCTCATAGGTGAAATCCTGCGCCGCAAGACCGGTCGCCTCGGCAACGCGCTCCGCGGCGAGCTCCTGCCAGCCGTCCGCCGGCTCCGGCTCGATCGCGGCCCCGAAGCCGAGACAGGCGGTCAGCAGCCGCCAGCCGTCCCGAAGCGGGTTGCCGCTGTGACTGTGCGTATAGGCCTTCTCCGCCAGCGCGGCCGCGTCAAAGGAGACGCCCAGCTCCTCGTAGGTGAGATAGGCGGCTTCTTCTCCGTTGTCCACGGTGACATGTACGCCGCTTTCCGTCTGCAGCCGCTCCAGCGCGGGAGCCAGCGCCCATGCGGCCTCCGCCCGGGTCATGCCGCTGAGGTCCGCGCCCGCGGCGGTGGTGTGCGGATCGATGGTGTTGCCGGTAGCCGCGGCGACGCACATGCCGGCATAAACGCCGACCACCGCCGCCGCGAGCAGCACGGGGATCAGCCATAATTTACTTTTCGGATCGGTTTGCAGTTCCCGCTTGCCTGCCATGCCCGGGACCTCCCACTCATACGATGCTTTTCCAATCGTGACAATACACCAATTATATTATGGCAAGCATAGCACAGTTTTTCCGAAAAGTCATTACAAAGAGATGACAATTTTCATGAGACGCTGCTTTCGGCGGTGCGGCGGGGGATGCGAATGGTCATGCGGATCTCCTCGTCGGTGTCCTCCCGCTCCACCGCGGCGTCGACGCCCGCCCGCTGCATCACGCCCAGCTGACGGCGGATGCTGTTGAGGAAGATGCGTACGTCCTTGATGACGTAAGTGGGATGACGCTGCGGCGGCGTGACGGCGGACTCGTGCAGCAGCGCCTCGACGTACGCCTCCGTCTGCGCCACGTTGTAGCCCCGCTCGGCGATCTCCCGCGCCGCGGCGAGACGGGCCTCGTCGTCCGCAAGGCGCAGCAGCGCGCGCGCGTGGCGCTCGCTCAGATCGTGCTCCCGCAGCAGCGCCACGCACTCGGGCGTGAGCCGCAGCAGCCGCAGCTTGTTTGCCACGGCGGACTGCGACTTGCCGAGCTTCTCCGCCGCCTGCTCCTGCGACAGGCCGTAGGCCGAGATCAGCTTTGCGATGGCGACGGCCTCCTCGTACCAGTGCAGGTCGCGCCGCTGCAAATTCTCAATGAGCGCCAGCAGCGGCGAATCCTGCTCGTCGGCGCGGGCCAGCAGACAGGGCACCTCGCGCAGGCCCGCCAGCTTCGCCGCCCGCAGCCGCCGCTCGCCCGCGATCAGCTCGTAGCCCTGCGCGCCGACGCGCACGGTCAGCGGCTGGATGATGCCGTAGCGCAGGATGCTGCGGCTGAGCTCGTTGAGCGATACCTCGTCAAAATACCGCCGCGGCTGGTTGGGGTTCGGGTGGATCTTGTCGACGGACAGGTAGATGACCCGCCGGGAGAGGAAATTGCTTTTGCGCATCCATTCCATGTTCATGCCTCCTCATAATGTGGTGGTTTGATTGCGAATCTTCTACCACATATTGTAGGAGGCGCGGCGCGCGAAATTGCGGGAAAACGGTCGGGGAATGAAAAAAATCGGACCAGCCCGCCGGAAACGAAAAACGACCCGTCCGCGCCATTGCGAACGGGTCGTGCAGCTTGGAACAGAAGCGGAGAGGGGTCAGAACTCGGCGTTGCCGACGGTGCGCGGATGCAGCTCCACGTCGCGGATGTTGCTCACGCCCGTGAGGTACATCACCATGCGCTCGAAGCCGAGGCCGAAGCCCGCGTGGCGGCAGGTTCCCCAGCGGCGCAGATCGCAGTACCACCAGTAGTCGTCGGGATTCATGCCCAGCTCCTTGATGCGGCCCTCGAGGATATCGAGCCGCTCCTCGCGCTGGCTGCCGCCGATGATCTCGCCGATGCCCGGGACGAGGCAGTCCGCCGCGGCGACGGTCTTGCCGTCGTCGTTGAGGCGCATGTAGAACGCCTTGATCTCGCGGGGATAGTCGGTGACGAACACGGGACGCTTGAAGATTTCCTCGGTGAGGAAACGCTCGTGCTCGGTCTGGAGATCGGTGCCCCAGTCGACCTTATAGTCGAACTTGTCTTTGTGCTGCTTGAGGATCTCGACCGCGTCGGTATAGGTGATGCGGCCGAAGTCGCTGGAAGCGACGTGCTCCAGACGCTCAATGAGGCCCTTGTCCACGAAGCTGTTGAAGAACGCGAGATCGTCCGGGCAGCGTTCCATGACACGGCGGATGATGTGCTTGACCATGGCTTCCATCACTTCGAGGTCGCCGTTCAAGTCGCAGAACGCCATCTCCGGCTCAATCATCCAGAACTCGGCGGCGTGGCGCGTCGTGTTGGAGTTTTCGGCGCGGAAGGTCGGGCCGAACGTGTAAACGTTGCGGAACGCCATTGCGTAGGTTTCAACGTTGAGCTGACCGGAAACGGTCAGGTTGGTGGGCTTACCAAAGAAGTCCTTGCTGTAATCCACCTTGCCGTCTTCCGTGCGCGGCAGGTTCTGCAGATCGAGCGTCGTCACCTGGAACATCTCGCCTGCGCCCTCGGCGTCGGAGCTGGTGATGATCGGCGTATGCACGTAGACGAAGTTGCGCTCGCGGAAGAACTGATGGATTGCAAACGCAATCAGGCTTCTCACGCGGAAAACAGCCTGGAACGTGTTGGTGCGCGCGCGCAGATGGGGGATCGTGCGGAGATATTCCATCGTATGGCGCTTCGGCTGAACGGGGAAGTCCGGCGTGGACGCGCCTTCCACCGTGATGGACTCGGCGCGCAGCTCAAAGGGCTGCTTCGCATCGGGCGTGAGGATCACTTCGCCCTTTACGATCAGCGCCGCGCCGGTGTTGATCTTCGAGATCGCCGCAAAGTTTTCGAGCGATTCATCGTAAACCACCTGCACCTGGCGGAAGTCCGATCCGTCCGACAGCATCACAAAGCCAAACGTTTTCGAAGCGCGCAGATTGCGCACCCATCCGCCCAGCTCCACGGTTTTTCCGCCGTAGGCGGAAAGATCGGAGAATAATTCCCGAACAGTGAGAAGCTCCATTTTTAAGAATCTCCTTTTACAGCAGCATTACGCCTGCCTCATTGCAGGCGGAAACAGTCTTTTCGTCCCAAAGGGAAACCTGCACCTCGCCGATGTGGCAGGTGCCGATCAGCAGCATGCAAAGGCGGCTCTGGCCGATACCGCCGCCCATCGTCAGCGGAAGCTCGCCGGCAAGAAGCGCCTTGTGGAACGGCAGTTTGCTCCGCTCTTCGCAGCCGGCGAGCTTCAGCTGGCTCGCAAGCGACTGCTCGTCCACGCGGATGCCCATGGAGCTGATCTCAAAGGACTGCTCCAAAACGTCGTTCCAGAAGAGAATATCGCCGTTCAGCGCCCAATCGTCATAGTCGGGCGCGCGGCCGTCGTGCGGTTTGCCGGATTTCAGCTTGCCGCCGATCTGCATCAGAAATACGGTTTTATGTTCGCGGCAGATCTCGTTTTCGCGCTCTTTCGCGGTGAGCGTGGGATAGCGGTCTTCCAGCTCCTGCGTCGTGATGAAATAAACGTCGCGGCAGAGGGAAGTGTGCAGCGAGGGGAACGCAACGCCGAGCGCGTCGTTCGTTTCGCAGATCGCGCCGACGATCGCCTGAACGGTCTGCTTGAGATAGTCCACCGTGCGCGTTTCGCGCGAGATGACCTTTTCCCAGTCCCACTGATCCACGTAGACGGAATGGAGATTGTCCACTTCCTCATCGCGGCGGATCGCGTTCATATCGGTTACAAGTCCTTTGCCAACGTTGAAGCCGTAGCGCTTGAGCGCAAGGCGCTTCCATTTTGCCAGCGAATGAACGACCTGCGCGTCGGTGCCGACGTCGGGAATGTCGAACGAAACGGGGCGCTCATAACCGTTGAGGTTATCATTGAGGCCGGAGGACTCTTCCACGAAAAGCGGCGCGCTGACGCGGCGCAGGTTCAGTGCGTGGCAGAGGTTGGATTTGAAATTGCTTTTGATGAATTCGATTGCCCGCTGCATTTCGTAAGTGTTCAGCGGCGTTTTGTACGAATCCGGAATACGAACCTTGCTCATGATAACCCTTCCTTTTCTATAGTATTTTGGTAATTCATACCCGCCATTTTACGCCATTTCCATAGGAAATGCAAGCGTTATTTTTCCGAAAACAGCAGCGCGGAAAGATCGTCTACCGTCTCAAGGAAATAATCGCAGTCACAGGCGAGCTTTTCGCGGATAAAATCCGGCATCCCGTACCATGCCGCCGCCGCAAAGGGAACGCCGCAGGCGCGCGCCATCTGCCGCCCGAGCGGCATATCGTCCACAACGAGAAGCTCCTCCGGCGCAAGACCGTATCGGCGCATCAGCTCCTCCAGCGGATACGGATTCGGCTTGCACTGCTCCGCAGGATACTCCGCGCCGAAAATGATATCCGGCTGCAAAACGCCTGCCCGCTCGTATTGCGGACGGATCGTATCTTCATAAGAATGCGAAACAACGCAAACGATGCCGCCTTCGTCCTTCTGCCGCCGGATTACGTCCGCAATGCCGGGGAAAAACGGCGCGTGATGCGTTTTCAGATACGCGCGCCAGTCGGCAATATGGCGCTCCAACTCATCGGGCGTGTAGTGCAGAATCTCGTCACACATTCTGTAAAAGCCGAGATCGCAGCAGTAGCGGATGAAATCATCCTCCGAAACGGTCATTTTCGGGCGCAGCCGCGCAAGCGAACCGCGAAATTGCGGATAATTTACTTTTCGCGTGCTGTCAACGGTCGTGTCGTCGTGGTCAAGCACAAGGCATTTGTATCGCGTCATGCCTGCGCCTCCTTTCGCTTTGTGATTGTACCATAAGAAACGCCCGCTTGCAAATCGGATCACAAGTCACTATAATAGACGCGAAAAAAGAAGGGAGAATCACCCATGCGCATCGCGGACGTTCATGCTCATATATTTCCGGCGCAGATCGCGGAGAAGGCTTCACGGTCGATCGGCGCGTTTTATGATATTCCCATGGCAGCCGATGCAAGCAGCGACGTGCTGCTTGCGCAGCAAAAAGCGGCAGGGATTGAAAAAACGCTCGTCTGTAATTCCGCCGTCAGCGCCGGGCAGGTGGAGCATATCAACACCTTCATCGCCTCCGAGTGCCGCGCGCATCCGGAATTTGTCGGGCTCGGCTCGCTGATGCCCGGCATGGAGGATTGGCAGGAGGAGCTTGACCGCATCGAAGCGTTTGGGCTCAAAGGCGTTAAAATCCATTCGGATTTTCAGCGCGTGGATCTCGATGCGCCCGAGGCGCTTGAAATGTACCGCGCCATTGCGAAAAAAGGTTTCATCGTCCTGTTCCATATGGGCGATGACCGCTACGATTATTCCGCGCCGAAGCGCCTTTTGCATCTCAAGCGGCTCGTTCCCGATCTACGGGCGATTGCAGCGCATTTCGGCGGCTACCAGGCGTGGGAAGCATCGCTTGCCTGCCCGCAGCCGGAGGGCGTCTGGTACGATACCTCCAGCAGCTTAATGTTCCTTTCGCCGGACATGGCAAAGCGGATGCTGGATCGGTTCGGCGTGGAGCGGTTCCTCTTCGGCACGGACTTTCCCATGTGGTCGCCGAAGGAGGAGGTTGCGCGGTTTCTCTCTATGGACCTTGGATTGAGCGATTCGGAAAAACAATCGATTTTGTTCGACCATTTTGCGCAGCTATTTCTGTAAAAACGTGGTATACTGATCAAAACAAAAGGAGGAAGTTTTTATGCAAATCATTCAACTGCTCGGCGACTCGCTTGCGCTCGGCCTTTTTCTCATTGCGATCTGGTATATCCTGCAGGTGATCGCGCTTTGGCGGATCTTCGTCATGGCAGGCATTCCCGGCTGGCATTCCATTATTCCGGTTGTGAATACCTATGATCAGTTCAAGCTCTCGTGGAGCGGCGTTTGGGGCATCGCGTTTATCGCGCTTGCGGTAATCGGCGGTTATCTCAGCGGCAATCCCGATGCGCAAACCGCCTATAATATCGTGGGCGCGGCGGCAGGCGTGATTGAGATTGTCGGGCTGTATAAGCTCTCCAAGGCGTTCGGCCACGGCGTGGCGTTTACGCTCGGGCTGATTTTCCTCAATCCGATCTTTATGCTGATCCTCGGCTTCAGCTCCAACCGCTACCGCGGCAGGCAATAACCGCAAAACGCCAAAGGCATCGCCTTTGGCGTTTTTTGTGGACAAATTTTGCCGCGCGTGGTATATTGGATTCGATAAAAAGAGAGGTGGATCGCTATGGCGGAATTGCTGCAAAGCATGGAAAGAACTGCGCTCAACCGCGTGATTTTGAGCGTTCTCATCGTTGTAGCCGCATTTGTCCTTTGGCGGATCGTGCATTACAGCGTGAAAAAAATGAACGAAAAACGCGGACGCGACGGCTTAACGGGCAATGCCGGCACGGCAGTTTCCGTGATCTACAGCATCGCGCGCGCATTGCTGTTTGCGGTGGTGCTGCTTTGGGTGCTGCAAATCAACGGCGTCAACGTCACTTCAATGGTTGCAGGTCTCGGAATTGCCGGCGCAATCGTCGGTCTTGCGCTGCAGGACCTGCTGAAGGACATCATCATGGGCGTGCAGATCGTCGCGGATGATTTTTATAAAGTCGGCGACGTGATCGTCTACGGCGACGTGACCGGACAGGTCATCTCCTTCAACCTGCGCAGCACGAAGATCCGCAATATCGACGATGCTTCCATCGTAACGATCAGCAACCGCAACATCTCCGATACACGAAAGCTCTCCAACTTGTTTTTGCTGGATGTTCCGCTGCCGTATGAGGCGGACTACCGCCACGTGCATGAAACGCTGGAGACGATTGCCGCGCAAATTGCCGGGGTAGAGGGCGTGGAGCGCTGCGAATATAAGGGAACGCAGCGGTTTGACGGTTCCGCGATCATCTACCGAATCAATCTCTACTGCCCGCCGGAGCGGAAGTGGCATATCTGGCGCGCCGCGCATAAGCTTCTGCAAGAGGGATTGGAAGCAGCCGACCTGCATATTCCGTATCAGCAGATCGATATTCATACGAAGTGATAAAACAAGGCATATCCGAGTGGTCTCGGATATGCCTTGCTTCCCTTTAAGGGATGGGAATTACTGCATGGAGCGCTCGTAGGCCTCGATCATCTTTTTGACCATCTGGCCGCCGACGGAGCCGGCTTCACGGGAGCTGAGGTCGCCGTTGTAACCCTGCTTCAGGTCAACACCGACTTCACGCGCAGCTTCCATCTTGAACTTGTTCATAGCGTCCTTGGATTCCGGGATATTCAGCGTGTTCTTGCTCGTCATGATCGTACATCTCCTTTTCGTAGTCTCCGGTGATCAAACGATCGTTTGATTTCCGTAACCATAGCATTTCCGAAATCAAAACGGATATACAAAAGGAAACTGGTAATTTTTAAGCATAAAAAATCCGTGATTCTAAATCACGGATTTTTTTCGGCTTTCATCAGCGTTTTGAAATGTTTTAAATAAAGGACCATCGTAATGACCATGGAAACGCCGCAGATTGCGGTTAGGATGTAGGCATAGTTTGCCGGGAGCGGCGTGCCGGTAATCAGCAGATACAGCAGCACGATCGCAAATGCAACGAACAGCAGCGAGGAATTGAGCTTTCCAAACCATTTCGCGCTCGGAACAACGTCCATTTTGCGGAAAACAACCATCCCGAACGCAACGATGATCAGCTCCTTCAGCGCAAACAGAACGATCAGCGCCCAGAGCGGCGGATAATAGAACAGCGCCAGGCAGATCAGCAAAATGCCCTGCGTCAGCTTGTCCGCCAGCGGATCGAGCACCTTGCCGAGATCGGTGATCATATTATATTTCCGTGCGATTTTTCCGTCCAGAACATCGGAAAGCCCGGAAATTACAATCAAAACGATCGCAATTCTATACTGGTTTTCCGAAAACATCCAAACGATAAACGGCAGCAGCGCGATCCGGAGCATGGAGATGCAATTTGGAATTGTAAAGATCGATTGCTTTGTCAATCGGCTGGAAAACTGGGGATCCTTCACGAATCATACTTCTTTCTGTTGTTAGTTTCTGCTTATTATCACTTGCTATCGTATCACGCGGCAAGCTTTTTGTCAAATTTACGAAGCCGGCGCAACGTTCCAGTAAATGGCGGTTCCGTCGCTGATCGCGGTGATCGAGCCCTGCTCATCCGTGCGGAAATACGCGATTCCGGCGCTTTTCAGCTTTTCAATCGTCTCCGGGTGCGGATGGCCGTAGGAATTGCCCGTGCCGCAGGAGATCACCGCGTAATCCGGCGTTACCGCGTTGAGAAACGCGGGGGAGGATGAGGTTCTGCTGCCGTGGTGTCCGAGCTTGAGAACGTCGCTGTCCAAAGCCGCGCCGGCTGCGATGGCGGCAGCTTCCGCCTGCGCTTCTGCGTCGCCCGTAAAGAGGAACGACGTTTTGCCGTAAACGAGCCGGAACATCAGCGAGCTGTTGTTGAGATCGTTCGTTTTGAGCGCGTTCACGGTTGTAAGCGCCACGCTTCCGAGCGGGATCGTCTCGCCGAAGGACGGCGTATACGGTACAAGCGATAAGCCTCCGGCGGTTTCCAAAAGCGTTTTATAAACCTTGCTCGTTGCCTTCGCCGCCGGCAGCAGCAGGCGCGATGGCGTAAACGCGCCGAGCAGCGCGGAAAGCGAGCCGATGTGGTCGGCGTGCGCGTGTGTTCCAACTGCGTATTTGAGCGAAGAAATGCCGTGCGCGTGGAGGTATGCTTGGATCGTTTGCGCGTCGTCGCGGTCGCCGGCGTCGATCAGCATGGCATCGGCTCCGCTGCGGATCAGAATGCAGTCTGCCTGCCCAACGTCGATAAAATGCACCTGCAAGTCGCCTGCTTCCGGGTGATGCGCGTCAACCGTTTTCGTTCCGCCGTTCCAGATCACGGCTGCGCCAAACGCTTCCAGTACTGCGCGGATCGGAAGATAGGTTCGTCCGTTCAGAATCTGCGCCGCCGTGTCGATTGGGATTGTCCAGCCGTCAACGGAGATCTCGCGCTTGCCAATCGGAACGGAAACGGTGATTCCGTCTTTTTCTGCGGTTGCGGTTCTCGTTTCGCCGTCCCAATCCACTTCGCAGCCGTATTGCTCCATCACGGCGCGGAGCGGAACCTGCGTTCTGCCGGCGCTGTCGATAAACGGCTGCCCGAGATCGTCCGAAAAGGCAACAGGCGCGCCGTCAACGGAAATGCCGATCGCGCCTGCGGAAATTGAAAACGCGGTCAGAACCAGCGAAAGCAGGAGCAAAAGGGCGATCTGCCGAAGCAGCAGACCGCCGCGAATCCGTTTTGCGTTCATAAAGCTACCCTCAAAAACTGTCTTTTCTGATATTTTGGACGATTCTGCCGCGTGTTTTCGGCAATAAAATGGTAATTTCCAACTGCTTTATAATATCATTCCGCCCTGCCTTTGTCAAACGGCGCCAAACCACAACATCTTGTGAAAAAATTTGAGGAAATTCACGAAATGTATTGTAGTTTGGCGAAAATTCGTGTATAATCAAAATGGCTCATCATCCAAAAGAACGAATCTGCAAAAAGGTGAGGTATCTACTATGAAACAGATGAAGAAATGGATCGCAATCAGCCTCGCGGTTGTCATGCTCTGCGCGATGCTGCCGATCTCCGCATCGGCGGTCACGCTCACGGATATTGACGGCAGCTGGGCAAAGGACGTCATTCTCTACGGCGTAGAGAAGGGCTATATCGGCGGCTTTACGGACGGCACCTTCCGCCCGAATCAGTCCGTTACGCGCGCCCAGTTTGCAAAAATGCTCAATAACGCGCTCGGCGTTCTGAATTCCGCGCCCGCGCAGTTTACCGACGTTTCCGCCGGCGCGTGGTACTATGACGAGGTCTGCAAAGCGGTCAGCGTCCAGTACGTCAGCGGCTATAACGACGGCTCGTTCCGTCCGGACGCAACCATCACGCGCCAGGAGGCCGCCGCAATGATCAGCCGGATCGTCACCGGCCCGAAGGAAACCCTTTCCTCCGATAGCTTCAGCGATACGGCAAGTATTGATGCCTGGGCAAAGAGCGCTGTCAATTACGTTTATTCCAAGGGTTATATGAAGGGCGATAACAACAATCGCTTCGATCCCAAGGGCAACCTGACCCGCGCGCAGGCGGCGCAGATGATCTATTCCATCTGCGAAGGCGAAACGATCGTTTCTTCCGCGAATGAAGCGGTCGTGCTCGACCGTGAAAATACGCTGTTCGTCAATAACGCAACCGCGTCCACGGTCAGCAGCGTTTCGCTGAAAAACTGCCGCGTGCTCGGCACGTTCAGCGTCGGCAGCTCCAACGTTACCTTTGATTCCACGCAGGTCAACGCAATGAGCGTTGTCGGCGAGGACGTTACGGTTACGGCTTCCGGCAATACCGAGATCAAGAAGACCGACCTGCGCAACGGCGCAAGCCTTGTTGAGCAGTCGCTCACGGGCGAAGGCTTCCGGGACGTTTCGCTCACCGGCGACCTCTCCGCCGCGATTGTCCGTTTGGGCGGCAGCTTCGATACCGTCACGATGGAATCCGGCACCGTCCTCAGTCAGACGGGCGGCAAGATCGCAAAGCTGGATATTGCTAAAAAATCGGATATTACGCTGCAGCGCGGCACGGTTGATCAGCTGAACGTTGCATCTGCCGCAGCAGGCTCTATGATGATCCTCTCCGGCGACGTTTCCGTTGCGAACGCAACGGTTGACGCTGCAACAACGTTCCGCGGCGCGGGCAAGATCGCATCTGCAACGGTTACCGCGGCAGGCTGCTCGTTTGAAACGCAGCCCGATCAGCTGATCAACCGTTCCGGCGAAACGCCGGAGCAGACGTCTCCGTTTGCGCCCACGGTTGTTCCGGCAAGCGGCGCTTCGAACGTGCCGGTTGATTCCTCGATCACGGTCGTCTTCCCGGAAACGGTCTATACGCCCGGTCGTCAGGTCCCCTCGCTGCAGTATCTGCGCGGCGTGCTTACGATCCGCCGCGGCGGCTCCAACGGTACGGCGATCGATTATAGCGCGGTTGTCAGCGGCAGAACCATTACTGTAACGCCTTCTGCGCCGCTCACGGAAAACACGTCCTACTTCGTATCGATCAGCGCAAATTCGCTGATGAATAACGAGGGCGTGCAGAATACCGCGCTGAATACTTACTTCACGACCGCTTCCGCGGTTGCGGGCTCTATGGTGCCCACGGTTACGCCGGCAAACGGCGCATCGGCTGTCAGCACCGGCACCGCGATCACAATCGCGTTCGACAGCGTCCTGTTCAACGCTTCCGGCGATACGCTCACAACGTCCTATATTGAAAGCAGCGTTGCGGAGCTCCATGTCGGCAGCGCCGGCGGCACAATGGTCAGCTATACCGCATCCATCAGCGCCGACCGCAGATCCATCATCCTCCAGCCGGATGGAAACCTCTCGCTGAACGCAACGTATTACCTCGTTCTGAAAAACGCATCCCTGCGCAACTTGAACGGTGTGCGCAACGCGCAGCTTGTAACCACTTTCACAACCGGCGAGCAATCCACGCTGCAGCCCTCCTCCGTCTATCCGGCGGACGGCGCAACGAGCATCTCGAAAACGGTTTCGGCAACGCTGAACTTCCCCGAGCCGGTCTACCGCGCAATCGGCGTTCTCGTCACGGATAATTACGTGCGCGATAACGTTGTAGAGCTGCATACCGGCTCCGCAACCGGCGAAACCGTGCCCTTTAGCGCAACGGTCAGCAATAACTACCGCACCTTCACCATTCGCCCGAGCTACGCGCTCGCGGCGGATACAACCTATTATATCGTTGTGAAAGCCGGAACGCTCGTAACGGCGGAAGGCGCTTCCAACAGCGGCTATATCACGCGCTTTGCTACGGGCAGAGATATCGAAAGCGATCTGATCTTCTCGCCGGCAACCGATTCTGTCAACGTGCCGGTCAATGAACCGATCTCGATCACGTTCCCGGCAGCGGTCGTCCGTCCCGGCTATACCAACTTGAAGGAATCCTACGTGGAGTCCACGGCGATCAAGCTCCGCCCGAACAGCATCTATGGTTCGCCGGTTGCGTTCACCGCATCGGTCTCCGCCGATGGCAAAACCATCACCATCACACCGTCAAGCGATCTGAAATACAGCACGAAATATGTTGTTACGGTTGAGAAGGACGCGCTGTCCTACCTCGACGGCACTTACGTAGGAACGGCTTCGGCGAGCTTTACGACGCTTGCGAATAAACCGTTCACAATTGACGTCAGCGATATCAGCAGCACGTCCGCAACGGTTTCCGTCAGCGCGATCGACGATTGCGTTATGACGATCTCTTACCGCAGCGGCAGCACCAATAAAACGCTTCGTTCGGGATTGCAGTTCAATAAGGGCGACGCGGCAAAAACCTTCCGCCTTGAAGGGCTGACCGCCGGCGGCTATACCTACGTAACGGTCAGCATTACCCTCAACGGAACGCAGTATTCGGATACGGTGAGCTTCGTTACAACAACGACCTCTACCTCCACCCAGCTTGAGGAGATCCGCCTGACTGCCGGCGCAGATACCTATATGCTCCTCAGCAGCGCAACCACGCGCTATCAGACGAATCTACCGGCGGCGTATATTGCTCCGGCAACAGGCGCAACGCTTGCGATCAAGCCGGTTGAAAACACCGTGAAGAGCGTTGCGTTCGCAACGGGTAAAACGCTCTCCAGCGCAACGTTCACCGAGCTTGTCAAGGACGCGGACGGCTATTATAATCTGAGCGGTCTGGACTTCGCCGCCGGCACTTCAACAACGCTTTATATCCGCGTTACCGCCGAAAACGGCGTCGCCACGCAGACCTATAGCGTCAGCGTCAACGCAAACTAAACCCTATAAAAAAGCCTCCACAAAGTGGAGGCTTTTTTTACTTACAGTTGGTCTTTTCTTCCTGCTGGCCCTGCTTGGTGTGCTCCTGCTCGGTCTTGGTGTGCTTTTCGCTCATAACACTCGCCTCCTTGTTTCGTTCTGTGAGTAGTCTTTCCAAAGGCGAGAAAACTATGCAAAGAAATTGTGCGGAGAAAGGAAACCAATGCCAAACAAAAACGCCATCCGAATGGATGGCAATTACGCGCCAAATGTGCTTTTGCATCAACAGAAAGAGGGATTCGCTTTTCTGCGGAAAAGCCACGGCGGTTGCGGCGTGCCACCGGCACGCCGCCAAGAGCCGCCTTTCGAATCCCTCATCCGGGAAACGAATACCAAACAAAAACGCCATCCGAATGGATGGCAGTTACGCGCCGACTACGCTTTAGCATGATAAGAAGAAGGATTCGCTTTTCTGCGGAAAAGCCACGGTGGTTGCGGCGTGCCCCTGGCACGCCGCCAAGAGCCGCCTTTCGAATCCCTCATCCGGGAAACCAATGCCAAACAAAAACGCCATCCATTCGGATGGCGTTTTTGTTTGGCAGGGGATGAGGGATTCGAACCCCCGCAAACGGAGTCAGAGTCCGGTGTGCTACCGTTACACAAATCCCCTTTGTGCGCACGTCTTATTATAATGCGCAAAAATGATTTGTCAAGCTTTTTTTGTAAAGAACAGCACGCCGATGCAAGCAGGTCCGCAGTGGGTGCTGATCGTGCAGCCTGCGTTCGATTCGATAACCTCTTCAAACGGCTGCAGTTCGCGCACGCGCGCAATCACTTTCTGCACCAGCTCATCCGGCATTGTGGAATGCGTAACGAAGATGCGCCGCAGATCCAGATCGGTTCTGCCGGCAAGACGGCCGTCGATATAGGAGAGAACGGTCTTTTCCATCGAGCCGCGGTATTTGCTGCCAACCTGCATTCCGCCGTCTACAACGCAGATCTCCGGGCGGATTTTCAGCAGATTCGCGCCAAACGCCGCGAGACCGGAGCAGCGGCCGCCCTTGTAGAGGTAATCCAGCGTCTGAATGATAAAGCTGACGTCCAGCCGCAGCTTCATTTCGTTGAGCTGCTCCACAATCTGCGGAGCTTCCATGCCCTCGGCTGCAAGCTCCGCTGCGGCGAGCGCAAGATGGCCCGAGCCGCTGGAAAGATTGCAGCTATCGATGGGGTAGACGTTTCCGAGCTCCTCTGCCGCAAGGCAAGCGTTCTGATGGCAAACGGAAAGCTTTGTGGAAAGATTGATGTGGATCACGGTTTTGCCTGCTTCCACAAACGGGCGGAAGAAATCCGCATAATCGCCGGGGGAAACCGCTGCGGTTGTGGGCAACGTGTTCGTCTGCGCAACGTAGGAAAAAAGTTTTTCCGCCGTAACGTCAACGCCGTCACGGAAGAACTGACCGCCCATGCCGATGTTGAGGGGGATCACCGCAATATTGAGCTTTTCGCACAGCTCCTGCGGCAGGTCGCAGGTAGAATCGCAGGTAACTTGGATGTTTGCCATGATTCAACGCCTCTCAATGCTTAAAATACAGAATTATTATATAGAACCGCAGAGGGAAAGTCAATTCAAACCTTGCGCGGCAATTTCGTCCGCAAGCGCCGCGAATTGCGCGAAATCGAGCGCTTCACCGCGCACGGTTTCGGGCAGATTGCATCGCACAATCAGATCACGGAGCGTATCTTTCCCAATCGAAGAAAACGCGGAGGAAAGCGCGTTCAGCAGCGTCTTGCGCCGCTGGGCGAAGCCCGCGCGCACAACGCGGAAAAACAGCCCTTCGTCTTTTACGCGCACCGGCGCTTGGCTCCGCACGTTCAGCTTTAATACGGCGGAGGTCACCTTCGGGCGCGGCAGGAAGCAGTCCGGCGGTACGTCAAAGAGAATCTCCGGCTCGGCGTACCAGTTGCAGAAAACGGTAAACGCGCTGTAATTCGCCGTGCCGGCTTTCGCGCAGATGCGCTGCGCAACCTCCTTCTGTACCATAACCGTTACCGATTCAAACGCGCGCGATTCCAGCAGCTTTACAAGAATCGGGGACGTGATGTAATAGGGGAGATTCGCGCATGCCATCGGGCGCAGCCCCTGAAATTGCTCGCTTACAAGCGCGGCAACGTCCATTTTCATCACGTCGCCGAAGATCAGCTCCAAATTGTCCTGATCCGCCATCGTCTCCGCGAGGATCGGGCGCAGCGTCTGATCCACCTCGATCGCAGTTACTTTCCCTGCGCGCTCGCACAGCGCCTGCGTCAGCGGCCCGATGCCGGGCCCGATTTCCAGCACGCCGCAGGAATCGTCAACGCCGGCCTTTGCGGCGATCTCGCGCGGAACCCACGGAGCAATCAGAAAATTCTGCCCCTTCGCTTTGGAAAAATGAAAACCATGCCGCTCTAAAAGCGCCTTGACCTCTTTCGGATTGCAAAGCTCCACGCGATCACCTCCTGTTCGGCTGTCAGCTTAGCAAAATACCTTCGTCCATTATATCGGACGAAGGTATGATTTGCAAGTTATTTGAGAACGTATACCGTGCAGCGGCGTGCGCCAAACTGATAGCATTCGGAGGTTGTGTTCATGTAGAGGTCAACGCGGTTGCCCTTAATGAGGCCGCCCGTGTCCTCCGCGGTGCCGAAGCCATAGTCATAAACGCCGTCGTCGGAAACGATATACAGCGAGGAACCCAGCGGAATGACCTTCGGATCAACGGCGATCGTGCCAATGTGAACAACCGTGCCGGTTGCCGTGATGCCCGGGCGTCCGTCGCAGGAATATGCCGTGCCGAGGCAGGAGATGGCTTTCGCCGTGCCTGCCGGGTTTTCGGGATTCGCGCTGATGCTGACCTCCTGAACCGGCTGCTGAACGATCGTCTCGCTCAAAATCTCGCGCGTAAACTCTCTGCCGTTTTTATAAGTGATGCGAACAGTCTGCTTTGCCAGCCCGTCCGAACCCTCGGAGAGATAGACCGTCTTGCCTTCGGGCATCGTGGCGTCCGCGTAGGTGAGCGTCTGATGCGGAAGAACGGTATCCAGCGCAACCGTTTCGTGCGAAATGCGCGTCACTTCAACCGTCATGCCGGTGTAGGTTGCGTCGTCCATGCTGCAGTTCAAGGTGTCGCGGCTGCCAAGCGTAATGCCCAGCTCCCAAAGAAGCTGCTCAACGGTTCTGCCGTAAGTGCCGACTACGCTGTGCTTGCCGTCGCATACAACGGTTACAACCTGCAGGCGTTTTACGATAATCTCGGCGTTGCCGTTGTCGGCGATGGTTGTTTCATACGTGTCGCCGGGGGAGAGGGTAATGCCCGCTTCTGATAAAATGTGCAGCGGCTGTGCGCTTGCGGAGAGGATCGTGGTTTTCTGATCTCCGTCAATGATCGTATACGTGTTTTCCGCGAGAACGGGCTGCGCGATCGTTGCGCCGAGAATGGCAATTGCAATACAGATGATCAAAATCTTTGCAACAACCTGCAAATTGTTTTCGCTGTAAGTCATCTTTCGAACGATTTGCATTTCTGCTCCTCCTTCCTTCGGAAATGGCTCGTTTCAAACTGTAACAAGAAGTTACATATTGTAATTTTATTGGCAACGATTTGAAATTATACATAAAAATTGAAATTTGTCAAGTGTTTTCAAAATAATTGCTTGGTTATGTAAAATAAAAGTTAAATCGCAAAAACGCGAAAAGCCGTATATATTGCGGTTTGCAATCAAAACACCGGAAGATGTTGTGGGAAATGGTTACAAATCAGTTAACAATAATTTTACTTTTGTCACCGCCAAACAGTTGACAAAACCGTTTGCGCGGTGGTATACTCTTGCTGATAAAATGGCGTTGAAGAAGATACGTCCCCCGTCAGCGAGGCTTCAGAGAAGAGCTGCGTATGCTGTGAGCGGCTCTGCCAATCGAGGCGGACGGATACCCCTTCCGAGCTGTCCGGCAGAAAGGAAAGTAAGCCGGAACGGGTGCTCCCGTTACAGAGCCCGAAAGCGGCGATGTGCGCATCGCAAGCAGGGTGGAACCGTGGAATGCTTACGCATCCCACCCCTGAACCATCAGGGGTGGGATGTTTTTTTACCGCCCCAAATCAAAAAAGGAGGCAATTCCCATGAGCGAAGAAAACATCTATTCCTTTGAAAATCCCGAATACCGCAAAACGTACTGGCATACCTGCTCGCACGTTCTGGCGCAGGCGGTCAAGCGCCTGTACCCGGAGGTGAAGCTTGCAATCGGCCCTGCAATCGATAACGGCTTCTATTATGACTTTGACGCGCCGTTCAACTTTTCGCAGGAGCATCTTGATGCGCTCGAAGCCGAGATGCGCAAAATCTGCAAAGAAAAGCTGAAGGTTGAGCGCTTTGAGCTGCCGCGCGCAGAGGCGAAAGCGCTGATGAAGGACGAGCCGTATAAGCTCGAGCTGATCGATGATCTGCCCGAGGGCGAAACGATCTCCTTCTATAAGCAGGGCGAATTTACGGACCTTTGTGCCGGTCCGCATCTGGATTCCACCGGCCGCATCAAGGGCAACGCCATCAAGCTGACGCAGTGCTGCGGCGCTTACTGGCGCGGCGACAGCAACCGCAAGATGCTCCAGCGCATCTATGCCGTTGCGTTCCCGAAGAAAGAGGAACTCGATGCGTATCTCGAGCAGCAGGCGGAAGCGCTCAAGCGCGATCATAATAAGCTCGGCCGTGAGCTGGAATACTTCACAACGGTCGACGTCATCGGTCAGGGTCTGCCGATCCTGCTGCCCAAGGGCGCAAAGACGATCCAGGTTCTGCAGCGCTGGGTGGAAGATGAAGAGGCAAAGCGCGGCTACGTGCTTACGAAAACGCCGTTTATGGCAAAGCGCGATCTGTATCGCATCTCCGGTCACTGGGATCACTACCGTGACGGTATGTTCATCCTCGGCGATCCGGACGATGAAGAGAAGGACT
Organism: Oscillospiraceae bacterium; assembly: GCA_017445385.1. Classification (GTDB taxonomy): domain Bacteria; phylum Bacillota; class Clostridia; order Oscillospirales; family Oscillospiraceae; genus RGIG3566. The sequence goes on from JAFSUG010000002.1 coordinate 19,503, forward strand.
GCTACGCCCTCCGCCCGATGACCTGCCCGTTCCAGTACCAGGTCTATCTCAACCGCGCGCGCAGCTACCGCGATCTGCCCATGCGCCTCGGCGAAACGTCCACGCTCTTCCGCAACGAGGATTCCGGCGAGATGCACGGTCTGATCCGCGTCCGCCAGTTTACGATTTCCGAAGGCCACCTGGTGCTTCGCCCCGATCAGCTCGAAGAAGAGTTCAAGGGTTGCCTGGACCTTGCAAAGTACTGCCTCGGCACGGTCGGTATGCTCGATAACTGCACGTTCCGCTTCTCCCAGTGGGATCCGGCGAACCCCAATAATAAATATGAGGGCACTGCCGAGCAGTGGGAGTACGCGCAGAGCGTTATGGCAAAGATCCTTGATGATCTGGATGTCAAGTATGAGATCGGCATCGACGAAGCCGCGTTCTACGGTCCGAAGCTGGATATCCAGTATCACAACGTCTTCGGCAAAGAAGATACGATCGTCACAATCCAGATCGATATGCTGCTGGCGCAGCGCTTCGGTATGTACTATACGGATGAAAACGGCGAAAAAGCGCTGCCGTATATCATCCACCGCACCTCGCTCGGCTGCTATGAGCGCACGCTCGCTTACCTGATCGAAACGTATGCCGGCGCGCTGCCCACGTGGATGGCGCCGGAGCAGGTTCGTTTCCTGCCGGTTACGGATCGCGCCTGCGATTACTGCGCGGACGCGGCAAAGCAGCTCGAGGCGGAAGGCTTCCGCGTGGAAGTGGACTACCGCAACGAGAAGATCGGCAAAAAGATCCGCGATGCGCAGATGGAGAAGGTCCCGTATATGGTCGTCGTGGGCGACCGCGATATGGAAGCCGGCACGGTCTCTCCGCGTCACCGCGCGGACGGCGACCTCGGCGCAATGTCGCTCGCGGACTTCAAGAAGCTGCTGCATGAGGTCGTCGATAACAAGGAGAAAAAATAATCGCCGTTCCTTGAAGAATCGAACGCATCGTGCTACACTATAAATAATCAGAAGGGAGTGTCGCTTATGCGTTATCAGTTTTGCCCACTGTGCGGCAAGGAGCTTGCGCCGCACCATCACGGGAAGTATTGCAAGCAGTGCGCCGCCGAGCAGCGCAGAAAAACCGCCAAGCGCGTAGCAATCGCCGCCGGCGTTACGGTTGCGGTCGGCGCAGCGGCAGTCGGCGTTGCCGCTTATAAGAATCAGCGCATCCGCAAGCGCATTGTAAAGCTTGCAAAGCGTTTTCCCGTGCAGCAGAGCGCAGCCGTGCTCCAACAAACGGCAAACGCCGCAACGCTCAAGGCAAAAGAGCTTTTGCAGCAGGCGGACGTTCTGCGCGAGCAGGCAACCGCGCAGCTGCTTGCCCAGGCAGGCTCCGTGCGCGATCAGGCAATGCAAACCATCGCCTCCATCGACCTGCCAAACCCCTTTGCATAAAGAAAAAACCAAACAAAAAACCGAGTGCAATGCACTCGGTTTTTATTTCTCTATCTGCCTTCTCCCTTGGGGGAAGGTGGGGGGGTTACACGTTAAACAGGAAGTTTACGATGTCGCCGTCCTGCATGACGTAGTCCTTGCCTTCGCTGCGGATCATGCCTTTTGCGCGGGCGTTTGCCATCGTGCCGCATTCCTTCATGTTCTCAAACGAGATCACTTCCGCGCGGATGAAGCCGCGCTCGAAATCGGTATGGATCTTGCCGGCTGCCTGCGGCGCTTTCGTACCTTTCTTGATCGTCCATGCGCGGCACTCGTCCGAGCCGGCTGTCAGGAATGAAATCAGACCGAGCAGCTCGTAGCTGCACTGGATCAGCTTGTCCAGTCCCGATTCGGCGATGCCGAGCTCTTGCATGAACATTGCCTTTTCTTCGGGATCGTCCAGCTCGGCGATGTCCGCCTCCAACTTCGCGCAGATCGGAAGCACCTGGCTGCCCTCAGCGTCGGCAAGCTGCTTCACCGCCTGGAAATGGCGGCTTTGCTCGTAGGACGCAACCTCGTCTTCGCCGAGGTTCGCGGCGTAGATCGTCTTTTTCAGCGTCAGCAGATCGCTTTCGCCGATCATCGCCATCTCATCGTCCGTTCCGGGGAACGTCCGCGCGAGCTTGCCCTCATTGAGATGCGCCAGCAGCCGCTTGAGCAGCTCCGCTTCCTGCTGATACTTCTTGTCGCCGCCCTTGAATGCCTTTTCCGCCTTGTCGATCCGGCGCTCCACCATTTCGATGTCCGCCATGATCAGCTCCAGATTGATGATCTCAATATCGCGCAGCGGATCGGTGCTGCCTTCAACGTGCGTGATGCTGCCGTCCTCGAAGCAGCGCACAACGTGCACGATCGCGTCGGTGGAGCGGATGTTGCTCAAAAACTTGTTGCCGAGTCCTTCACCCTTGCTTGCGCCTTTTACAAGACCTGCAATGTCAACGAACTCGATCACGGCAGGTGTAAACTTCTTCGGCAGGTAGCTGTCGCGCAGCCATTCCAGCCGCTTATCCGGAACGGTCACCATGCCCACGTTCGGATCAATCGTGCAGAAGGGGTAGTTTGCCGCTTCTGCGCCGGCATTCGTGATCGCGTTAAAAAGCGTACTCTTGCCGACGTTCGGCAATCCTACGATACCAAGTTTCATTTGTTTTCCCTCTTTCGTCTGTTCCTTTACCGCTATTGTAGCACTATGCGTACTGTTTTTCTACTGTTTTTTAAAAACGGCAGCCCGGCGAAAATGCCGGACTGCCGTTTTTGTTATTTTCCGCGCGAGAACATCTTCGCAAGACCGCCCTCTGCAGTCTCGCGGAAGCGGTTGTTCATGCTGATGCCGGTTTCATACATGGTTTTGATCACCATATCCAGGGTGATCCGCTGCGTATCGGATAGATAATAGCTCAGATTCAGGCAGTTCATTGCGCGCATCGCCGCAACGGCGTTGCGCTCGATGCAGGGAACCTGCACCAAGCCGCAAATCGGGTCGCAGGTCAAGCCGAGATTATGCTCCAAAGCGATCTCAGCGGCGTACTGGATCTGATCGATATTCAAGCCCTTCAGCTCGCATAAGGCGGCGGACGCCATGGCGCACGCCGTTCCGATTTCCGCCTGGCAGCCGCATTCTGCGCCGGAGATCGAGGCATTGTGCTTTACCAGATTGCCGATCAGTCCTGCAACGGCTAAAGCCGGAAGCATTTTCGCATCGGGCAGCGCGTTTGTTTCCTGCATATACAGCAGCACGGACGGCAGAACGCCGCAGCTTCCGCAGGTTGGCGCGGTTACGATCGTTCCGCAGTCGGCGTTTTGTTCGCTCACGGCAAAGGCGTAAGCGCTGATGATGCGGCATTCTCTCAGCTGCGGCCGTTCGTGGGGCGTTGTTTGGCTCAGAAGATGTTTCGCCTTGCGCTGTACGCGCAGACCGCCGGGCAAAATGCCCTCCGTCTCCAGCCCTTCGCGCACCGAGCGCTTCATCGCCTGCCAGATCTCGGCAAGGTAATCCCAAATTTCCTCGCCTTCGCACAGCGCAACGTATTCGCTGAGCGTGATGCCGCGAAAACGGCAGAACTGCTGAATCTCCGCAAAGGAGTTTTCCGGGTAGACCTCCGGCGGAACCAGCGTTTCGTGCCCGTCGATCACCACGTCGCCGCCGCCGACGGATACAGCCCGAACGCGGCCTCCGATCTCACCGTTTTTCACGGTGAAAAACTCCATCGTGTTGGGGTGCGCGTCTTTGGGAAGCGGCTTGTCGGAGAAAACGATCTCGGTCTGCTTGGGGGCAAAGGTTTCGCGCAAGATGCGGTCGGTGCCATGCCCCTTGCCGGTCTTGCTCAGCGAACCGTAGAGAACGACGCGGTAGCTGTCGGCGTCGGGGTGTTTGTTTTTATACACCGTCGCTGCGCGTTCCGGCCCGATCGTATGCGAGCTGGACGGTCCTTTGCCGATTTTATAAATCTCTCGTATGGAAATCATGTAATAGCCTTCTTTGCCGATTTTTCTTCCGCTAACACTATAGCAATGATCGCCCCAAAAAACAACCTATTTTTCGCGGACTTTCAGCAGCGCTTCCATCGAGAGCGAGCCTGCCAGCTTATACAGCGCATCGGATAAAACCTGCTCTATGGGAAGACCTGCGGCAGCCGCCACTTTCTCATAAAAAGCGGCGGCTGCCGCGTCCAATTCAATTTGATAATTCACGGCAACGCCTCCTCGTTTCAGTGTATGCCGTGGGGATTGACAGAGGTGATACAATAAATATATGATTTCATGCCGAAAGGACGAAAACGATGGCAAATGAGAAAAAGGTTGAGCAAATCACCGACATGGAGGTTGATTTTGCCCAGTGGTTTACAGACGTCTGCAAGAAAGCAGAGTTGATTGATTATTCCAGCATTAAGGGTATGTTCATTCTCCGCCCGTATGGCTATGCGATTTGGGAGAACATCCAAAGCATTATGGACGGTATGTTCAAAGCAACCGGCCATGAGAACGTCTATCTGCCCATGCTGATTCCGGAGAGCCTGCTCCAAAAGGAAAAGGACCACGTTGAGGGCTTTGCGCCGGAGTGCGCATGGGTTACGGTCGGCGGCAGCGAGAAGCTCGAAGAGCGCCTCTGCATCCGCCCTACCTCTGAAACGCTCTTCTGCGAGCACTATAAGAACATCATCCATTCCCACCGCGATCTGCCGAAGCTGTATAACCAGTGGTGCAGCGTTCTGCGCTGGGAAAAGACGAGCCGCCCCTTCCTGCGCCACCGTGAGTTCCTCTGGCAGGAGGGACATACGATGCACGCGACCGAGGATGAAGCGCGCGAAGAGACGCAGCGTATGCTGAACGTCTATGCCGACTTCATGGAAAACACGCTTGCCATGCCGGTTGTCAAAGGGCAGAAAACCGATAAGGAAAAATTCAACGGCGCGGAAGAAACCTATACCGTTGAATGCATGATGCATGATAAGAAGGCGCTCCAGGCAGGCACCAGCCATTACTTCGGCGACGGCTTTGCCAAAGCCTTCGGCATCCAGTTCACCGGCAAGGATAACCAGCTCCATTATCCGCATCAGACGAGCTGGGGCGTTTCCACCCGTATGATCGGCGGCATCATCATGACGCACGGTGATAACAACGGTCTCGTGCTTCCTCCGAAGATCGCGCCGATCCAGGTGATCGTCGTTCCCGTTGCAACGCATAAAGAGGGCGTTATCGAAGCTGCAACCGCGCTCAAGGATCGCCTTCTTGCCGCCGGCCTTCGCGCCAAGATCGACCTTAGCGAAAACAGCCTCGGCTGGAAGTGCGCCGAATATGAGATGAAGGGCGTGCCGCTTCGCCTTGAGATTGGACCGCGCGATATCGAAGCCGGTCAGTGCGTCGCCGTCCGCCGCGATAATTTCGAGAAAACAACCGTTTCCCTCGATACGATCGAGCAGACCGCCAAATCCATGCTCGAAGACGTGCACCACGGGCTCTTTGCCAAGGCAAAGAAGAATTTGGACGATAACACCTTTGCCGCCGCAACGCTTGAGGAAGCCAAGCAGATCCAGCAGACGAAGGGCGGCTTCATCAAAACCATGTGGTGCGGTGAAGAGGCCTGCGAACTGAAGATGAAAGAGGTTGCCGGTATGTCCTCGCGCTGCGTGCCGTTCGCGCAGGAGCACCTCGGCGACGTTTGCCCGATTTGCGGAAAGCCGGCGAAAAAGATGGTTTATTGGGGCGTAGCTTATTAAGGCACGCAACGGCATTACGTTCGTACACTATATATAATAGGGAAGTCGCAATATGGAGTTTTATATCGTTCGCCACGGGCGAACGAACAACAACGATCTCGGCATCTACAACGGCTGCCGGAGCGATGAGGACTTGAACGCCGTCGGCGTAGCGCAGGCGGAGCAGACGCGCGATGCGCTCCGCGATACCGCGCTGGATCTGATTGTCTGCTCGCCGCTCAGGCGCGCAAAGCATACCGCTGCGATCATCGGCGAGGGGAGAGACCTCCCGGTCGTCTACGATGAGCGGCTGCGTGAGCGCGATATGGGCGCGCTCACGGGCAAACCGTTTCTGAAATCGCAGGTTGGCGATGCTTCGGCGGAATACGGCGTTGAAACCATCGAATCGCTCTGCGCGCGCGTGCGTGCCGCGCTGGATGATATCCGCGCGAACTATGAAGGCAAGCGCGTGCTGATCGTGTCGCACGGCGTAGCTGCAAAAGCAATCTGCGCGTATTTCGAAGGAATGCCGGAGGACGGAACGCTCCGCCCGATCCCGCTGCTCGATAACTGCGAAGTACGCAAATATTCTCTCTGAAAAAAAGTTCAAAAAACTTCCAAATCCCTCTTGACAGCAAGAGGGATTTATTATATGATATCGGGGCGCGAGTTTCGGAAGAGTGAAACTGCGCTATGCGATGATGCAGGAGATTGCGTAAAAACGGTAACTTCTGCGGAGTATGTCCGGTCATCGGGCGGCTGAGATAACCTTATCTGCGCGTATATCGCCGTGGTGAGGGTCGGCCGACAAACGTCGGTCGTTTTTCATGACACGGAGTGATACGCACGGCTGTGCGGATAAAGGTGCTCGACCGTACCCAGTCGGCAAAGAAACAACTGAGTACGAAATCAAGGAGGAAACAAACTATGGCAAACCAGGCAATGATTCGCATTCGCCTCAAGGCGTACGATCATCAGCTGATCGACGCTTCCGCAGCAAAGATCGTGGAAACCGCAAAGCGCAACGGCGCGAGCGTTTCCGGCCCGATTCCGCTGCCCACCAAGAAAGAGATCGTCACGATCCTTCGCGCTGTCCATAAATATAAGGACTCCCGCGAGCAGTTCGAGCGCAGAACCCATAAGAGACTGATCGATATCCTCAACCCGAACCAGAAGGTCGTTGAAGCGCTGATGGCGCTGGACATTCCGGCAGGCGTTGAGATTGAGATAAAGCTGTAATACATTATTAAATTATTGCAGCTGCCCGCCACGGTTCGTCAGCCGGGGAAACCCGATAGAGGACGGACGGGTCATGTTGATAAACCAATGGCTGCCCAATGGCCAAGTTTGTCAACCAATAACCTTAAAGGAGGAAACACATCATGCAAAAAGCAATCATCGGCAAGAAAGTGGGCATGACCCAGATCTTCGATGAGAGCGGCAAGGTCATTCCCGTAACTGTAATTGAAGCGGGACCGTGCGTCGTTACTCAGAAGAAGACCATCGAGAAAGACGGCTATAGCGCCGTGCAGCTCGGATTCGGCGACGTGAAAGAGTCCAAGCTGTCCAAGCCGGAGCTGGGACATCTGAAGAAAGCAGAAGTCGCTCCGAAAAAGCATCTCAAGGAATTCCGCCTGGAGAAGGCAGAAGAAATGAACGTCGGCGACGAAGTTAAGGCCAGCGTTTTCACGCTCGGTGAGCGCGTTGACGTAACCGGCATCAGCAAGGGCCACGGCTACGAAGGCCCGATCAAGCGCTGCGGCGGCCATCGCACCCCGATGACCCACGGCGGCGGTCCGGTTCACCGTCAGGCAGGCTCCATGGGCTCCACCTCGTCCCCGAGCCGCATCTTCAAGGGCCACAACGGCGCAGGTCAGATGGGTGTCGAACAGGTCACCATCGAGAACCTTGAAGTCGTTAAGGTTGATGATGAGCTGAACCTCATCGCGCTGCGCGGTGCAATCCCCGGCGCAAAGGGCAGCATCGTCTATCTGAAGAACACTGTCAAGAACGTCAAGGCGAAGGGTGCTGCAGCAAATGCAAGCATCAACCCGCAGAAGGCTTCCGCTCGTATGAACCCGCAGAAGGCATCTGCGCGTAACCGCTAAGGAAAGGAGAGAGCATCATGCCGAAAACGAAAGTTTATGATATGACCGGTAAGCAGGTCGGCGAGATCGAACTCTCCGAGGCTGTATTCGGTATTGAACCCAATGAATCCGTCGTGCATGACGTTGTCAAGAATCATCTTGCCAACTGCCGTCAGGGCACGCAGTCCGCGCTGACGCGCGCCGAAGTTTCCGGCGGCGGCATCAAGCCGTGGCGCCAGAAGGGCACAGGCCGCGCTCGTCAGGGCAGCACTCGCGCTCCGCAGTGGACGCATGGCGGTATCGTATTCGCGCCGAAGCCGCGCGACTACAGCTACACGCTCAATAAGAAGGTTAAGAGACTGGCGCTCAAGTCCGCGCTTTCCGCGAAGGCAGCAGAGCAGAACGTCGTCGTGATCGATGCCATCAAGATGGAAGAGATCAAAACCAAAACCTTCAAAACGTTCCTCAATGCAGTCGGTGCAGACAGCAAGGCGCTTGTCGTCACCGCTGAGAAGGACGAGATCGTCATCAAGAGCGCGCGCAACATCCCCGGCGTTGTGGTGACGTTCGCAAACCTCATCAACGTTTACGATATCCTGGGCGCGAACAAGTTCGTCGTTGACAAGGCTGCGCTCGCCAAAATCGAGGAGGTGTTCGCATAATGAAGACCGCTTACGACATTATTATTAAGCCGATCATCACCGAACAGTCCATGGAAGAAACCGAAAAGAAAAAGTACGTCTTCCAGGTTGCGATCGACGCCAACAAGATCGAGATCAAGAAGGCTGTTGAAGAGATCTTCGGTGTGAAGGTTGAGAAGGTCAACACCATCCGTATGGAAGGTAAGGCAAAGCGCCAGGGCGCAGCTCCGGAAGGCCGCCGCGCAAACTGGAAAAAGGCTATGGTTCGCCTGACTTCCGATTCCAAAACCATCGAGTTCTTCGAAGGCATGGTCTAACATCTGATAAGGAGTGTAATGCAAAATGGCAATTAAATCGTTTAAGCCTTATACCCCGTCCAGAAGAAACATGACTGTTTCTGCCTTCGACGGCGTAGATAAGCACGCAAAACCCATCCGCAGCCTGCTGGAGCCGGTTAAGAAAAACTCCGGCCGCAACAGCTATGGCCGCATCACCGTCCGCCATCGCGGCGGCGGCAACAAGCGCAAGTACCGCGTGATCGACTTCAAGCGCGACAAGCTGGATATGCCGGCAGTCGTTCAGCGCCTGGAGTACGACCCCAACCGCAGCGCTTTCATCGCTCTGCTGAAGTATGAAGACGGCGAGCTTCGCTACATTCCGGCTCCGGTCGGTCTGAAAGCCGGCGATACCGTTATCGCTTCCGCTTCTGCGGACATCAAGCCCGGCAACTGCCTGCCGATCGCCAATATCCCCGTTGGTACCATCATCCACAACGTGGAGCTGAACCCGGGCCGCGGCGCACAGCTCGTGCGTGCAGCCGGCACCTATGCGCAGCTGATGGCAAAAGAGGGCGAAATGGCGCAGGTGCGTATGCCCTCCGGCGAAGTTCGCCTGATCCGTCTGAACTGCACCGCAGTTATCGGCCAGGTCGGCAACCTCGATCATGAAAACATCCACATCGGCAAAGCCGGCCGTAAGCGTCATATGGGCGTCCGCCCGACCGTCCGCGGTTCCGTTATGAACCCGAACGATCACCCGCACGGCGGCGGCGAAGGCAAGAGCCCGGTTGGCCGTCCCGGCCCCGTCACCCCGTGGGGCAAGCCGGCGATGGGTTATAAGACCCGCAAGACGAAGAACCGCACGGATAAGTTCATCGTCAAGCGCCGCAACAGCAAGTAAGGAGGAAGAGCAATGAGCAGAAGCATTAAAAAAGGCCCGTTTGTGGCGCCTGAGCTGTTCAAGAGAATTGAAGAGCTCAATAAGAGCGGCGAAAAGAAGGTCCTTCAGACCTGGTCGCGCGCTTCCACCATCTTCCCCTCTTTTGTCGGTCATACGATCGCCGTTCATGACGGCCGCCGTCACGTGCCCGTGTACGTAACGGAAGACATGGTCGGTCATAAGCTCGGCGAGTTCGTGCCCACCAGAACATTCAGAGGTCACTCCGGCAGCAAGACCTCCAACGCAGGTTAAGGGAGGAACGAACAATGGAAGCTTTAGCACATCTGAAATATCTGCGGATGTCCCCCCGCAAGGTCAAGATCCAGTGCGATCTGATCCGTGGCAAGGACGTAAAAACCGCGATCGCGTATATCATGCAGACCCGTAAAGCAGCCTCCGAGCCGATGCTCAAGGTCTTGAGAAGCGCTGTGGCAAACGCTGAAAACAACCACGGCATGGACGTTGAGAAGCTGTACGTATCCACCGCAGTTGCAAACCCCGGCCCCACGCTCAAGCGCGGTATGCCGAGAGCACGCGGCAGATTCAACCGGATTCTCAAGAGAACCACTCACATCACCATCGGTGTGAGCGAGAAGGCTTAACAGGAGGTAGCTATGGGACAGAAAGTTAATCCCCATGGATTGCGCGTTGGCGTAATCAAGAACTGGGACTCTCGCTGGTACGCCCGCGAGGATAAGGTCGGCGACCTCATCGTTGAGGATTACAACATCCGCAAAGACCTGAAGAAAGAGTTCTATTCCGCAGGCATCGCAAAGATCGAGATCGAGCGCAGCAATGGCAAGGTCAAGATCAACCTGTTCTGCTCCCGTCCCGGTGTCATCATCGGCAAGGGCGGCCAGGACATCGAAACGCTCCGCCTGCGTCTGGAGCAGAAGCTCGGTTCGTCCGTTGCGCTCAACATCGTTGAGATCCGCAGCCCGGACCTGAACGCGCAGCTCGTCGCTGAAAACATTGCGCAGCAGCTGGAGAAGCGTATCTCCTTCCGCCGCGCCATGAAGCAGGCGATGCAGCGCGCAACGCGCCTTGGCGCCAAGGGCATCAAGTGCGCTTGCGGCGGCCGTCTCGGCGGCGCCGAAATCGCCCGCAGCGAGAGCTATCACGAGGGCACTATCCCCCTGCAGACGCTCCGCGCGGACATCGAGTATGGTTTCGCAGAAGCAAACACCACCTATGGTAAGATCGGCTGCAAGGTCTGGATCTACAAAGGCGAGATCCTGGATACCACGCTCCGTACCGAAAACCCCGAACCCGCACGCCGCGAGCGTCGGGACCGCAGAAATGGCGACCGCAGAACCGGTGACCGCCGCTTCGGTGACCGCAGAAACGGTGACCGCCGCGAAGGCCGTCCGTCCGGCGACCGCCGCCCGCCCCGTCAGGAAGGAGGCAACCGCTGATGTTAATGCCGAAAAGAGTCAAATACCGCAGAGTGCATCGCGGTCGCATGACCGGCGTCGCAAGCCGCGGCAATAAGGTATCCTACGGCGAGTATGGCATTCAGGCCTGCGAGCCCGGCTGGATCACCGGCAATCAGATCGAGGCTGCCCGTGTCGCTATGACGCGTTACACCAAGCGTGGCGGCAAGGTCTGGATCAAGATCTTCCCCGATAAGCCCGTCACTTCGAAAGCACTGGGTACTCGAATGGGTTCCGGTAAAGGCGCGCCCGAATACTGGGTTGCGGTCGTGAAGGCACAGAAGGTCATGTTCGAAATCGGCGGCGTCGATGAAGCGACGGCGCGTGAGGCCCTTCGTCTGGCGCAGCACAAGCTGCCCATCAAGACGAAGATCGTTGCCAAGGAAGACTTGGACTGCGTGAATGGTGGTGAATAAGATGAAGGCAAAAGAGATCCGCAGCATGACCGCCGCTGACTTGGAGGCGAAGCTGACAGATCTGAAGAAGGATCTGTTCACGCTGAGAATGCAGCATGCAACAAACCAGCTTGACAACCCCGCGCAGATCGCGGCAGTCAAGAAAGATATTGCCCGAGTCAAAACTATTTTACGTGAAAAGGCGCTTCGGCCCGAAGCCTAAGGAGGTAAGCGAAAATGAGTGAAACTACAAGAGCTTTCCGCAAGACCAGGGTCGGTACCGTCGTTTCTGATAAGATGGATAAGACGATCGTGGTTGCGATTCAGGACAGCGTTCAGCACGGTCTTTATAAGAAGATCGTGAAGAGAACCTACAAACTCAAAGCGCATGACGAAAACAACGAGTGTGGCATCGGCGACACCGTTAAGGTCATGGAAACCCGTCCGCTCTCCAAGGATAAGAGATGGAGACTGGTCGAGGTTATTGAAAAGGCGAAGTAAGGAGGTCGACAATTCATGATTCAGGAAGAAAGTTATCTGAAGGTTGCCGACAACACCGGCGCCAAGGAAATCAAATGCATCCGCGTTCTGGGCGGCAGCAAGCGCAAATTCGGCAGCATCGGTGACGTGATCGTCGCCTCCGTCCGCAAAGCGGCGCCGAACGGCACCGTGAAAAAGGGCGAGGTTGTCCGTGCGGTTATCGTGCGTACGGCAAAGGGCGTCCGCCGCGCTGACGGCACCTACGTTCGCTTCGATGAGAATGCGGCCGTTCTGCTGAAGGAAGACAACAGCCCCAGAGGCACCCGTATCTTTGGGCCGGTCGCGCGCGAGCTTCGTGAGAAAGATTTCATGAAGATCTGCTCTCTCGCACCGGAAACCATTTAAGGGGGTAGCTTGATGAACATCAGAAAGAATGACACCGTCCAGGTGCTGTCCGGTAAGGACAAGGGCAAGCAGGGCAAGGTTCAAAAGACCATCCCCGAAGGCAAGAAGCTGATCGTTGAGGGCATCAACGTTGCAACGTGCCACGTGAAGCCCCAGAAGCAGGGCGAGGAAGGCGGCATCATCCGCCGCGAGATTCCGATCTACGCCTGCAAGGTCATCCGCGTTTGCCCGAAGTGCGGAAAAACCACCCGCCCCGCCTACAAGTTCGTAGACGGCAAGAAGGTTCGCGTCTGCAAAAAATGCGGCGCCGAAAATTGATGAGGGAGGAGCATTACAATGGCTGCAAGACTGAAAGTTAAGTATACCGAAGAAATCGCTCCCGCTCTCATGAAGAAATTCGGCTATAAGAGCGTGATGCAGATTCCGAAACTGAGCAAAGTTATCGTCAACGTCGGCTGCGGCGAGAGCAAGAACAACTCCAAGGAGATCGAAGCGATCTGCAATGACATCGCAACGATCACCGGCCAGAAGCCCATCACCACCAAGGCGCGCAAGTCCGTTGCGAACTTCAAGGTTCGTGAAGGCGAAACTGTCGGCGTCAAGGTCACCCTCCGCGGTGAAAAGATGTGGGAGTTCCTCGATCGTCTGTTCAGCGTGGCGCTGCCCCGTGTCCGCGACTTCCGCGGCATCAACCCCAACTCCTTCGACGGCCGCGGCAACTATGCCTTCGGTCTGAAGGAACAGCTGATCTTCCCCGAGATCGAGTACGATAAGGTCGATAAGATTCGCGGTATGGATATCTGCATCTGCACCACGGCTCAGACCGACGAAGAAGCCAAAGAGCTGCTGACGCAGATCGGCGCTCCGTTCTATTCGTAACAGGGAGGATTGAATTATGGCAAGAAAAGCAATGATTCTCAAGCAGCAGAAGGACGCCAAGTTCTCTTCTCGCCGCTACAATCGCTGCAAGATCTGCGGCCGCCCGCACGCTTACCTGCGTGATTTCGGCGTCTGCCGTATCTGCTTCCGTGAGCTGGCTTATAAGGGCCAGATCCCGGGCGTCCGCAAAGCTTCGTGGTGATCTCTTTCCGTTTCGCTGCGTTACATCGGCTTGCCGTGCTTTCGCACTGTCTGCGCCGCTGTGCCTTGTGAAACGAAAAGATCTCTACCCCGACAAGTTTTGCAAAGCGGTAAGTTTACCGCAACCAATTCATCGTAATCTGCCGGGGCGGCAAGTCCGCCCCGGAGATAGGATGACGAAAGGTCACGGTTAATCGGATTCAAGGATTAGTCGTGATACCTCGCCACCGGAACCGCTTAGATGAGCGGTAACTTCGAACAAGGAGGAAAAAATCAATGCAAATCACAGATCCCGTTGCTGATATGCTGACCAGAATCCGGAACGCAAATTCGGCAAAGCACGAAACTGTGGATGTGCCGGCTTCCAATCTGAAGAGGGCAATCGCGCAGATCCTGCTGGACGAGGGCTATATCAAGGCCTTCAACATCGTCGATGATGGCACGCAGGGTGTTATCCACATCACGCTGAAGTACCTGGCAGGTAAAGAAAAAGTCATCTCCGGTCTGCGCCGCGTTTCCAAGCCCGGTCTGCGGGTTTACGCCGGAGCAGAGGAGCTGCCGAGAGTTCTCAAGGGCCTCGGTATCGCAATCATTTCCACGTCTAAGGGCGTCATGACCGATAAGGCTGCTCGCGCAGCGCACGTCGGCGGCGAAGTCCTTGCGTTCGTCTGGTAAAGGAGGATACATTATGTCAAGAATCGGCAAAATGCCTATCACCGTACCTGCGGGCGTCGAGGTCAAAGTTGATGCCGGTAACGTCGTAACCGTCAAGGGCCCCAAGGGCACGCTGACGCGCACGATCCATCCGAACATGACGGTCAAGGTAGACGGTGCAGTCGTTACGGTCGAGCGTCCGAACGACGAAAAAGTCAACAAGAGTTTACACGGCCTGAGCCGCACGCTCCTGAACAACATGGTTGTGGGCGTAACGGAAGGGTTCAAGAAAGAGCTTGAGATCAACGGTGTCGGTTACCGTGCAACCAAGGAAGGGAAGAAGCTGGTTATGAACCTCGGCTATTCTCATCCGGTTACCATGGAAGAGAACGAAGACATCACGATCGAAGTGCCCGATCAGAACAAAATCGTGATCAGCGGCATCGATAAGCAGAAGGTCGGCCAGTTTGCCGCCGAAGTCAGAGGCAAGCGTCCGCCTGAACCGTATAAGGGCAAGGGCATTAAGTATACCAATGAAGTCATTCGCCACAAAGAGGGCAAGGCTGGCGGTAAATAATTAGGAGGTGTGCCAATATGGTTAAAAATTTCGATAAGAACGCGCAGCGCCTGAAGCGCCATACGCGGGTTCGCGGTAAGATCTCCGGCACGCCCGAACGGCCTCGCCTGAGTGTGTTCCGCAGCAATGCGAACATTTCCGCGCAGATTATCGACGATGTCAACGGCGTAACGCTCGTTGCAGCGTCCACCCTGGAAAAGGGATTCGAAGGAGCAGCCGGCAATAAGGAAGCTGCTCGCAAAGTCGGCAAGACGATTGCCGAGCGTGCCAAGGCAAAGGGCATCGCAGCCGTGGTCTTCGACCGCAGCGGCTACCTGTACCATGGCCGTGTGGCAGAGCTTGCAGAGGGCGCCCGTGAAGGCGGCCTGGAATTCTAACGGAGGGAGGATCAATCATGGCTTACAATCGTGATAGAGGCTCGCGTGAGCGCGAAAATAACGGTCCCGAGCTGATTGAAAAAGTTGTTTACCTGAATCGTGTTTCCAAAACGGTCAAGGGCGGTCGTGTTATGAAATTCTCCGCTCTGGTCGTCGTTGGCGACGGTAAGGGAACCGTTGGCTACGGTCTCGGCAAGGCTGCCGAAGTTTCCGAAGCCATCATGAAGGGCATTGCGGACGCCAAGAAGAATATGGTGAAAATCAGCCTCGCTGGCGACACCATTCCGCATGAAATCATCGGTAAGTTCGGCGCGGGCGAAGTGCTCCTGAAGCCGGCACCCGAAGGCACCGGCATCATCGCCGGCGGCGCGGTTCGTGCCGTTATGGAAGCAGTCGGCATTTCCAATATCCGCAGCAAGTGCCTGCGCAGCAACAATCCGCAGAACGTCGTGAAAGCAACGATGCAGGGCCTGCAGACGCTTCGTACGCCTGAAGAAGTCGCTCGCATCCGCACGAAAACTGTGGAAGAGATCGTCGGTTAAGGAGGACTCACCATGGCTAATTTGAAAATTAAGCTTGTCAAGAGTCTGAACGGCCGTCTCGACAAGCACATCGCAACTGCCCATTCTCTGGGCCTGCGCAGAATCGGGCAGGAAACCGTTCAGCCCGATAACGTCCAGACTCGCGGCAAGATCGCCAAGATTGGCTATCTGCTGCAGGTCACCGAAGAAAAGTAAGGAGGCAACGAGAATGAATCTGCATGAATTAGCTCCCGTTGCCGGCTCCACTCACGTCGGCAAACGCAAAGGCCGCGGCACCGGTACCGGCAATGGCAAAACCGCCGGTCGCGGACACAAGGGCCAAAAGGCTCGCAGCGGCGGCAAGATCCGTATCGGCTTTGAAGGCGGCCAGATGCCTCTGGCGCGTCGTCTGCCGAAGCGCGGCTTCAATAACATTTTCGCCAAACCCCTGACTGCTATCAACGTCGCAGCGCTCAATCAGTTCAGCGACGGTGACGTGGTCGACGCAGCTACCCTCATCGAAAAAGGGATCCTGAACGATTGCAAGTACGGCCTGAAAGTTCTCGGCAACGGCAACGTTACCAAGAAAATCACCGTGAAAGCCGCATCGTTCTCCGCGTCTGCCAAAGAGAAAATTGAACAGGCAGGCGGAAAGGCTGAGGTGGTCTAATTGCTTACGACACTCAAAAACGCGTGGAATGTTCCCGAACTGAAAAAGAAGATCCTCTTCACGCTGATGATCCTGCTGATCTATCGGCTGGGCAACGTCGTGCCGGTACCGTTCGTTGATGTCAGCGCACTGTCGCAGTACTTCAATGCAACGCTTTCCAACACGATCCTCGGTCTGTACAACGCAATGTCCGGCTCCGCTTTCTCTACGGCGTCGATCTTTGCGCTCAGCATCCAGCCGTATATCAACGCATCGATTATCATTGAGCTGCTCTGTGTTGCGATTCCGGCGCTTGAGCGCCTGAGCAAAGAGGGCGGCGAAGAAGGCAGACGCAAGATCAACAACATCACCCGTTATACAACGGTCGGTCTGTCGCTGCTGATGGGCTATGCCTATTTCGTTATGCTGAATAATCAGCAGGGCTTGCTGAACTTCGGCGCCACCTCCCAGGTGCTCGCCGGTTTCGTTGTGGTTCTCACCTTCGCTGCCGGCGCTGCGCTGGTTATGTGGATGGGCGAGCAGATCACCGAGTTCGGCATCGGCAACGGCATCTCCATGATCCTGTTCGCAAACATCGTTTCCCGCCTGCCCAGCATGCTCGGCACGGTGATCAACGGCTTTGCAAGCGGTGTGTGGTATTGGGCGCTGCTGGTCGTCATCGGCGTGCTTGCGCTGATCGTGTTCATCGTCTTCATCACCGATTCCGAGCGCCGCATTCCGGTGCAGTACGCAAAGCGCGTTGTTGGTCGGAAGATGTACGGCGGCCAGAACACGCACCTGCCGATCAAGGTCAATATGTCCGGCGTTCTGCCGATCATCTTCGCGCAGTCCATTGCGTCGCTTCCGGCGACCATCTGCGCTTTCATCGGCAAAACGAGCGGCTGGTGGTACACTTATGTGTTCGATTCCAAGTCCGTTGTCTACGCCGTTGCGTATTTCATTCTGATCATTGCGTTCAGCTATTTCTACGCTGCGGTTCAGTACAACCCCGTTGAGATTGCAAACAACCTCAAGAAAAACGGCGGTTTCATCCCCGGCTTCCGCCCGGGCAAACCGACTTCGGACTTTATCGCAAAAGTCATTCGCAAGATCACGCTCTTCGGCGCGCTGTATCTGGCAGTTGTTGCGCTGCTTCCGCTCATCGCAGGCGACCTGCTTCAGGGCACCGGCTTCTCGCTGGCAATCGGCGGTACGTCGGTCATCATCGTTGTGGGCGTTGCCCTTGAAACGGTGAATGCGCTTGAAGCACAGCTGCTGATGCGCCACTATAAGGGCTTCCTCGATTAACCGGAGGCTTCGGATGAAATTGATTCTGTTAGGCGCCCCCGGCGCCGGCAAGGGAACGCAGGCTGCGCGTCTCGCGCAGACCCTTGCGATCCCGACGATTTCAACCGGCGAGATTCTGCGCGATGCCATGAAGAACGGAACGGAGCTCGGCAAGAAGGTCCGGTCCTATATGGACAGCGGCAATCTTGTCCCCGATCAGGTGATTCTGGACATCGTTGCAGAGCGTCTTGCAAAAAGCGACTGCGCAAACGGCTACATTCTGGACGGTATGCCCAGAACGATACCGCAGGCGAAGGCGCTGGAGGAAATGGGAATCCACGTGGACCGTGTCGTTTCCATCGAGATCGCAGACGATGTGATCGAACGCCGCATGACTGGCCGCCGCGTTTGCAGCGGCTGCGGCGCAGGCTATCACATGACTGCGCATCCTCCGAAAAAAGAAGGCGTCTGTGACAAATGCGGTCAGCCGATCGTCACCCGCAAGGATGACGCGCCGGAAACCGTAAAGAACAGACTCAAGGTATTCCATGCGGAAACGGAAGCGCTGAAGGACTTTTACGCCGAGCTCGGACGGCTGCGCCTGGTCGATGGCGACCGGGACATGGACGAGGTTACGGCAGCAATTCTGAAAGCGATTGAGGTGGAAGCATGATCACCATTAAAGACGAGCGCGAGATCGAGATTATGCGCAAGGCCTGTAAAATTACCGCGGCAGCGCGCGCTTTGGCGGGCGAAATGGTAAGACCTGGCGTATCAACGCTCGAAATCGATAAGGCAGTGCATGATTTTATAATCAAGCACGGAGCGAAACCGTCCTTTCTCGGCTACGGCGGCTTCCCCGCCAGCGCCTGTATCTCCGTAAACGACGTCGTTATCCATGGGATTCCGGATCACCGGAAGCTCAAGGAAGGCGATATCGTCAGCGTGGACGTCGGCGCGAACTGGAAAGGGTTCCATGGGGATTGCGCGGCAACGTTCGCCTGCGGGGAGATCACCCCGTTCGCTCAAAAGCTGATTGACGTTACCCGTCAGAGCTTTTATGAGGGCATCAAATTCGCGCGTCAGGGATATCGCATCTCTGATATCGGACATGCGGTGCAAACGTATGTTGAATCGAATGGCTTTTCGGTTGTGCGTTCCTTCGTGGGTCACGGCGTTGGAGCGAATTTGCACGAGGAGCCGGAGGTTCCGAATTATGGCTCTCCCGGCAGAGGCCCGAGGATTCTCCGCGGCATGACCATTGCGGTTGAGCCAATGGTTACCGCAGGGACATACGAAGTAAACGTCCTGCGGGATAAGTGGACGACCGTCACTGCGGACGGATCGCTCGCGGCACATTACGAAAATACTGTGCTTATCACCGACGGCGAGCCGGAAATTCTTACCGTCACCGAGGGTATGTGACCTATGGACATTGACCGATCAGATATCGTGCTTTCCATCGCAGGAAGAGATCAGGGCACGCTGTTCTACGTTTTAGACGTTGCGGACGGCTACGTGCTGATCGCTGATGGCAAGGGAAGGCGGCTTGAAAAGCCCAAGCGAAAAAAACTGAAGCATGTACAAAAGGTCGCTCGGATAGAATCTCGCGTTGCGGAAAAGCTCCGCAGCGGTGAAAAGGTTCTGAACAGTGAATTACGAAGAGATTTGGCTGCATACGGCCAAGCATTCAGTCAAAACCAAGGGGGTTAATAATTCTTGGCAAAAGACGACGTAATTGAACTTGAGGGTACCGTAACGGATGCCCTGCCGAATGCCATGTTCTCCGTAGATATCGGAAACGGACATACCATTCTGGCGCATATTTCCGGCAAGCTCCGGATGAACTTTATCAAGATCCTCCCCGGCGATAAGGTCACGGTGCAGATGTCACCGTATGATCTGACCCGCGGGCGGATCACATGGAGAAGTAAGTAATTGGAGGGAACAGTATGAAGGTAAGACCGTCTGTAAAACCCATGTGTGAAAAATGCAAAATCATCAAGCGCAAAGGCCGCGTGATGGTTATCTGCGAAAACCCCAGACATAAGCAGAGACAAGGCTAATAGGAGGTGCTTTAAGAAACTATGGCACGTATTGCTGGTATTGACCTGCCCCGTGACAAGCGGATCGAAATCGGTCTGACTTATATCTACGGTATCGGCAGAAAGAGCGCCCAGGACATCCTGGCAAAAGCGAACATTGATCCCGATATCCGTGTTAAGGATCTCACCGAGGCGCAGGAATCCGCGCTCCGTGAAGTGATCGACAAAGAGTATACCATCGAAGGTGACCTGCGCCGTGAAGTTGCAATGAACATCAAGCGCCTCACCGAGATCGGCTGCTATCGCGGTGTCCGCCATCGTCGCGGCCTGCCCGTCCGCGGACAGCGCACCAAGACGAACGCTCGTACCCGTAAGGGCCCGAAGAAGACCATCGCAAACAAGAAGAAGTAAAGGAGGGATATCATGGCTAAAACTGTCAAGAAGGCGACCAAGCGCCGCCGCGAACGGAAGAATATTGAGAAGGGCGCCGTGCATATCCGCTCTTCGTTCAACAACACCATGGTCACCGTTACCGACCTCAGCGGCAACGCCATCAGCTGGGCATCGTCCGGCGGTCTGGGTTTCCGCGGCAGCAAGAAGTCCACGCCGTTTGCGGCGCAGACTGCTGCTGAAACCGCTGCAAAGGCAGCGATCGAGATCTGCGGTCTGAAGACTGTGGAAGTTTACGTTAAGGGTCCCGGTCAGGGCCGTGAGTCCGCAATCCGCGCGCTCCAGTCCGCCGGTCTGGAAGTCACGATGATCAAGGACGTCACCCCCATTCCGCACAATGGCTGCCGTCCCCCGAAGAGACGTCGTGTATAATTCGTAGAAGGAGGATACAATAATGGCTAAAAATACGCAGCCCGTTCTCAAGCGTTGCAGAACATTGGGCGTTTCTCCTGCTGCTATGGGTTATTCGAAAACTTCCAATAAGCACCCCGGTAGTCAGAGAAGAACCAAAAAGTCCGAATACGGCATGCAGCTGACCGAAAAGCAGAAGGTCAAGTTTGTCTATGGTATTCTGGAAAAGCAGTTCCGTATGTACTATGAAAAGGCAGAGCGGATGAACGGCAACACCGGTGAAATCCTGCTGAGCCTGATCGAGCGCAGACTGGACAACGTCGTTTACCGTCTGGGCTTTGCGGCAACGCGCCGTGAAGCGCGTCAGCTCGTCAACCACGGGCATTATACCGTCAACGGTAAGCGCGTCAACATTCCGTCCTATCTCGTCAGCGTTGGTGACGTGATCGCCGTCAGCGAGAAGAGCGCGGCAAACAACCGCTTCAAGAAGCTGAAGGAAGACGATAAGTTCATCGCAGCGCCCAAGTGGCTCGACCGCGATAAGAATACGTTGCAGGGCAAAGTCCTTGCGCTTCCCGCGCGGGACGATATCGACTTCGAGATCGCAGAAAACCTGATCGTCGAGCTGTATTCCAAGTAACCCAAACCCTCGCATCATTGGCAAGCGAAATCAGCAAGTTTTTTGCAGTCTTCAAGGAGGGTATAACTGAATGGTAGAAATTGAAAAGCCCCGCATCGAATGCATCGATTCCCCGGAGGACAGTTCTTATGGCAAATATGTGATCGAGCCGCTCGAGAGAGGCTACGGCACAACCCTCGGCAACTCGCTCCGTCGCATTTTGCTTTCTTCGCTCCCCGGCACCGCGGCAACTTCCATCAAGATCGCAGGCGTTCAGCATGAGTTTTCAACGATCCCCGGCGTCAAGGAAGACGTTACCGAGATCGTCCTGAACGTAAAAAAGATCATTGCGAAGCTGCATTGCCAGGGAACCAAGACCGTCTATATCGAGGCAGCCGGTGAAGGCGTCGTCACCGCCGGAGACATCAAGGCGGATGGCGAGGTTGAGATCCTCAACCCCGAGCAGGTCATCTGCACGCTCGGTCCGGACGCGACCTTCAATATGGAGATCACAATGTCCCACGGCCGCGGCTACGTGCCTGCTGAGCGCAATAAAACGCCGCAGACTGTCATCGGAACAATTCCGATCGACTCGATCTATACGCCGGTCTATAAAGTCAACTATACGGTTGAGAATACACGCGTCGGCAACATGACCGACTACGATAAGCTCACGCTCGAAGTGTGGACGGATTCCACGATCTCCGCGCGTGATGCCGTGTCGCTCGGCGCGAAAATTCTCGTCGATCACCTCACGCTGTTTACCAACCTTTCCGAGACCGTTGCCGGTGGCAATTCCACCGTGGTCGAGAAAGCGGATACGCAGCGCAATAAGGTGCTTGAGCTGACGATCGAAGAGCTGGACCTTTCCGTTCGGAGCTTTAACTGCCTGAAGCGCGCGAACATCAACAACGTCGAAGATCTGATCTCAAAGACAGAGGAAGACATGATGAAGGTTCGCAACATGGGCAGAAAGTCTCTTGAGGAAGTCCAGAACAAGCTGGCTATGATGGGCCTGTCCCTCGCCAGCGAGGACTCCGGCGCGAATAACTAACGCGAATTGTTTCGGATAGGAGTGAAAGACTATGTTTGGTACTCGTAAACTCGGCAGAAAGAGCGATAACCGCAAGGCAATGCTGCGCGCGATGACAACTTATCTGTTCGAGAACGGTAAGGTCGAAACGACCTTTTTCAGAGCGAAGGAGCTCCAGCCCGTTGCTGAGAAGATGATCACCCTCGGCAAAAAGAACACGCTGGCAACCTATCGCAAAGCGCTCGGCTACATCACCAAGGAAGACGTTGCAAATAAGCTCTTCAAGGAGATTGCGCCGAAGTATGCCGACCGTAACGGCGGCTATACCCGCGTAACTCGGATCGGCCAGCGCCGCGGCGACGCTGCGGAGATGGCGGTCATCGAACTGGTTTAATCCGGTCACCAAAACGGACGATGCTTCTCGCATCGTCCGTTTTTCGTATGCGTTGCACCCCCAATATCGCCCCCCTGCGGGGGAGATGTCGGCGCAGCCGACAGAGGGGGGGGAAAAACCAATGGAAAATGAAAAATGAACCTTACTCGAAAGCCGATCCCATGCAGTAGCAAATCAATTTTCAGCTTTCCATTATCCATTGTGAATTAAACCACCCGTAGGGGCGATCATCGGTCGCCCGAAACGCACCGCACCGGATGAGAAGTAAAACGATGTTTTCTATATTTGCACATAAAAAACCTCCAATTGGCAAAACCTATGCCAAAAGGAGGTTTTTTCATGCAGCAGCTATCCAAAGAAGAATACGGCAAGCTCGTTGATTCCTACGCGCCGAAATCGAAAACGTGGCGCAATTGTATTTGGGCGTTTTGCGTCGGGGGCGCGATCTGCGTTGTCGGGCAGCTACTAATGGACTTTTATCAAACCGTCGTCGGACTCGATGAAACGCTTGCGGCAACCGCCGAAAGCATCACGCTCATTTTCATCAGCGCCGTGTTGACAGGCTTCTCCCTCTATGATAAAATCGCCAAGCACGCCGGCGCCGGTACGCTCGTCCCGATCACGGGCTTTGCCAACTCCGTTGTGTCGCCGGCGATGGAGTTCCGTTCCGAAGGTCTTATTACCGGCACCGCCGTCAAGCTCTTTACGATCGCCGGCCCGGTCATCGTCTTCGGTATCACCGCAAGCGTTGTCTACGGACTGCTCCTCGTCCTCTTCGGCGCATAAATATAATAAAAAAGGATGCCATGGGGCATCCTCTTTTATTATGAAAATATGCTTATCTGTTTTGATAGATGGGGCAGTTCTCATATGCACAACTATTGTCTGAATTGCAAACAAACTTTACTTTCGAATCATCCTCGTACATTTTAACTCCGGTTAGAGAACATTCATATTCTTTTGTTGGGTTAAAGAGTCCGCCGCCTCCTACGTAATCCAGTTTCGGACATCTTGCCATTCGTAACACCTCCTAACCAATCCAAATGCCTATGGCAATGCCAATTAGTATTATAATTTCACCGAGTATCGTAGTCGGTTGACCAAGAATGCTGGCGATAACAAAACCGACAATTGCTCCTAATATACCACCACGAACTCTGTGGCGTTTCTTTTGAGGCTTGCTATATGCCGTTCCGCTTGAACGCTGATTGGGATCAGTTGATTGCGAAAGAGTGTTTAAATTTTGAGTTGCGGCTTCGTTGCCTTGTTGGGCGGCCATACGGTATTGATACAACGCATTATCAATGCTTTTAGGAACACCGCGCCCGTTTAGATATGCATTTCCTAAATTAACTCTGGCATCTGAACTTCCTTTTTCGATTGCTCTCTTAAAAAGGGAAATGGCTTCCGTAATGTTTGAGGAATTGTAAAAATATAGACCGAGGTTATTCATGGCAGTCGCTGCAAGTGCCGTATCGGAACTATTGAATACCTTTCTTAATCGTGCCTCCCCCTCTTTTCTATCGACGATTCCGCCAACACCTTCAAAACACATAGAACCTAAAATTGCGTTCGCCTCATCGTTAATATCGATTCTTGATAAAGCTTTTCTGGCTTTCACATAATCCTTTTCGACGCCGTTACCGTAAAACCAAGCAAGCCCGGCATATAGGAGTGCTTTTTCCCAGTCGCTGCCGTTATCGACAGCCATTGTCCAATAGCGATTTGCTCTTGGAATGTCTTCTGCAACTTCCTCTCCGCGCCAATAAAGATTGGCTAACATTGATGCTGCGACAGCATCTCCTTTTTTTGCGGCTTCTTGGAATAGTTGGATTGCCTTTGGCGTGTCCATAGGAACATACTTACCGTCACGGTAAAGCTGTCCGAGAAGCTCGGTTGCATAAACATCGCCGTGCATATGTGCCTTTTCTAACCATTCTACACAGTTGTGCTTTTCGGAATCAGATGCATCAAAGTAATATACCTCACCCAACTGCGACATGCTTTCTACATTGCCGAGGTCTGCTGCCGATTTAAATGCGTCAATCGCCTTTTGAAAATCTGTTTCAGTGCCGATGCCATCTTTGTAGCTTAATCCCAACAGATGCCATGCTTCAGCGTTTTTGGGGAGCAACTCAACAGCGCGCTGAACCCAGTAAAAAGATTTGTTTCCGTCTTGCTCAAAGCCATTTTCCCCATAATAATAATTATGTGCCATTTCCAAAACCGCGTTCAAATCGCCGTTTTCTACACGAATTAAAACTGCGGACTCGTCACTGTTAGATGTGGGGGGTGCTGAATGACTAATTGGCGCATCTGCTGTGACACGCTCTACAGGCTGATTATAATCCATCATATCGCCTCCTCTAATGCCTACTTTACACTACATAAGGTGTAAAGTCAACAGAAAGTGCCAATAATCTTCTAAACTCATTCTATGGAGACAACATGGAGGGGTTGGAATGAAAACGTATGTGGAGCGGATTCGGGAACTGCGTGAAGATCACGATAAGACGCAGTCTGAGATCGCGCAATATCTCGGAACAACGCAGCAGGTATACTCCCGATACGAAAAAGGGGAGAACGAGATGCCTGTCCGACATATTATCGCGCTTTGCAAATACTATCATGTGAGCGCAGATTATATTCTGGGGCTTGAGGAGTTTTCCTAAACTGCCGTTGACCTTCACACAGCCGAGGCGCGAAAGCGCCTCGGCTTTTCTATTGACAAACCCCGTTTCTTCTACTAAAATGTATCTGTAACTGATACAACTTTGAAAGGAGCAATGTCCTGTGCTTTTTCCCGTAAGAGAAGCCGTCCAAAAGCGCAAAAGCGTGCGCTCGTTTGACAGCCGTCCGCTCAGCGACGCGGATCGCGCCGCGCTGGAGCAGTATATCGCCTCGGTGCAAAACCCGTTCGGCACAGAGGTGGAATTTCGTCTGCTCGATGCAGAAAAGAATGGGCTTACCAGCCCTGTTGTCGTCGGAGCGGATGTGTATATTGCCGCAAAGGCGGCAAAGGAAGATCGCTTTGAGATCGGCTACGGCTACAGCTTCGAATCCGTCTGCCTCTATGCCGCGTCCCTCGGCATCGGAACGGTGATCCTTGCAGCGTCGCTGAACCGCGCGGCATTCGAAAAGGCGATGGACTTGCAGCTTGGCGATGTTATGCCCGTTGCAACGCCGGTCGGCTATCCGGCGGCAAAGAAAACCGTCCGCGATACGCTGATGCGCAAGGGACTCAAGGCCGATGACCGCATTGCGTTTGACCGCCTGTTTTTTGATGGCGCGTTCGGAACCGGACTGCGCCCGGAAAACGCCGGCGCATTTGCCGATGCGCTGGAGATGGTGCGGTGGGCGCCCTCGGCAACGAACCGCCAGCCGTGGCGCGCGGTCGTGGTTGGAAACACCGTCCATTTCTATGAGGAGAAAACGCTCAAGGATAGTCCGCTCGGCGATATTCAAAAGGTCGATATCGGTATCGCGCTTGCGCATTTCGATCTGACGATGCAGGAAAACGGCTTTACGGGCAAATTCATCGAAGCCGATCCGGGCTTTGCGCTTCCCGAAAATACGGAATATATCATTTCCTACGAAAGGGCAGAATGATGGATACTCGCTTTTCCGCCGCGATCCATGCGCTGATCCTGATTGCGGCGTCGGAAACGCCGATGACTTCCGAGCAGATTGCCGAAAGCGTCGGCACGAACGCCAGCTATATCCGCAAGCTGACGCGCCTGATGAAGCGGCAGGGGATCATCGCAAGCCGCCGGGGCGTCAGCGGTTTTGCGCTGCTGATTCCGCCGGAGAAGCTGCCGCTTCGCAAAATTTATGAAGCGGTGGAGGAAACGGAGCGGATCCACGTTTTCGATCTCCATCAAAACCCGAATGACCGCTGCATCGTCGGGCGGTATATCCGCCCCGTGCTTTCGGACGTGTTCCGGGAGATTGAAGAAAAAGCCGAGCAGGCGCTTACGCATACAACGCTTGCCGATTGTATGCAGAAAATGAAAACGGAAATCAAACAGGAGGGTAAACTATGAAAATTCAGGCAGTAAAATTCAGAAAAGACGGTTTTTATTCGCAGCCGTTCGCGTTCGGCGGCGAAGAGGGCATGGAAAAATTCGATTTGAACGTCCGCTATCGCGGCAGCTTGCAAAACTACGTGATCGATACCGGCAGCGAAGTGATCCTCATCGATACCGGCCTTCCGGCAGGAACACCGGAAGAGAAGCCGGATGAAACGAGCCTCGCCTTTACCGGCAAGGACATCTGCACCTATATGCAGGCGCTTTCCAAACTCGGCTATCAGCCGGAGCAGGTCACAAAGATCCTGCTTACCCATAAGCATGCCGACCATTCCGGCGAGCTGCGCTCGTTCCCGAACGCGAAGCTCTACATCAACGCTGATGAGCTTGGCGCGCCGGAGCTGCAGGGACTTTCCAATATCGTCCCCGTTTCGTTTACGGACGGCGCTTATTATAATTTCCCTGCCTGCCAGAAGATCTGCGACGGTGTTACCATGATCAAGGCAAAGGGCCATACGAACGGCAATAGCATCGTCATCGCGGAGCAGGACGGCCTGTTCTATATGCTCCATGGCGATATTACTTACGTGGATGAAGCGCTTTACGCAAATAAGCTCTCTGTCGTCTTTGAAGACCTTCCGGCAGCGCGCGAAACGCTCGACCGCGTGCGCGAATTCATCCGCAATCACCCCACCGTCTATTGCGGAACGCATACGCCGCAGGGCTATGAGAACTTAGAGGCAAAGCGCGTTATGGACCTCGATCATCCTGTGGAAACTATCTTCCAGGAATTTGATTTCGCAAAACAGGAAGCCACGGGCAAGTACGTCTGCGCCATCTGCGGCTACGTTTACGATCCTGCCGAGCATGACGGCGTCGCCTTTGAAGACCTGCCCGACGACTGGAAATGTCCTCGCTGCAAACAGCCGAAGGAGAAATTCAACAAGGCGTGAGATATTCAGGTTTGCTGTGGGAAATGCTTTTTTGTGATTTCAAGCGTTTAAGGTCGCTAATACATATAATCATTACAGATGACCTAAAAACACGCCTTTTTCACTCGTTTAATCCGTTTTGCGATTTCGGGTGAACACATCCTTAATTTACACTTTTTGTGTACGATTAAGGATGTGTTTTTTCAGCTAAAGTCTTTGTTTAAAGGGTTTTGTTTATGTTCCCTTAATACTACACTAAAATACTTAAAGCTTCACTTTATGAACGGATAAGTCTAATTCCTGATTTTTGCATTGTTTCTTGTATGATTATGTATTATTATGGGAAAAATATATGTTTTCGTATGCCGACGGTGTTTTATATCTGATCACAGAATGTGCCCGTTCTTCGTTGTAGAATTTCATAAAAGCAGCTAAGTCCAAGAAAAAAGCACTTCGCTTATGCGAGGTGCTTTTTTCAACTAAATCCGTCCTTTCGGACGGGATAAATCCACGCAAGCGTGGGTGAAATCGCTTCGCGGTGAAATCCGACTTCATCGGGTTGAGGGACGGATTTCATTTCACCGTGATCGAGTGTTTCATGGCGGCTCTGCCGCCGCTTCATTAGTGAACGAAGTGAATGTCTTCGTTTTTTTGTTTTGCAATTTCGTATGTTAACCAAATAGAAAAACCTTGATCTCAGGGCTTTTCTTTTGCAGATCAGTATGATATAATTAGTTCGGCAAACTGTAATTTGCCGAGCTGTTTTTTTTAGAGAATACAACGACAAGTTTCGGTTTTTCAAAGTTGACAAGGAAAAGAGGAAGACACATGCAACTAAAAACTCCATGATAGTTGTTAAAGACACCGA
>JAFSUG010000009.1 GCA_017445385.1 Oscillospiraceae bacterium
CAAACAAATATCGACTAAAAATTGCTTGCTCACGGGTGCATGCAGTTTTCACAGTGCGCGCTTTTTTCAATGCAAGGCAAGCGGCGCAGGAAATACTTTGTGTATTTGCAAGCCGCATAACGAAGCAGTGGGAAAAGCGAGCCTGTGAAAACCGGTAGTGTGCAGCGTTTATCGCCTCATCAGTTTTGCGCCGCCCACTTGGGCGGTTTTCGCATTCGGAAGCATATCGACAAACAAAGCGGCGTATGGTATACTTTTTAAGAAAAAACGGAAATCCTCTGCAATAAGGCGGAATGAATATGAGCGGAAACGTCGTTTTTAATATTACGGTATGCATCATTGGAATTTTGATCCTTGCGCTCCATTTTGTGAACCTGCTGCTGAAGAAGCGGAAAAGACAGGACGAAATGGTGTTGCTGTATTTCTTCCTGTTTACAATCGTCCATTTTGCGGCATATCTGGCGTTTTCTCTGATCAAGCAGCGCTATACCTCGGATTCGTTTGTGGTCAGCGCCTATACGCTTTTCTATATCATGAACAATCTGGAAGTATTCTTCCTGTTCCGCTATGCCTATCGCTATATTGAGCTTCCGCCGAAAACGGCAAAGGCGCTTTCTGCGCTGGATTTTACGCTGCTGGCGGTTTTCATCGCGCTGGATTTTTTGAACGTTTATAGCGGCATCTTTTTCACGGCCTCCGGCGGCGTATACCACCGCAGCAAGACGATGATCCTTTCGCAGGGGTATCAGTTCGTGATGCTTGCGGTTGTGTTTCTGCTTTCCGTCACCAATCCGAAGCTGACCAAGCGGGAAAAAACAGCGTTTGGCAGTTATTGCCTTTTGCCGCTGGCTGCGATCATTCTGCAAAACGTTTTCAAGGGCTATGCCATCGCCTATGCCTCCATCATCATTGCAATTGAGATCCTGTTCCTGTTTTTGAGCATGCAAAAAAACATCGTTCTTGCAAAGGAAGCGGAAAAGTACAAGCAGGCGCAGGTCAAGCTGATGCTTTCGCAAATTCAGCCGCACTTTGTTTATAACGCGCTTTCCTCCATCTCCACGCTCATCCCGATCGACAGCGAAAAAGCGCAAGCCGCGCTCGATCATTTTACGGAGTATCTGCGCCATAATCTTTCCGCGCTTACGGCAACGCAGCGCATTGCGTTCGAAGATGAGCTGAAGCATATCGAGGCATACGTTGCGCTTGAAAAAATGCGCTTTGGCGACCGCGTAACCGTTGTGTACGATATTCAGACAACCGATTTTTGCGTTCCGCCGCTCACCATTCAGCCGCTTGTGGAAAACGCGATCAAGCACGGCATTCTCAAAAAGCTGGAGGGCGGCACGCTTACGCTGAAGGCGTATCAAACCGAAACCGATGACGTTGTGGAAGTGATTGACGACGGCGTCGGCTTCCGCATGGAAGATATTGATTTTTCCGCAAACAGGCATATCGGGCTCAACAACATCCGATACCGCGTGGAAACGGTCTGCGGCGGCGAGGTCGTCATTCAAAGCGAAATCGATCAGGGCACGCGCGTAAAAGTTCTGTTTCATCGTGAGGGGCAAGTATGAGAGCATTATTGGTTGATGATGAAGAGCTGCAGCTGCTCCGCCTGAAAAGCGCGGTGCAAAAGGCGCTGCCGCCGGATACGGCTTTGCGCTGCTTCGCAAACCCGGTGCAGGCGCTGCAGGAAACGGTAGGGGAAACGATCGACGTTGCCTTTCTGGATATCGAGATGCCGGCAATCAACGGCATTCAGCTTGCGAAAAAGCTGAAAGAAGCAAACCCCAAAACGAACATCATTTTCGTTACAGCCTACGAGCATTACGCGCAAAGCGCCTATGCGCTCCATGCCTCCGGCTATCTGACAAAGCCGGTCAGCGAGGAAAAGGTGCGCGAGGAGATGGAAAACCTGCGCTATCCCGTTAACATCGAAACGAGCAAGCCCCTGCAGATCAAGTGCTTCGGCAATTTTGAGGTGTTTGCCGGCGGCGTGCCGGTGAAGTTTCAGTATAGCAAATCCAAGGAGCTGCTTGCCTATCTGGTTGACCGGGAGGGGGCGGCGGTCAGCATTGGCGAGCTGAATGCCGTTTTATGGTCGGAGGACCATCAATCCTATCTGCGCAACCTGATCGCGGACGTTCAAAGAACGCTGAAAGCAGTCGGCGCAGGCGACGTTTTTATAAAGCGCCGAAACGAATGCTTTATCAACGTGGACAAAGTGGATTGCGATGCCTATGAATATAAGCGAAACAACCCCGATGCGGTCCGCGCCTATCGCGGCGAATATATGATGCAGTATTCCTGGCTGACCTTCCGGCCGGAAAGCTAAAAAATGGAAAAAGGTCGAAACGCGGCAATTTCGCCGCGTTTCGACCTTTTTTGTGGCACTTCTGTGGCGCTTGGCTTGTTATAATGTAAACAGGGATATTATGCGCTCCGGCCCCTGCGCCGGGAAGGTGGGTACTTCCGGCAGCGAGGCTGCGGAGCAGCAATAGAAGGAGGATTTCTATGAAGAGATTCAGAAAAGCGATGAGCGCTCTGCTGGCGCTTGCAATGCTCGTTGGGCTTCTGCCGGCTGTGGCAACGCCGGCGGCAGCGGAGACAACCTACAACGTCAAGGTGAAGAAGAGCGATGCCTCAAGCTACACGACGTTGTATGAGGGCGTAACGCTGCCGTTAGGTTCAACGGACAATTCCAGCGACATTGGAATCAACATCATTAGCCCCTATGCTCCTGAGATTGCATATTACGCGGGAACGGAAACGTCTTCCTCTAATACGGCGGTTGCAGAGCTGGGAAATCTCTCCGCATCCTTGGCGCACCATATCTGCATCAAAGGCGTGGGCACAACGAAGATTACCTATACGGGTGTGCCTGCGTTCACGAGCGATACGAATACCTACTCTTTCTACATTAAGGTCGAAAGCGCTTCGAAGCCGATTTCGGATTGCGCGATTTCCGTCTCCGACGTAACCTATGACGGCGCTCCCCACCAGCAGTCGGTCACGATCACGGACGGAACGAAAACGCTCGTGCAGGATACGGACTATACGGTTTCCTATCCGGATAGCGACTATACCAATGCCGGAACGAAAAACGTCAGCATTTCCGGCATGGGCGGCTATTCCGGCAGCACGACGAAAACCTTTACGATCACCAAAGCAGCCGGCACGATCAGCTATGCAACCGGCACTTTGAAGAAGTACCTCGGCAAAGACGGCGCGTTCACCAACGCGCTGACCAAAACCGGCGACGGCTCCGTGAGCTACGGCTCTTCCGATCAGAGCGTTGCAACGGTTGCGTCGGACGGCAAGGTTACGATCAAGGGCGCGGGCAGCGCAACCATTACCGCAACGGTTGCCGACAGCGCGAACTATGCCTATGCCGTGAAGACCGCTTCCTATACGCTGAACGTATGGGAGCCGAAGGTGATCTCGGTGGATACGCATATTACGGAAGAATCGCTGCCGAGCGGCACGGCGGTAAACACCGCCGGATGGACGGTTACGGCGTATTACGCGGCGAAGACCACGGCGCTTCCTGCCGAAACCGAGAGCGAAGAAGGCTATAACTTTGCTGCGGACCCGAATTGGGACGTTGTTTCCGGCGTTACGCCGTTCAAGGTCAACGGCAACGCGCCGGCAACGGAAACCCTCAGCAAGGACAACCGCACCTTCGCTGTAACCTACAGCACGGCTCCGGCGGAAACGGTTACGATTCCGCTCTCCCCGTATACGCTGACTGCGGTATCGGCAAACGGCGAAGTGATCTTCACCGTAAGCGGCCAGGAAACGGACGGCGCTTACGAAGGTCAGACGCCCGTTACCATGGAAGTTGTGCCGGATGACGGCTACGCGGTTTCCGATATCACGGTGAAATGCGGCAACGATACCATTGCAACCGAAGGCACCGGCAATACCCGTACCTTTACGATGCCTGCCGGCAACGTAACGGCAACGGTTAGCTATAATGAAAATAAGTACGCGATCACAGCCACGGCTGCCGAAAACGGCACCTATACGGCAACGGTCAATTCCGTTGCCGCAACCGAAGCGGTTCCGGGCAGCGTTGTAACGATTGCGGCTTCTCCGGCGGAGGGCTACGGCCTCAAGGGCTTCACCGTCACGAAGACGGGCAGCGATCCGGCGGAAACCGTTGATGATTTCGGCACCGGCTTTGTGATGCCGGAATATCCGGTTACCATCAGCGCGGAGTTTGAAGCGCTGCCTGCCGATACCGCAACGGCATGGCGGCTGCTCAATCCGGAGAATTATCCGGCAGGCTCTACGCTTTACACCGGCCGTTATTATCTGACCGAGGACGTTACCTTTGACGGCAGCTCCATCGGCAACGGTCTCAAAATCGCAAGAAACGCGATCGTTTATATCTATCTCAACGATCATACCCTCACTGCCACGGGTAAGGCGGCAAGCGGCATGAACGGCGGCTTTGCCGGCATCTACCTGCCCGGCGGCGCAACGCTTTACTTCGTCGGTGACGGCGCGGTGAATGCGGTTGGCGGCAACGCTGCGGCAGGCGCAAACGGCGCGAAGGGCTCGGATGGCTATGCCTATGCCTCCTGCAGCAGCGGTCTTGCCGGCTACCTCGGCGGCACGTCCACCAGTGCGCGCGGCGGTAAGGGCGGCGCAGGCGGCAACGGCGGCGGCGGCGCAGGCGCCGGCATCGGCACCAACGGCACTTCCGGCGCTACGGCTTCCACAACGCAAACCGTGAAGACGAACACCACCACGCCGGAAACTGCCGGCACGGTCAATCTGCTCGGCAACGTTTCGCTCGCAGGCAGCAAGGGCGGCGAAAACGGCCAGAACGGCGCAAATGGCGCCAGCGGCGCGAATCAGAAGAAAACGGACTCGTTTAAGCGCTGGCCCTTTAAGACGAAGAAATGCTCCGCGTTCGGCGGCGGCGGCGCAGGCGGCTCCGGCGGCCAGGGCGGCTTCGGCGGCGCAATCGTAGGCGCAGGCGGCAAGGGCGGCAACGGCGGCGCGAAGGGCGGCAATGGCAACAAAGCCACCAGCAATAAGAACCATAACGCCTCCGCGGCGGCGGCAACGGCAGCCGGCGTAAACGGCGCAAGCAGCGCAAGCACGCTCAACGGCGCGGTGCAGTATTATCTGCGCGGCATCAACGCCGATACAACGGCACAGAACAACCTCTTCGCGGTTGGGGCAACCATCACCGGCGCTGAGGGCGACGTGCTCGATACGCTTACGCTCAGAGCATACTATACAAAAACGCAAGCCGATACCATGGCAAACTACGGCGGCAATACCGATACCGATTGGGCGGCAATCGCCGTTCCGCAGGATAAGGTCAGCACCGTTTCGCTGACGAATCAGACCAATGCGGACGGCGCAATCGTTGCCGGCGGCAACAACGTTCTGGTTTCCTATGATCCGGGCTCGGTTTCCGATCCGATCACTGCGGAGCTGAACGTTGCCGGCGAGCAGAAGAATACCGACCTTCTCGGCGCGGCAGGCAATTATAAAGACATTAAGACCGTGAAGTTCGCAACGTATGATAACGCTGCGCATCAGCTTACGGCGCTCAATGATTTCAGCGATAGCTGGAACGCAACCTACGCCGTGCTCTATACGCCGTATCATACCTTCAAGGATAACAAGGTCACCAATAAAGACGGCTCTGCCGCTCCGGCGGAATTTGCCCTGACCACGCCTTACAGCAGCGCCAACAACTGGCTGCTCGGCGGCGCGGACAGCGCGGCGGAGAAGGACTACTTCACCACCGCCGGCAAGTATTTCAGCGGCACGGCGTATGCGCCTGCGGCGGAATACAGCGCATGGCTCGGCAACTACACCGAGCTCGGCAAAGTGCAGATCAAAAACGCCGGTCTCTATACGGTCTATGAGCGCGTTCTGGATTGGGAATACACCGCGCAGGGCGTCTATACGCCGACTTATAAATACAATACCTATTATGTTCTGATTGAGCAGGCGGACCTCGCCATCGACCAGGCAACCGATGCCGTCTATGAGCCCACCAAGGTTCAGGACCATCGCTTCACCCGCTTTGTGGAAGGTCAGAACGGCGAAGAAGTTTACGGCACGTTCTCCTTTGACGCCAACTACGGCGAAAACTGGGGCAACGATGAGCATCTGATGCTCAACGCCGCAACGCCGCTGCAGCGCGATCTGCAGTGGGAGTTCAACCTCTTCGGCGATCTGACCGGCGTGAAGGATGCGTACACGGATTCCGACCGCGCAACCATCGCATACGGCAGCAAGAACATGAACAACTACCTCTGCCAGAACGACGGCAAGAGCGCAGAGGATCAGAAGACTTCCGCCGGCGACGTGCAGAACACCTATTATCAGGGTAAGAACGGCGCGATCTCTTACCGCAACCAGACGGTCGATCCCGATCCCGCGCCGAGCGGCGTGAACGTGATCCCCGGCGCAATGGAGATCACTGTTAACTACGTCGGCACGCAGGCGGCTGCGAATACCGATCCCGGCAAGTCCGCAGCGTTTACGCCCGTAACGTTTAAGAGCGAAGCCGTCACAGCCGGCTATCCCGACCCGAACTACGCGAAAAAGAGCGATGGCAACACCATCAGCTCCGTCTACGCGGAGGATCTCAAGGTCAGCGGCAAGCTCACGCGCAACGATCTCGGCTGGCGTGTTGTGAAGGGCGATAAGATCTCCGGCGATACGCCTTATGGCAACAAGGTCACGGCTGCGCCCAACGCGGCTTACACTGCCGACCTCATCGATGGCGACGCTTACAGCGGCGATCTGTACGTGATCACCGTTCAGGCTGGCGATGAGACCGTTGCCACTATAAAATATACGGATACCACGGCAACCAACTCGGTTGCAAACGTCGTTTCCAAGCTCGCCGAGCAGGTCAGCGATCAGCTCCCGGCTTGCGAATTCTATGGCGTGGATGATTACACCGTGACCGTTGACTACTACGGCCTGTATTACACAACCGAAACCAGCACCGCCGGCCGCGCTGCCGCGTGGAGCGGTGAGGAAGAATTCCAGTGGGTTGTCACCGGCGTGCGCTTCTATCTCGACGTTGCGCAGCGTGAGCTCACGCTCAAGGACACCGGCGACTTCGATAAGATCTACGATGGCGCGACCGCCCTCGTCAGCCAGACGGTTACGGATGGCGATGTAACGGCTGCCGGAAAGTACGTCACCGAGCTGACCACGGCTGCGCCTGCAGCGCCCGGTCAGTTTGCAAAGCAGGCGTCTGCCGCGCTGTATAACTACCTCGATCCCACCGGCACCAACGTGCTGCACATGGAGCTTGCCGGCGACTACGCCGATAAGAACAAGGGCGCGGATAAGAGCGTCACCATTACTGCGGCACGCTTCCTGAAAGCGGACGATACCGTTCCTGCCGCAGGCGATAAAGTCGCGGCGCTCAACTACGCGTTTGTTGACGGCAACGGCACAGCCGAGCCCGAAACGGATGAAACGCGCGGCATCGCTGCCGTAACCGGCTCCGTGGACGTTGCGCAGATGCACTTTACGCATGCGCCGTTCGGCGTGCTCACGGTGTATGATCTCACCGCGCTGCACAAGGCGTTCGACCTCCACGCAAAGGCGTATCTGCTCACCGCAACGACTGAAAATGGCTTCTATTCCAAGCTCGAAATGAAGGAGACCGAACTGGTTGAGGCCGATGATGACGGCACGGACAGCTACGGCAAAACGCTTACGGAGTATGACTACGCCGTTACCTACGCAATCAACGATACCGTCAAATACGATCAGTACATGACGGATAAGACGCTCACGATCGATGGCGCAACCGGCGCGATTACGCACGTTGCGCAGCATTCGATCGGCAGCACGAACCCGGCAAACTTCCCGGCGATGAACGTTTCGATCGGCAGCTTCCCGAACTTCAAGCTGGTTTCTGCGGATACTGCGGATCTGAACCTCAACGCCTGCACGCAGATCGGCGCGCAGAACAGCAAGACCGCAAGCGCAGAAAGCTGGCAGCACGTGATGCGCTTCCGTGTGAAGGGCAACGCGAACAACTATGATCTGCTTCTGCCGCTCGATCAGCTCAATGCGCATCCTGCTCCCTCCGCATTCATCAACCGCTCCGGCGGCGTTGTGAAGACGGCGGACGAAGCGGAAAGCTACAAGTACGTTACCCTCTATCCCAACGGCGATGCGGCGGAGTTTGAATTCACGATTCCGCAGAACAGCTACCTTGCGGATGTGAAGATTGTTGCGGTCAAGGTCGGCGATCCGGCAGCGGATTATAAGACCACCGAAAACGCAGCCGCTCCGATCCCGAGCCTTGCGGCGCTGCTTGCCGATACGGCAAACGAAATCGGCGCCTACAGCACGCAGGCAGTGGCTGCCGT
Organism: Oscillospiraceae bacterium; assembly: GCA_017445385.1. Taxonomy (GTDB): domain Bacteria; phylum Bacillota; class Clostridia; order Oscillospirales; family Oscillospiraceae; genus RGIG3566. Next base: position 8,376 of record JAFSUG010000009.1, read on the forward strand.
GGCGGACGATCCCGAAACGACCGACGTGGACGAAACGGTTGCTGCAGGCATGAACCACATTGCAAATCCGCTGTGGCTCAAACTGCTCAAGGTCAACGGCGCGGACGCAAGCACGCTTGCGGCGGCGAACGATCAGCTCGGCGGCTCCACGTTCCGCTTCGAGCTGCGCACCGGCGATTGCGACCTCGGCGAAAGCTATGCAATCGCCATCGTGCCGGTTGTGGAGTCCTTTAACGGCAAGCTCCTCGGCGACCATGAGGATGTCACTGCGCCGGATACGGCTTATGCTTCCAATATCTCCGTTGAAAAGACCGTCACGAGCGAAACCGACAGCACCTTGTCTGGCGGCGCAAACGACAACGTTTATATCAACTATAAAACGCTGTTTAACACAACCGCTTACGGCTCGGATGCGGCCGCGTTTGACGGCTACGCAAAGCTTGCGTATAAAGCGCCCGACGCGGACGGCGTGATCAACGGCGGCGCAGAGGCAGAAAAGCAGATCACGCTCGGCGCGAACGGCATGGGCAAGTTCAATTCCCTTGCGATCGATACCGAAGCCGATACGGCGTTCTTCGATCCTGCCAAGCTGCTGCCCGGCACGGAAGTCACCGCCGACCTGTATCTCTGGCGTGACGGCGCCGTGTCCGGCCTCAATGCGGCAACCGCTGATGATCCCGACGCGTTCGATACCGTAACCGTGAAATGGACGGTCAGCGAGAGCGACTACTATGCGCTGTTTATCGATGACGCTGTCGTGATCCGCAGCAGCGACGCAACCGCGGATCATACAAACGTCCTCGGCTACGCAATCAGCGCAGCGCCCGCAACGATCGATTTCACCAACGCAACATACTATACCAACCATTCCACCGATATGACGACTGCGGATGCGGCATGGTCCGTAAAGACCGGCTTCAACTTCCTCAAGACCTATGCCGATACCTGGTATAAGACCGGCGCAACGCGCATGGTGATCGACAGCACCGCAAAGACGATGGCAGGCCTCGCAGCAGGCGACAGCCTCTATCCCACCTATGAATACGCGAAATTGCAGCGCATCACCACCACCAACGGCGTTGCCGCTGAAGCCGAAACGATCGGCTACGCGCGTATGATCTTCGGCAAGATCGATCTTTCCAACGCATTCGTCTATGAAACGGAAGAAGCCGCGCAGGTCACCGCGCCTTATGGCGAAGCCTACACCGGCGCAACGAAGACCGCTTTCAAGGACACCGCTGATCTCTATCTGCTCGATGGCTGGTTCGGCACTGCCGCAACCGCGGCAAGCGCAGCCGTTGACGGCACGATCACCGGCGTAACGCAGAAGAGCGACGTTTACTCGCTCAAAGAGCACGTCAACTACGTCACCTTCATGGATGGCGAAACGACAATCGGCTATGGCATCCTCGATACGGATGCGGCAACCGTTCTGACGGCTCTGGACTTCACGGCAGTTCCGTTTACCGCAGCGAAGCCGGAAATCGGCACGGAAAACGAAACGGCAGCCAAGAACATGACCTTCACCGGCACGGATGCCTACAAGAAGGCGGGCCGCACGCTCAATGGCTGGTATCTCAACGACAAGACGTTTGAAAACGATGCTGTTGACACCACGGCGGAAGTCACCGCCGCGGCAGGCGACGTCTTCTATCTGAAGTCCACTGCTTCCTCGTTCGGCGGCGGCGGCAGCGCAGCTGTAACGCAATACCCGGTTAAGACTGCGGAGCCCGTGCACGGCAACGTGAAAGCCAGCGTGAGCGCGGCGGAAGCAGGCACGGCAATCACCTTTACGGTTACGCCGGAAGACGGCTACAAGGTGGAAAGCGTTGTTGTAACCGATGCAAGCGGCAAGGAGATCCCCGTCACCCTGAATGCGGACGGCACCTATAAGCTCGCAATGCCGGCAAGCGCGGTTACGGTTAACGCAACGTTCAGCGAAGTGCGCGAAACGCCGGAGGATACCGGCGTGGCGGATTGGCTGATCTGCGATGCGCACGATGCCTACATTTCCGGCTATGCCGATGGCTCCGTGCAGCCGCAGGGCGATATCACGCGCGCCGAAGTCGCGATGATCTTCTATCGCCTGCTGAAGAATAAGAACGTTGAGATCACCGCGTCGTTCACCGACGTTCCGGAAGGCGCATGGTATGCGCAGGCGGTCAATACGCTGGCAAGCATCGGCGTGATCAAGGGCGTCAGCGCGGATACCTTCGAGCCGATGCGCAGCATCACGCGCGCCGAATTTGCAGCCATCGCAACGCGCCTCGCAAAGAGCACCGAGGGCAAGGCAACGTTTACCGACGTGCCCGAAACCTTCTGGGCATACGGCAGCATCGCGGCGGCGGCAGCCTACGGCTGGGTTGATGGCTACGCGGACGGCAGCTTTGCTCCGATGGGCAAAATCACGCGCGCGGAAGTCGCGGCAATCGTCAACCGTATGACCGGCCGCGCAGCCGATGCGGCGTATATCAAAGCGAACCCCGATCAGATCAAGCAGTTCACCGATCTGCAGGATGCATCGAAGTGGTACTATCTCGAGCTGATTGAGGCGAGCAACGCGCATGATTTCTCCAAGGAAACCGATACGGAAACCTGGAGCAAAGTAAACTGAATAATTCGAAAAAGAACGGAAAGTCAAACGGCTTTCCGTTCTTTTTTTTGCGCAAAAAGATCTTTGCATAAACTTACAAAAAGCGCAGATACTACCGATGCAAAACCGAAACAAAAGGGGATTTTTTATGAAAGCAACAGGGATTGTGCGCCGGATCGATGATCTGGGGCGCGTTGTCATTCCGAAAGAAATTCGCCGCACGCTCCGTATCCGCGACGGCGACCCGCTGGAAATCTATACGGAAAAGGACGGCGAAGTCATTTTCAAAAAGTATTCGCCGATGGGCGATTTGCAGGAATTTGCCGCGCAGATTTGCGATTCAATCGGCAAAAACGCCGGCCATGCGGCTGCGGTTTGCGATCGGGATTCGATCATTGCTGTTTCCGGCGCGCCGAAGCGCGAGCTGCTTGATAAGCGCAATTCGCCGGAGCTGGAGCAGATCATGGAGCAGCGGCGGCTGTATTGCCATCGCCAGGGCGATGCGCTTTTGCCGGCGGTAGACGGCGGCGAAAAATGGCATATCGGCGTTGCCGCGCCGATCCTCTCCGAGGGGGATCTGATGGGCTGCGTGCTGATTCTGCTTTCGGATTCGGAAGCGCAGGTCGGCGAGGCGGAGCAGAAACTGGCGCAAACGGTTTCCGGCTTCCTCGGAAGACAGATGGAGGCGTAATTGCCAAAGAAAGCAGAGGTTTGCAGCGCAAATCTCTGCTTTCTTTTATTCGGCAAATAAAAGGTTTGCAGCTTTTCGCCTGTTTTTGGCGTATTTATGCCGTATATTATAAAAATGGGGGTGGAATTGTTTGCGAAAGTTTGCTATACTAAAGCAACCAGAAACATAGAAAGAGGATGCTGCAAACAGATGGAGCATTTGATCGGCAACGAAGCGCTGATGCGCCGGGTTTTGGCAACCGTGCGCAGCGGAAAAATGCCGCATAGCTTTTTGATCTGCGGGCCGGAAGGTTCGGGGAAAAAAACGCTTGCGCGGCTGCTTTGCGCCGCCCTGGAATGCCGATCGGAAGAGCCGCCCTGCGGCGTTTGCGAGCAGTGCCGAAAGGTGCTTTCCGGCATCCATCCGGACGTAATCACCGTTGATGATCCGGAGAAGAAAACGGTTTCTGTGGGGATGGCGCGCGACGCGAGGGACGATCTTTACATCCGCCCGAATGAGGGCGCGCGAAAAATTTATATCTTCCCGCGCGCGCAGGATATGAACCCTGCGGCGCAGAACGCGCTGCTGAAAGTGATGGAAGAGCCGCCGGAATACGGCGTGTTCCTTCTCTTGACCGACCGCGCCGAGCGCTTGCTGCCAACGGTGCGTTCGCGCTGCGTGGAGCTGCAAATGTCGCCCGTTCCCTATGAGGCGGCGATGCAGTGGCTCCGCGAAAAAAAGTCCGGCATATCAGAAGAAACGCTTGCGGCGGCGTACCGGCGAAGCGGCGGCTTTTTAGGGCAGGCGGAGAAGCTGCTGGAAAAAGCCGCTGCGAGCGATGCGCAAGCGGAGGCAATGCTGCTGGCGTATGCCTCCGGCGACCGCTTCGGGCTGCTGCAGGCGCTTTGGAAGCTGGAAAATTATAAGCCGGACGATCATCGGCGCGATAATTTGCGCGCGGCGCTTTTGCAGGCGCAATCGCTCCTCGGCGATGCGCTTACCGCAAAGACGGGAATGCCTGCCATGGCGGAAACGGCGCAGAAATTATCCGACGCGCGTTCGGCTGCGGATCTGCTGCAGGCCTACCGCGACGTGCAGGAAATGCTTTCCGCGATGGAAAGCAACGTAAACTTAGGACACATATGCGGCTGCCTGGCAGCCCGGCTTCGATAGGAGGCAATATGGAAGAAGAAAAAGCCGTTCAATCGGCTGAAACTTGCGAAAAAGACTGCGCTGCGTGCGCAGGCTGCGATGCATCGGAAACCGTAACGGTTGTGGATATTTGCTTCCGTGACGGCGGTAAGATCTACTACTTTGATCCAAACAATCTGCAGCTCGCCGCCGGCGATCACGTGATGATCGATACGGCGCGCGGCATGGAATACGGGATTTGCGCGTCCGCGCCGCATTCGCTGCCGGTTCGCTGCGCGGTGCTTCCGCTGCGGAAGGTGCTCCGCAAGGCAACGGAAAACGATGAAAAAATCCGTGCGGAGAATCTCAAAAAAGAGGAAGAGGCATACCGCGTCTGCCAGCAGAAAATTGAGCAGCGCGGACTGGATATGCAGCTCGTTTCCGCGGAGTGCGCGTTTGACGGCAGCAAAATTCTGTTTTTCTTTACCGCCGATGAGCGCGTGGACTTCCGCGAGCTTGTAAAGGACCTCGCGTCCGTTTTCCGCACGCGCATCGAGCTGCGCCAGATCGGCGTGCGCGATAAGGCGAAGATGGTCGGCGGACTCGGCATCTGCGGCCGCCCGTTCTGCTGCAAGCAGTTCCTCGATGATTTCGAGCCTGTTTCCATCAAGATGGCAAAAACGCAGAACCTCAGCCTGAACCCCACGAAAATCTCCGGCACCTGCGGCAGACTGATGTGCTGCCTGAAATATGAGCAGGACGCCTATGAAGATCTCATCAAGAGCGCGCCGAAGGCGGAGTCGTTCGTAGATACGCCGGACGGCCGCGGCACGATCACTGACGTGAACCTGCTGAGGCAGACCGTCCGCGTCCGCATGGAAAAAACGCCGGACGAGGTTGGAACGTATAAAACCGATGAAATCTACGTGATCCGCAACGGCAAGGCGAAGAAAACCGATCCCCCGATCCCGGAGGATTTCGCGCCGATCTCGTCCGCGCCGCGCCGTCCGCGCATGGTTGCGGAGGACGTGCTGCCGGACGTTACGCTGATCCGCGATCAGAAAGAGCAGGCGGAGCTTCAGGATGATGCGCAGCCGGCCGAAGAGCAGGGAGCGCCGCGCCGCAATCATCATCAGCGCCACCGCAAGCCCTTGGGCGAAGCGGAAGCGCAGCCGGCACAGCCGCAGCAGGATAAACCGAATCGCCGCCGCCGTCCGAGACGGCGCAGAGGCGGCGAAAAAGCAGAGTAACTCAACAGAGAAAGGAAGCGCGACTATGTATTTTTCGCACACTGCACTGGAAAGCCAAGAATCGCCCATCCGTAAATTCCATCCTTACGCAGTGCGGGCGAAAGCGGCAGGAAAAACGGTCTACCATCTGAACATCGGCCAGCCGGATATTGAAACGCCGCCGGCATACTTAGACGCGCTCCATCATTTTGACGAGCAGGTGCTGTCCTATGCGCCGTCGCCCGGCATTCCGATGCTGATCGACGCGATCCGCGATTACTATTCCGGCATCGGCGTGCCGCTGAACGCGGAAGACGTTCTGATCACAACCGGCGGCAGCGAAGCGCTCGCGCTTGTCATGGCGTGCATTCTGAATGAGGGCGATGAGATCATCACGCCGGAGCCCTATTATACGAACTACGCAACGTTCGCGCTGCAGCGCGGCGCTGTGATCCGCCCGATCAAATCCTCGCCCGAAGAGGGCTACCACTACGCGGAAAAAGAAAAGCTGGAACAGGCGCTTACGGATAAGACGCGCGCGATCCTGCTTACGAACCCCGGCAATCCCTGCGGCACGGTTCTGACGCGCGCGGAAATGGACATGATCGCCGATTTTGTCCGCACGCACGATCTGTGGCTGATTGCGGATGAAGTTTATCGGGAATTTGTCTATGACGGCGAGGAATTAACGTCCTTCGGACAGCTTTCGGGTTTGGAAGACCGCCTGATTTTGATTGATTCCGTTTCCAAGCGGTTCTCCGCCTGCGGCGCGCGAATCGGCTGTATCATCTCCAAAAACAAGGAGCTGATTGCCCATGCGCTGAAGTTTTGCCAGGCGCGCCTGTCCGTTGCAACGATCGATCAGGTGCTTGCCGCAGAGCTGTACCGCAGCACAACGCAGGAGTATTTTGAAACGGTTCGCAAGGAGTACCAGAAACGCCGCGATATCGTTATGAAAAAGCTCAAGGAGATTCCCGGCGTCGTCTGCGAATGCCCGAACGGCGCATTCTATATCATGGCGAAGCTCCCCGTGGACGATGCGGGAAAATTCCTTGTGTTCCTGCTTGAGGAATTTGAAGATCACGGCGAAACGGTTATGTTTGCGCCCGGACGCGGCTTTTATGCAACGCCCGGCATGGGCGTCAGCGAAATTCGGATCGCCTATGTGCTGAAAGAAGCTGACCTCGCTCGCGCGATGGATCTGCTGGCGCTCGGTATCGAGGCGTATAATAAAAAATAAAAGTTCGATGCACCGCCGTTTGGCGGTGCATCGCTTTTTCGGAGGCTGTGTATCGTGCCTCCGAAGAGGCACGCGGGATCACTCGACCTGTTCGATGATCGGGTAATCCAGGCAGGGGCAGCCGTAAGGCGAGTACGCGCCGCCGATACCGCCCCAGATCGGGCGATGATCGTCGTATGCACCGCCTACGCTGCCGCGGTTGCAGCGGCGGTCGGAAACGCCGCCGACGTTGCCGCAGCCGTTGGAAGCGCCGCCGACGTTACCGCAATTGCCGCAGCCGCAGCAATTGCCGCAGCCGCAGCAGTTGCAGCAGCAGCAACAGTTGCAGCAGTTGGTATCCTGCGCCGCCTGAACCTGCGCAACAACGCCGTTGTCACGGCAGCAGGGGTTGCAGCAGGCGTTTGCAACGAAGTCCGGGAACGTCATGCGGCTGAGAACGCGATTTCTGCGCATAAAAATGACCTCCAAAAAAGATGTCGTGAAAGGACACTCCCTTTCACGACATCTTATGCGTTTTTCGTCAAAGTGTGACGGCAAGCGCTTCCGGCAGCTTCCCGTCCGGCGTTACGAATATGGTTCGGTATTGGTCGTAAACCACCATGCCCGGCTTTGCGCCGGCAGGCTTTTTTACGTGCTTTACAAACGCGCAGTCGATCGCAACGTTCTGTCCGCTCCGAACCTGCGAAAACCATGCGGCAAGCATCGCCGCCTCCGTGATGGTCTGATCGTTCGGCGTTTTGCCGCCGCAGTCGATGATCACGTGGCTGCCCGGCTGCTTTTGCGCGTGCAGCCAGAGGTCGCTTTTCGCGGCGGTTTTGCAGGTGAGCAGATCGTTCTGGCGGTTGTTGCGCCCAACGTAAATAGCAAAGCCTTCTGTGGAGCGGAAGTGCATCGGCCTTGAAGGCGGCAGCTTCATGCGCTTTTTATCGCCCTTGCGCAGATAGCCGCCGTCTTCGAGTTCCTGCCGGATCTCAACAACGTCTTTTTCGCTCTCCGCGCGCGAAAGCTCGTCCAATACGCCGGCAAGATAGTCGCGCTCATGCTCGCCGAGCGCAATTTGCTCTGTCAGCCGCTTTTCGGCAGTTTTCGCCTTGGCGTAGTCCTTATAGTATTTCGCGGCGTTTTGCTGCGGCGAGAGTGTGGGGGAGAGCGCAATGGAAACTTCCTTCAAATCGGGATCGTAGAAGTTTTCCGCGCGCAGAACGGTCTGCCCCTTTGCTATCTGCCCGAGATGCGCCATAATGAGATCGCCGCTTTGCCGCAGATGATCGCGGTCGGCTGCCTGAAGCAGCTCTTTTTTCTGCGTTTCCAGCTTGCGCAGCGCGCGCTCATAGAGCGTGGTTACGGTTTTTTGCAGCGTCTGCGTGCGTGTTTTCATGCGTGCAAGCGCGTCGCGTCCGGCGTAAAACGCATCGAGCAGCGCGGAAAACGACGGCTGAACCGTCTGCCGGTAGCAATCGCCGTACTGCGTGATCGTCCGGTAGCTGAACAGCTTCGGAACTTCGCCCTCCAGCAGCATAACGGGCTGAAAATCGCATTTCGCAATCGCGGAAAATTCTTTTGCAAGCCGCGCGGCGCATTGCTTTCGCTGCGCTTGCGCCATTGCGCTGAGATCGGCGTCGATATCGCCGCAGGCGAGATAGCTCAGCTCCCTGCAGACGAGCGGCGAAAGACCGCCGAACGTTTGCAGCAGCCAATCGCAAAGACGGATCGGCAATTCAACCGCTTGCAGCATCGCAAGCAGCGCGTTTTCGTCCGTCTCCGCCGGATTTTTCTTCGGCACAAGCGGCGGATAGCGGTAAAACAGCCCGGGCAAAACCTGGCGGCTGTCGGCTTTTTCAAAATCCACGCGGCGGATGCAGTCGATGATGCGCCCGTCCGCGCCGCAGAGGATCAGATTCGCGCCGCGCCCCATCAGCTCGGCAATCAGCGTCTTTCTGCATGGTTCGCCCATCTCATCGGTGCAGTCGAATTTCAGCTCCAAAAGGCGCTCCATCGGCGGCTGCGCGATCTCCGCGAGCCGTCCGCCCGTAAGATGCTTGCGCAGCAGCATGCAGAACATCGGCGGCTGCGCCGGCTTTTCCGGACTCGTTTCCGTGAGATGGATGCGCGGCGTATTGGGCGATGCGCTGATCAGCAGCTTTTTCGTGCCGTCCCTGCCGCGCATGTGCAGGATCAGACTTTGGCGGTCCGGCTGCTGCACCTTATCGATCCGCGCGCCGATCAGCGCGTCGGAAAGCTCTCCGCGGACAGCGGAGAGAAATACTGCGTCAAACGCCATCGTTTTCCTCCATCGTTAAAAGAAACAGCTCCTTCGCGCGATCACCGCGCCCGGTAAGATAGAGCGCGCCAAACAAACATTCCAGCCCCGTAGCCCTGCCGTATTCGCCGGGCGTTGCGTGCTTGGGGATCGTGTGCAGATGCGTGTTTCTGCCGCGCTTATACCAGGCAAGCTCCTGCTCCGTCAGCAGCGGCAAAAGCCGCTCTACGCGCTTTGACTGCGCCTCTGCGCTGACGTAGGAAACGGTTTTGCGGTGCAGATCGTCCGCCTTAACGCCGCCGTGCAGGCAGAGCCAGGTCCTTACAAGCAGCTCAAACACCGCGTCGCCGCAATGCGCAATCGCCAGCGCCGTCATTTGATTCAGCGTTTTTTCGTCCATAACGGAAATTGCCAATTCTTCCATGAAAACACTCCTCTTTGGGTCTTATCATACCATAGCGCGCGAAAAATAGCAAAAGGAAAAGAAACAAATAGGTAACAAAACTGTTGACAAAATGGTTACAATATGTTACACTATTACCGAATTCAGGAAGGAGTGTCCCGATTTTGCATTTACTGAAACGCGCGCGCATGCTGATTGCTGCCGCGCTTTGCATTGCGGCGATCGCCGCGCCGATGCAGGCTTCTGCATATGAGCGCACGCTCGGCTGCACGTATACGAAAATCACCGGCAACGGCTTTGTTGCCGATACGTTCAACGGCGTACAGGCGCGCTACAATCTCGGCGGCCCCAAGCTGTACTGCACGGAGCTGATCGAGCGCTACTGCCGCGAGGTCTACGGCGTTGAGATCCGCTGCGGCGGCAGCTGCCCCACCGTATTAAACAGCGATGCATACTGGTTCGAAGCGGTTTCCGATCCGCAGCCGGGCGATATTCTCTTCGGCTCTGCGGCAGCGCGCGGAAAGGGCTACAACCATTGGGCAATCTGCAAATCGGTCGATGAAGAAGCCGGAACGATGACGCTCTTTGAGCAGAACTGGCGCTGGAACGGCTGTGCCGGCATCAACCGCGTGATTCCGCTGGAAAATAACTGCTATCAGACCTACCGCATGATGACGAGCATCGAGCAGGAAGCGCCTGAAGAAGCAACGGTTTTCGATTCGCCGCTGATGCGCTACGCGCTGGAAACTTACGAATCGGAAAGCAGCCTTGTTCTGTAAATAAAAAAATTGGGCGGCGCAAGTTAGGGAGTATGTAGGTTTTGAGCCGCCCTTTTCCGCCATTACTGCATTAAAAGTTGGGGTAATCCGTCAGGATTACCCCAACTTTGTGCTTTGTCATGACGAAAAATTGCTGGCTCAAAACTGCGAAGCACCGCAAAGCG
>JAFSUG010000010.1 GCA_017445385.1 Oscillospiraceae bacterium
CAGCGCGTTGCGATTGCAAGAGCGCTTGCAACGAATCCGAAGTATCTGCTCTGCGATGAAGCAACGAGCGCGCTCGACCCGAACACGACGCAGTCGATCCTCGCGCTGCTGCAGGACATCAATAAGCAGCTTGGCGTTACCATTATCGTGATTACCCACGAGATGCGCGTGATCGATCAGATCTGCGACCGCGTCGCCGTCATCGACAACAGCCGCATCGCGGAAACGGGCGCAGTCAGCCAGGTCTTTTCCAATCCGCAGTCCGAGATCGCGCGCGAGCTGATTTTGCCGGGCGTAAAGCGCGAAGCGCGTCCCACGAAGGGCGGCAAGCGCATCCGCATCGTATTTGACGGCGGAAGCTCCTATGAGCCTGTAATTGCAAATCTCGTTTTGGAAAGTCAGGCAGCGGTAAACATCCTGTTTGCCGATACGAAGGACTTGCAGGGCAAGGCATACGGCCACATGATCTTAGAGCTGCCGTCCGATAAGCGGCAGGAAGAAAAGGTTCTCGCGTGGCTGGAAGGCCACGGCGTTGAATTTCGGGAGGAGGTCTGAGTCATGTTTTCTGCAATGCTTGAAAAGCTCTGGGCAAACGGGCTGATTCAGCTCGGCGTTTGGGAAACGGTTTACATGACGCTGATCTCAACCGTGATTTCATACTTGATCGGTCTTCCCCTCGGCGTACTGCTGACCGTGACCGATAAAGAAGGCATCCATCCGATCCCCTGGCTGAATAAAATACTGAGCGTGATCGTAAATATCTTCCGGTCGATCCCGTTCATTATCTTAATGGTTGCGATGCTTCCGGTTGCAAAGTTCGTTGTTGGAACGAGCCTTGGCAACAAGGCAATGATCGTTATGCTGATCCTTGCCGCCGCGCCCTACGTTGCGCGCATGGTGGAATCCTCGCTGAAGGAAGTTTCCGCCGGCGTGATCGAAGCGGCGCAGGCAATGGGCACTTCCGATTTTCAGCTTGTTATGAAGGTCCTCGTGCCGGAGGCGAAGCCCTCGCTGATTATCGGCGCGGTGATCTCAACCGTTACCATTTTGAGCTATTCCGCCATGGCAGGCACGATCGGCGGAACGGGACTCGGTCAAATCGCAATCACCTACGGCTACCAGAGATATAACGACGATATTATCTGGGTCTGCGTTGTGCTGACCGTCCTCATCGTGCAGGTTATCCAGGAGCTGGGCATGCTGCTCGCAAGGAAGACCGACCGCCGCATTACCAAGTAATTTTGAGCCGCCATCGATCGCTTCCGGTTCCGCCGCTGCCAGGCGGCAGGTCGAACGCGCAAGATCACCGACTCTCAATTAGTAAACCAACCCACCACATCAAAAAGGAGAGAACATCATGAAAAAGACAATTGCCATTCTTCTGACGCTGGTTCTGGCTGTTTCCCTGTTTGCGCTCGCAGGCTGCGGCGAACAGACGACGACCACCGAACCCACCGAAACGACCGAAACCACCGAAACCGCAGAGCTGACCCCGATCGTTGTCGGCGCAAGCTCCACGCCGCACGCTGAGATCCTTGAGCAGGTTAAGGACGCGCTGGCTGAGCAGGGCTACGATCTGCAGATCGTTGTTTATGACGATTACGTTCTGCCGAACACCGCGCTCGAAGAAGGCGAGCTCGACGCCAACTACTTCCAGCACACGCCGTACCTTGTGAACTTCAACGAAGAGAACGGAACGCATCTTGCTTCCGCTGCTCTGATCCACTATGAGCCGTTCGGTCTGTACGGCAACGGCGTTGCTTCCCTCGAGGAAGTTCCCGAAGGCGCTACCATCATCGTTCCTGCTGACGGCAGCAACGAAACCCGCGCGCTGTTCCTGCTGGCACAGGAAGGCCTGATCACCCTGCCCGCAGACGCTACCGTTGAAGCCGGCGTTACCACGCTGGACATCGTTGACAACGGCGGCTACAACATCACCCCCGTTCAGGCTGACACCGTTGCTCCGCAGCTTGCAAACGCCGAGGAAGGCACGCTGGCAGTTGTCAACGGCAACTACGCTCTGGCAGCCGGTCTCAACGTAAACGACGCGCTGGCAGTGGAAGACGCTTCCGGCGAAGCTGCGCAGACCTACGCGAACATCATCGCTGTCCGCGAAGGCGAAGAGGCTTCCGAGAAGACCCAGGCGCTCGTTAACGCTCTGCTGACCGACGCTGTGAAGGACTACATCAACGGCGCTTACGAAGGCGCAGTTGTCCCCATCTTCTGATTCAGCTTATAAAGAAAAACCTCCGCTCATTGGGCGGAGGTTTTTGCATGCTTGCTTTTTCGAAAAACCCATGATAAACTGTAGCTGCAACACAGTATTCATTTCCCTAATCGAATAAGATCAACATAATCGGGCAGCATTTTTACCATCGGTAAAAATGCTGACTCCAGTTCGCCCTGCTCGATTATCGTTGATTTAGCGGAGTGAATATTGTGTTGCAGCAATCGGAGCGGCGTTTTTCGGTGCGCAGTTTCGACTGCGCACTTTTTTATTGGGAGATGAAACTATGGACTACAAATCGCTCTACTATAAGCTCTTTGCCAAAGTTGCCGATGCAACCGACGCATTAGAGCTGGGCAATTCGGAATTGGCATACGAAATTTTGGTGGAAGCACAGCAATCCTCCGAAGAATCCTTTTTGCAGATGGATGATCCAAATGTATGAGGCTTTGCCGATTTTTTTCATTGCAAAAAAAGCCATTCGGTTCAAGGGCGGCGCAAATTAGGGAGTATGTAGGTTTTGAGCCGCCCTTTTCCGCCATTACTGCATTAAAAGTTGGGGTAATCCGTCAGGATTACCCCAACTTTGTGCTTTGTCATGACGAAAAATTGCTGGCTCAAAACTGCGA